>DAOUEC010000082.1:0-2845 GCA_034430655.1 Anaerolineae bacterium
ATAGGACACGGATAGTCACGGATCAGACGGACTCTCACTGATTTTTCTGTGTTTATCCGTACAATCCGTGTTGATCCGTGTTCCATTCATCTGCCTGTGTCGTCAAAGAAGGAGTTCTTAAACTACCCCAAACATAGTATGCTCGCGGGTTGCCATGTTGCCCGAACGCGCAAAGGCGGTATAATTCAGCACGCATGCGCAGACAGAACTCCTATCTCTACGTCACCGCCTTCGCCAGCGGGCTGGTCTCACTGGCCGTCGAATTGGCCGCATCCAGCCTGCTCCGCCCCCACTTCGGCGCCGCCAATCTGGTGTGGGCTGGCCTGATCGGGCTGATCCTGCTCTATCTGACGGCGGGCTACTTCCTCGGCGGGCACTGGGCCGACCGCTCCCCCCATCCCGCCACACTCTACCAGATCGTGGCCTGGGCCGCTTTCCTCATCGGCGTCGTGCCCTTCGCCGCCCACCCGGTGCTACGGCTAGCGTCGCCAGGCTTCGCCAATTTCGACGTTGCCATGCTCGCCGGCTCCTTCGTCGCCGTCCTCGCCCTCTTCAGCGCACCCGTCACACTGCTGGGCTGCGTCTCACCCTTCATCATCCGGCTGGCGATGGAAGACGTAGAAAGCGCCGGCCAGACAGCCGGTCGCGTCTACGCCATCTCGACCGCCGGCAGTTTCCTGGGCACCTTCCTGCCCGACCTGGTGCTCGTGCCCACCATCGGCACGCGCAACACCTTCGTCCTGCTGTCACTGCTCCTGCTGACCGTCGCGTTCATCGGGTTGGCCCGCAGCGGGCCGCGCCGCCTACTCCTGTACCTCTGGATGCCCGCCGCTATCATCCTGCTGGCGCTCCTCCTGCGCGGGCAGCCGGTCAAGGCGGCAGAGGGCACCATCCACGAGACCGAGTCGGCCTATAACTACGTCCAGGTGGTGGAGAAGGAGGGCTGCCGCTACTTGTTGCTGAACGAAGGGCAAGGCATTCACTCCATCTACTGCCCCCAACAACTGCGCACCCCCGGGCCGTGGGATTATTTCCTCGTCGCCCCTTACTTCAACCCCCCACCCTATACCCCCGACCGGGTCGAGAGCGTGGCGCTCATCGGGCTGGCCGCCGGCACCATCGCCCGGCAGTACACCGCCGTCTACGGGCCGCTCCCCATTGACGGAGTGGAGATTGACCCCCAGATCGTGCGCGTGGGGCGGGAGTACTTCGCGATGGACGAGCCTAACCTCAACGCTATCGTCGCCGACGGGCGCTACTACCTGGCCCACTCCGACCGGCGCTACACCGTCATCGGGGTGGACGCCTACCGGCTGCCCTACATCCCCCCGCACCTGACGACGGTGGAGTTCTTCCGCCAGGTGCGCGACCATCTCACCGCCGATGGCGTCGTCGCGATCAACGTCGGGCACACGCCGGAGGACTACCGGCTGGTGGAGGCGATGCTGGCGACTGTGCTCCAGGTCTTCCCCTCGGCCCACGTGATTGACGTGCCGAACAGTTTCAACGCCATCGTCGTCGCCACCGTCCAGCCCAGCGAGGCCGGTAATTTGCTGGACAATCTGCCCGGCCTGGAAGGGGACACATTCCTATACCCCACGGCGCTGCAGGCGGCGGAAAACCTGCATCCCACACACCCCGGCAAGATCGTCTTCACCGACGACCGCGCCGCCATCGAATGGATGACTAACGCCCTGATCCTGGATTTTGTGTTAAGAGGGAGTAGGGAGTAAGAAGTAGGGATTAAGGGAAAAGCCATGCCCCCTACTCCCTACTCCCTACTCCTTGATCTGATGAAGGAGATTGATGAACCACAGACTATGGCCTCGTCTTGTTCAATGGCTGCTTGCGCTGGCACTGCCCATCTTCCTGCTCACGGCTGACGTGCGCATCGTGACCGGCCACTGGCTCGTGCGCTGGGAGTATGGGAAGGCGGATTTCCCACCCGACCCGCTCGGCCTCTCCATAGCAGAGCGCACCCACCTGGCCGAAACTTGCGTGGACTACCTGGCGACCAACGCGGACATCTCACTCTTGGCCGACCTACGGCTCCCCGACGGGGAGTCCACATTCAACGCGCGGGAACTGCGCCACATGGCCGACGTGCAGGCGGTGTACAATCAGATCATGCTTGCTGGCGGTGCCGCCGCGCTGGTGCTGCTGGGGGGGATAGCAACGCTGGCCGCCTCACGCCACACGCGCAGACGAGCACCCGCTGCGCTCCTGAGCGGCAGCCTGCTCACCCTGGGGTTACTGGTAGCCGCCGGTGCGTACATGGTGCTGAGTTGGGGGGAGTTCTTCACCACATTTCACCGCATCTTCTTTACGGGTGAAACCTGGATCTTCCCCTACTCCGATACCCTGATCCGCCTGTTCCCTATGCGCTTCTGGATGGACGTAGCCATCACCATCGTGGTGTTGTTGGTCGCGGAGGCCATCGTCGCCGGTGCGGCGGGTTGGCTATGGATGCGGCGGGCTGGCCCCTCTTCGTGACTTGACGGAGCGAGCAGGTTATGGTATGATGTAGACCGTTGGGGGCGTAGTGTAGCGGTTTAACATGCTGGCCTGTCAAGCCAGAGATCGCGGGTTCGAATCCCGTCGCTCCCGCCAATGCCTGACCCCCCTATGGGATTCGCAGGGCGCACCCTGGAGAGATATAGCGGTTGGCAAGGTTCCAACTCGGTGGGGAAAGAGCAGAAGGGCAACCTGGGGCTAGCAGGTTGCCCTTTCGGTATCCTCTCAATAAACTGGGCAGAGCACGCTCTAGCGCCGGTTGAGTAGGCTTGGAGCGTAGCGGAAAGCCGTATCGAAACCAAGCGGGTTAGCCGTAGAGCCGCTCGCATCC
>DAOUEC010000083.1:0-26004 GCA_034430655.1 Anaerolineae bacterium
CACCTGTTCGCGCGTCATTCCCTCCACCGACATACCGACCATCGTCATCCCCGCGGGCAGGGTGCGGTTGGTCGAAAGATAGTCGAAGTACTGCCACGTGAGGAAGAGTGCAACGACAGCAGCGATGATAACGAGCCAGGCAATACATCCGGTTCTACGCCGCAAAGGGTTCCCTCCATTTCACAGATGCCGGGAGATTATAGCACAGATACGAACGTGCGCCAAGCATGTGCGCAGTTAGCCGACAGCCGTTAGCAGACAGCCGCTAAGGGCTGACTGCTGACTAGCGTGCCCTCATACCGGGCGATGGCCGCAGCGATGAAGGCTTTGAAAAGAGGATGAGGTCGGGTAGGACGGGACTTGAACTCTGGATGAAACTGACTGCCCAGCATAAAGGGATGATCAGCCAATTCAGCGATCTCGACCAGCCGTCCATCGGGTGAAAGCCCACTGAACACAAGCCCCGCCTCCATCAGCAAGTCACGATAGGCGTTGTTAATCTCGAAGCGGTGGCGGTGCCGTTCCTGGACCTCTGGCACACCGTAGGCCGCGGCTGCCTTCGTTCCGGACACCAGGTGGCAGGGATACAAGCCCAGCCTCATCGTGCCGCCCATCTTCACGATCGTCCGCTGATCGGGCAGTAGATCAATCACAGGATACCTGGTGTGAAGATCAAACTCAGTGCTGTTAGGCTCCTCGCTGCCCAGGGCGTGACGAGCCAGTTCAACGATCATCACTTGCAAACCCAGGCACAGCCCCAGGTAGGGCAGCCGGTTCTCCCGCGCCCAACCCGCCGTAGCAACCTTCCCCTCGATGCCCCGTTCGCCAAAGCCACCTGGCACGACCACAGCGACCACCTTTTCCAGTTCATCCCAACCCCGGCCGCGCTCCAGTGCTTCAGAACTGACGTAGTGCACGTCAACGTCCCACCCGTGCGCCAGGGCTGCGTGGCACAGCGCTTCGCGCACGCTGATATAGGCGTCGTGGAGTTCGACGTATTTGCCAACGATGGCGATGGGCAGCGAGGGCTTGGGAGCGCGGATGCGATCCACGAGTCCGCGCCACTCCCTCAGATCAGGGATTCCCACATTCAGCCGCAGCCGCTCGACGACGAAGTCCCCCAGCCCGGCATCCTCCAGGATCAACGGCACCTCGTACAACACTGGCGTAGTCACGAGCGGGACGACCGCTCGCCGCTCGACGTCGCAGAAAAGCGCGATTTTGTCACAGAGCGCGTCATCCACCGGGTAGTCAGCGCGAGCGACGATGACGTCGGGCTGGATGCCGATGGAGCGCAGTTCGCGCACGCTGTGCTGCGTGGGTTTGGTTTTCAATTCGCCGGTTGCGCCGACGTGGGGCAGAAAGGTGACGTGGATATAGAGTGTGTTTTCAGGACCCACATCCCGGCGCATCTGCCGCAACGCCTCCAGGAAAGGCAACCCCTCGATGTCGCCGACCGTACCGCCGACCTCGACGATCACCACGTCGGCTCCGCTCTGCTCGCCGACCAACACGATGCAGCGCTTGATCTCGTTGGTGATGTGCGGGATGACCTGGATAGTGCCACCCAGGAAGTCACCCTGGCGCTCCCGGCCGATAACCTCTGCGTAGACCTGGCCGGTGGTAACGTTGCTGGCCCTGGTCAGGTTCTCGTCAATGAAACGCTCGTAGTGCCCCAGGTCCAGGTCGGTCTCAGCGCCATCATCGGTGACGAAGACCTCACCATGCTGGTAGGGGGACATCGTCCCCGGATCCACGTTGATGTAGGGGTCGAGTTTCTGGATGGAGACACGCACACCCCGCGCCTTCAACACCCGGCCGACGGAAGCAGCCGTTACCCCTTTGCCCACGCTGCTGATCACGCCGCCGGTGCAGAAAATGTACTTACGCATCTCTCCTCACCCGACGCTCAAGAGAAGTGGGGAGGGTCGCTCGGGGGCGACTCTCCCCACACAGGAACGAAACGGATTTGTAACCTCTGTTGAGCCCACGACGACAGCCCTGGTTGACTCTACTTCCCTCACCCAGGCTACAAAATATCTACAGAAAGGCAGCCAGGGCCTCGGCTGCCCGGCGCATGTCTAGGAAGATGAGGCCCAATTTAGCCTCTTTGCGCGCCAGCACTGTGAGTACCGCCTCCTCGCCCACCGACATCAGGATGACGTAGCCATCGTTGCCCTTGATGTAGACCTGGTTCAACACGCCGCGTCCCAGCTCGCTGGCGATGCGCTCGCCCAGGGAGAGCATCGCGGCCGACATTGCAGATACCCGATCCTCCTCCACGCTGGTCGGGAGTGCGGAAGCCATAATCAACCCATCCACGCTGACAATGGCTGAGGCCTCAACGTCGGGCGTGCTGGCCTGCAGGTCTCGCAGGCGATCTACCAACAGTTCCGTGCGTGACTTTGCCATCCCCGTCTCCTTTTGCGTACTCACTGGGCCTGCCTCAACTGGCAGGAAAATGCTGCCAGGACAACATTACTGTAACCAAATACAAATGCACTATATCACAAGTTCCGCGCAGTGTCAAATAACCCTGTCGCCGTCACCGGCCAGGCGTCGGTTGCAGGAGAATCCGGTACACACCGGCGCTGGCGGGGCTCTACGGCCACCGCCTCACGAATACGCTCCCACGCAGCCTGGACCTCTGTCAGAATCCCAGGTCGTTCGGGCACTTCCCCGTAGTGTACAGCGACGAAGGTTTCGGAGATCCGCGCCACCCAGGCCAGGACGTAGACCAAGCCGATCAAAACGATGCGCAGCACCTGCAATGCCGACACGACGAAAAGGAAGACCCCTAATACCGCAGCAACGCACCTACGCCGAACTCCGCAACCTTGGGGTGATCGTCCACTACCTCCACCTTGCCACCATCTTCGATCACCTTCGTCACCAGCGCCTCGGCCGCATCGGGAATCTCTGCGAACTCACCGCCACAGAAGGGGCAAACCCCCAATGACTGGTCAGTGATGTAGGCACAGTTGCGGCACTGATAACCCGGCTGATGGTAGTCACGGGCGACCAGCAGTGTCTGGATGCGGCCCTCGTGGGCCGCGCCGAGCGTATCGGCCAGGCGGATGACGCCGCCGCGCCCCTTCGCCGCTGCCGTGAACACCGCCTCCACCAGGGCTGCCTCTCGTTCCTTCTCCACTCGCTGCAAGATCTCCAGCGAGCGCTCACGTATTTCCGGCTCCAGTGCGTTCATATCGGCGCTGAACGAGCCGATCATCTTCTCCTGCAACGGTTTTGACAAGGCCTCACGGAAGCGGGCGACCGTCGGCTCAGCGCCAGCGATAATCAGGCGCTGGGGCTTGTGCTTGCGGCAGAAGCGCTCTGTCACTTTGACCGCCTCGCGGACGTTGCGCTGCGCTACCTCCTCCTCGCGCCGGCTCGAGACAGGGGCTCCCCCTCGGCGCCCCGGCCCGCCCGACGAGCCACGTCCTTTCTTTAACTTGCGCACTTCCTCTCCCACATATCCATCACTGATCTGCAACTCGCCCATCTCAAAAAGTAACAGCCGCACTTCCCGCCGATCCACCAGTGCCACCGCGTAACTGCCGTAGGCATCCACCAACGCCGCCAGCGGCCAGATATAGGGTTTGCGGGCCACCGTCACCCCAGAAACAACAGGAACGGCCAGGGAATACGTGCGCCAGAACCCCTCTTTGGCACAAGAGAAGATGACCACCCCACGTCCTGACCAATCATACTCGTGGTCAAAAAACCGCTCCACGGCTGCCATATCCTCGGATGCGGCCAATCCCTCCGCTTGCTTCAGCATTTGCCGCAGCGATAGTTTATACTCATCCGTCGTGCATTCCGTTGGGTCCACGTTCAGGTAGACGCTCAATATCGGCGTCTGAGCCTGATGCACTGCCAGTTCGCGCAAGTCCTCTTGTTTGAACATTCTCTTACCCCCTTCCTGAGTTGTTAGCCACTAGCAGTTAGCAGGTTAGCAGTTAGCGGTTAGCAGTTAGCAGTTAGCGGATAGCCGGTCAGCAGCCCCCTTCCCCGATCCCTGAAGTTTGTCCATTGTTCATTAGTCATTGTTCATTGTTCATTAGTCATTGTTCATTGGTCATTGTTCATTGGTCATTGTTCATTGTTCATTGTTCATTGACCCGGTCTCTCTCCCAACGTCACCGGGATCTCCAACTCCTCCCCATCGCGAATAACCGTCAACACGACCTCCTGCCCCACTTCAGTTTCGCGCACCAGATAGGCGACCAAGTCATCGAAGTCATGCAGTTCGTACCCGTCAATGGCGACGATGATGTCACCGCCAGCCATAATCGTCACCCCCATGACCTCGACCTCGCGGTCGCCGTCCCGCAGGCCAGCCCGGGCTGCGGCAGTCCCAGGCTGAACCTCGAGAATAAGCACCCCGCGCATCACCGATAACTCTAATGGGCCTGCCAGTTCTGCCACAGTGGGGCGACTCTTAGAAACGATGCCCAGGTAAGGATAGTGGTAGGTACCCTCCTCAATCAGAGAGGGCACGACGCGTTTGACGGCGTTGACCGGCACGGCGAAACCAATGCCAGCGTTGGTGCCTGTCGTTGAGCGGATGGCCCAGTTGACACCAACCACCCGCCCGCGAGTATCCAGCAGCGGCCCGCCGGAGTTGCCCGGGTTGATGGCCGCGTCGGTCTGGACGATCTCGGGGTTAGAGAAGCCAGTGACCTGGGTCACCTGGGCTGGCAGTGTACGGCCCACTGCACTTATGACACCAACAGTCATCGTGCCCTTCAGCCCAAAGGGATTGCCGATGGCAATGACCCGCTGTCCCACCTGGAGTGCGCTCGAATCGCCCAGTTCCAGCGGCACCAATCGTTCGGGAGCGACATCCACAAGGATCACCGCCAGATCAGAGTACGGGTCCTGACCCAGGATCTGGGCGTCGGTCACACTGCCGTCGGAGAAGGTGACCCGGACAGCCTGGGCTTCCTCAACGACGTGGTCATTGGTGACGATGTGTCCTGCCGTATCTATCACGAAGCCGGACCCGGTGGCAAACGGCACCTGCGTCCCTCCGTGTTCCGCCAGCACCTCGATGTAGACCACGGCAGGGTTGGCCCGCTGGTAGATGTTGATCAGCAAGGCGTCTTCTGCATCCACCTCGGCGATGACTTCTTCTGGCAGGGCAGTGGGGGTAGCGATGAGTACAGGCACAGGAATAGATGGCAGAGGCACAGGCACAGGAGTAGATGGCACAGTCGGAGTGGGCACAAAGAAGAACTCCTGGCTGCTGCAGGTACAGGCCAGCACCACCAACAGCAGAGGCAACGCGACGAACACCAAACGCTTTTGTGAGGTCACTTCACTTCCTCCCCCGGAGACGGGCCAGTTCCTCGAACAGTTCCCGCTCGCGGGCGTTCAGCCTTTGGGGAACTTGTACCTGCACTGTAGCCAGCAGGTCACCACGCCGCTTCGGATTGCGCGGGTTGGGCATGCCCTTGCCACGCAGACGGAAGGTTTTACCACTGTTGGTGCCTGGAGGAATCTTCAGCGATACGTCGCCGTTCAATGTCAAGACCCGCACCTGACCACCTAACACAGCGGTGTACAGGTCCAGGTCAACGTCGCAGCGCAGGTTATTTCTCTCACGCCTGAAGACCGGGTGCGACTTGACTTTGATATTGAGGTAAAGGTCGCCGGGCGGACCACCGCCATAGCCGGGATTGCCTTTGCCAGCGACCCGCACCTTCGACCCACTCCGTACTCCCGGTGGGATCTTTATCCGAATCCGGCGCTCATCCTGCTCCAACACGCGGCTGGTGCCACGGGACGCCTCCTCCAACGCGATCTCCACCGAGGCTTCCATGTCCTGTCCGCGCAGCGTGCGCTGGCGCGTCGTGCGGCGGAAGGGATCCCCGGTGGTGCGCGTGCGCCCTGCACCGCCCATCCCGCCAAAGATGACGCGGAAGAAGTCCGAAAACACATCAGCACCCGCGCCGCCAAAGAGATCACCCAGATCGCCACTCCACTCTACTCGCGTCCCTCGCGGCGCACCAGCGAACCACTGGGACCAATCAAACTGCCCCGGGTCGTAACCCATACGCTGCCACTGCTGCCAACTGGCACCCAGCCGGTCGTACTTGGCCCGTTTCTCCGGATCACCCAGGACCTCGTAGGCCTCGTTAATCCCTTTGAACTTCTCCTCAGCCTGTTTATCGCCCGGGTTAACGTCGGGATGAAATTGACGGGCCAACCGATGGTAGGCCCGCTTAATATCCTTCTCGCTCGCGTTTCGATCCACACCCAGAACCTGGTAGTAATCCTTGTACTCCATTCACACCACTCCCAACAACCTGCTTCGCACCCCGAATCATTCTATACCTTAATTTCCTCTCTGTCAAGAAAGCAGATCAACACAGCCGCTCCCCAATCAATAAAGCGGAGATAGGCTTGTTCCCCTGTCTCCGCTTCGCTTCTCGTCCTGCCCGTCACTAATCCTCTCCGCCAGCCGCCTCCGCAGCCTGGGCTTCCGTGATGACCTCGACTTCTTCGGCCTCGGGGAGTACCTCTTCTTCCTCCTCCTCCTCTACCAACGGAATCACGTGTACAATCATCTCGTCCAGACTGGTGAGGATCTCCATGCCAGCAGGGACGGCCAGATCACGCAAATACAACGCTTGGTCTACCTCCGTCAAGTCGGCCAGGTCCACCTCAATGGCATCCACCAGGTCGCCAGGCAGACATTCAACCTCGACGGCGGAGATACCGTACAGCAGAATACCCTCTTTCTGTTCCAATACTGGCGACTCTCCCACTATCACCAACGGCACCTCAGCGGTGAGACGTTCGGTCATCATCACACGGTAAAAGTCCACGTGCAATAACTTACCCTTGATAGGATCGCGCTGCACATCGCGCACGAGGGCCGTCTCGGGTTGTTTCTGTCCTCTGACCTTGATGCCGATGAGTTGGCTACCGCCGGTCTGCGAGAGTACTTGTCTCAACCCCCGCTCCTCGAATTGCAGGGGCACCGGGTCGAAGCCACGTCCATACATCACGCCCGGCACCCACCCCTGCCGTCGCAGTTGCTTCACCTGCTTGCCCAGCACTGTCCGCTTCTCGGCTATCAACTCAACCTGCTCTGCCTGTTGATTCATTCATCACCTCCCGAGCATCTGCCTCGCCTGATGGCGAAATAAATATCTTGCAACCAAACGGGCGGGGCTTGGCCCGCCCGCACGGCTGCATTATTGTAGCGCAAACCATCGCTTTCGTCAAGCACGGTCTCGGCCAACCCAGGGCTGTCCCAAAGTAAAAGGATGGATGCCAGACCCTCCCGCAGGTTAAGATTTGCTGGCGGCGAGCCTTTCTCAACCCAAGAAAACCCATCTCCCTGGAGCAAATTTGCCATAACCTGCGGGAGGGTGGCCGACTTTGGGAAGGCCCTGCGGCCAACCGGAACTTGCGCAGAATGGCAATCTTCGCTATCATAGGCACCAGGAGCACAAAAGATATGAACACAACCAAAATCATCGTCAACCCGTATGCGGGCCGCTGGAAAGCCAGGGCGGCCATCCCCGACGTCGAGCGGGCGTGCCACAAGATCGGGCTGGACTACGAATTGGTGGTCACTGAGGGCCCCAACCACGGCATCGAACTGGCGCGGGAGGCAGTGCTGGCAGGCTTCTCTCCTATCGTCTCCGCCGGTGGTGACGGAAGCATCAGTGAAGTAGTCAACGGCCTGATGCAGGCCGCAGGTAGCGGGGTGGCCGGCCCGCTGGGTGTCATCCCGCTCGGCTCAGCCGACGACTTTGCCGACATGCTCGGCATGGAGAAAGAAGTCGAGGCGGCCTGCCAGACCATCCTGGCGGGACACACGCGCACTATTGACGTGGGGTGCGTCAACGGCCGCTACTTCGACAACAACTCGGCGGTAGGGCTGGAGCCAATGGTGACCCTTACCCAGGCGGCGATGAAGCGGGTCAAAGGCATCCCGCGCTACGTCCTGGCCGCACTCAAGACCATCCTCACTCATAAGCCCTGGCACATGCGGATCGCCTGGGACGATGGGGAGTACAATGGGCCTGCCACGCTGGTTTCAATAGGCAACACCCGCCGCACCGGAGGTATGTTCTGGATGACTCCCCGCGCTGAGGTGGACGACGGCTACCTGGACTTCATCTTCAGCGGGGGTATGGGGCGGCTGGCAATCCTGCGTCTGCTCCCCAAGACCTTCGATGGCAGTCACATCGAGGATCCACGGGTGCAGTATGTCCGCACCACCCACCTGACCATCGAGTGTAACCCACCCACCCCCATCCACGCTGACGGCGAACTGTTTGAGTTATCTGCGACCCACATCGAATACGCGATTCTGCCAGGCCGGCTGCGGGTGATCGTACCTGAGGCTTGATTATTTGCAAATTCCGTGTTATCATTACAGCGTCAATGTAATCATTACCTCGAAAGGAGTAAGTCGTGATTCGCACCCAAATACAACTGACCGAAGCACAGGCCCAGACACTCAAAACCATGGCCGCAGCCCGCCGGAGTTCCGTCGCCGAGTTGATTCGTCAGAGTGTAGATCACCTGATCCGGCAATCAGGCAGCATTGACGTGGAGGAAAGACGACGGCGGGCCATTGCCGCTGCCGGACGCTTTCACTCCGGGCAATCCAATGTCTCAACTGAACATGATCGTCACCTGGCGGAGGCATATCAAGGATGAGCGTATTCGCGGACACATCAGCCCTCTTTGCCGTTCTGGACGCCGACGATCAGAACCACGGGCGGGCCAGGCAAGCATGGGCTGATCTGATCACCCAGGAGATAGAGTTGGTTTGCACGAACTACGTGCTGGTTGAGGCCTTTGCTTTAGTGCAACACCGGCTGGGGCTGGAGGCTGTCAGGGTCTTGCGAGAGGACGTGGTGCCAGTATTGCGCGTCGAGTGGGTGGATGAGAGCGCACATCACGCTGGCGTCACTGCTCTGCTCATCGCTGCCCGTAGACAACTCAGCCTGGTTGACTGCGTCAGTTTCGACACCATGCGCCGACTTGGTATCAAGGCGGCTTTCACGTTCGACCGGCACTTTTCTGAACAGGGATTCGAGCGCATCCCGTAACATCCAAGGGGAGAACCAGATGAACCAGACCAAACAACAGGCGGACATGCTTCAGGAACAGATCGAGCGCCGCCGCAAGCGCGGCATGGAGGAACTGGTCAGAATCGTCAACCAGGGCCGGCACCCGGTCTACAGCACCTTTAAGGTGAGCTCGACGTCCGAACGGGTCTATACCGTCCAGATTCGCTCGCTCACCGAGCGACTCAACACCTGCACCTGCCCCGACTACCGCACCAACACCATCGGCACATGCAAGCACATTGAAGGTGTATTGGCCAACCTGGAAAAAGAGTTCGCCGACCAGTGGGAGGAATTCGTCGCCCAGGCTCCACCCATCGCCCAGATGTACGTCCACCACGCCGAGCGAACCACGGTCCGCGTCACGTTGCCTTTCCCCCAGGAGAAAGGCAAGAAACTACACGCGCTGCTGACCCGTTACTTTGACACCGAGGGCGTCTTGCAGGGCAAGATCACACGAAGTCTGCCCGCATTGCTCAGCGAACTGAACCGGCTGCCCAAACGGGACCGCGAGCAGATTCACGTGGACCAGGCCGTCCACGACTACCTGAAAAACCAACGGGACGTCGAAGCGGTCCAGCAGCAAAAGCGATGGTTCCTCGACCAGGTGGAGCAGGGCAACCGCTCGCTCAGTGTCCTCTCGACGCCACTTTACGGTTATCAGGAAGAGGGCGTGCTCCACCTGACCTTTGGCCGCCGCACGCTGCTGGCCGACGACATGGGCCTGGGCAAGACAGTGCAGGCCATCGCCGCCGCCGCCCTGCTCAAGCAACTGCGTGACATCCAACACATCTTGATCGTCTGCCCCGCCTCGCTCAAGCACCAGTGGGCACGCGAGATCCGCCGCTTCACCTCGCTCTCCGTCCAGGTCATCGAAGGCAATCCGATTCAGCGCCGCAGTCTTTATCGCGACCCCCAATTCTTCAACGTCATCAACTACGAACTGGTGCGCTTCGACGAGGACGAGATCACCCGGCGCGAGTTCGACCTGGTGATTCTCGACGAAGCGCAGAGGATCAAAAACTGGCGCACGAAAACCGCCGACAAGGTCAAGCGACTGCGCAGCCCCTACGCCTTCGTCCTGACCGGCACCCCGCTGGAAAACCGGCTGGACGAACTCTACTCGGTCTTTCAGTTCATTGACCCCACCATCCTCGGCCCACTGTGGCGCTTCAACCAGCGTTACTACGAGACCGAGCGGCGGCCCTCCGGCTCCTACAAAGTGCTGGGCTACAAGAACCTGGACGAACTGCGCCACCGCATCTCGCCCTACGTGCTGCGCCGCGTGCGCGAGGAAGTGCTGCTCGACCTGCCGGAGCGCATTGACAGCAACTTTTTCGTGGAAATGACCGGTCCCCAGTGGGCTGCCTACGCTGAATACGAGCAAAGGGTCGCCCAGTTGATGGCGCGAGCACACCGGCGTCCGCTTACGCCAGAGGAGCACAAGATTCTCCTGGGCTCTCTGGTCAAAATGCGCCTGATCTGCAACGCCCTGGCGCTCCACGATCCAGAGATCAAACCCCAGGACCGAGAAAAGACCGCCCCCAAGTTGCGCGAACTGCGCGAGATACTCGACGAGGAGGTCGCCAACAACGGGCACAAGGCCATCATCTTCAGCCAATGGACGCGCATGCTCGACCTGACCGAGCCGGCGTTGGAGAGGCTCAAAATGGGCTGGGTCAAATTCACCGGCGACGTGCCCTCCAGGAAGCGCGGCGCGCTCATCGAGCAATTCTTTGAGGACCCCCGGTGCAAGGTGTTCCTCTCCACCGATGCCGGCGGCGTGGGACTGAACCTGCAGGCCGCCAGCATGGTAGTCAACCTCGACCTGCCCTGGAACCCGGCCGTGCTCGAGCAGCGCATCGCCCGCGCACACCGCCACGGCCAACTGCACACCGTCAACGTCGTCAACCTGATCGCCAAAGGCACCATCGAGGAGCGCATGCTCGACACACTGGCCGCCAAGCGAGCCGTCTTCGACGCGGCGTTCAACGAGGACAGCACCGTCACCGACCTCTCATTCAAGGACACCGGACAGGGTGTCTTGCAACGGCTCGAAGTGCTGTTGGGCGCCCGGGAAGCAATCAAGCCAGAGTTGGTGCTCGAACCGACCGTAGCTGAGGCAAAACCAGAAGCCGTGCCTGCACCCACGTTGCAGGGCTTCGCCGACCTGCTGGTGGGACACTACCCGGGCCGTATCCTCCTGGTGCGCCAGGCTCCACAACTCCCCTCCGCTCCCTCTGATGGGAACGTCCTCGTCGTCGTGGACCGCGAACCGGCCAAACTGCGCTCTAAGGTCGAGCAGTTGCTCAACGAACACTATGGCGACTTCTCAGCGCCGGGGCTGTTGTTGATGGAGCAGGAAGGCTATCGGGCGCTATCGGCCCTCACTGGCGGAGCGATGGAGCAAACGGCCGAGGTCACCACCCTCTACCAGGCTCCGGCCATCCCCACCCCAGCCCGCGACGACGAGCGCAAAACACTAGAAAGGCGGCTACGCCGCGCCAACAAGGGCCTCGACACAGCCGACAAGCGGCTCAAATTGGCGTCCGTCGTGTTGCAGGGTGGCTTCCCGGAGGAAGTGATGCGCCCCGTGCGACAGGCCCTCGCCTGGTCACTCAACGCGCACCTGTCCCTCCTCAAAGAGCGTACCCCCGACGACAAATTACCCTCCCCGCGCCTGGTGGAGGCGGAACTGGTCTCCCCCGGCCGCGTCCCCACTGACCTGGCCGCCCGCGTGGCCCGCGTCCGCGTCCTCACCGCCCCGCCGGCCGAGGACGAGGAGGTAGCCCCGCCCCCCAGCGTCGAAGCCGCCGGAGGGTTCATCGCCGCCATCCAGGAACTGATTGACCTGGGGCGCGAGTTGGTCGCCAAAGAGGGGTTGTAGTTGGTTGGTTAGTCAAAACGGAGGTGAGATTATGCAAGAGCCACTGAAATATGAGGTGGAGGTTCAGGAAGATGGCCGGGTAGAACTGAAAGTCCCCTTGCCCCAGGGCACCCCGGTGACGGTTTTCGTCACTCAGGAGCCGGTGGACGATTTCTACGACCTGCTGCTGGCCTCTGAAGATGGCCTGGACCTCTGGGACGATGAGGGGGAAGACTGGGACGAGGAGGAAGGCGCACAAGCGACGAGGCTGGTCGCCGATCCCCGCGAGGTGGAGCGCCTGGCCGAGGAGCGGGAGGACGAGAACTGGGCCTTCCGCGACTGGATCAAGTTGGAGTTCGACTTCGACGACGAGCGGCTGATGTCGGTCGTGCGCGAACTGGCCGACGACATCACCGCGCAGATTGATTGCACCCAGTGCGCCAACTGCTGCCGCAAGACGACTACCGAGGTAGACGACGCGGACATCGAACGGCTGGCCGACGCGCTTGGGATGACCATCACGGCCTTCCAGGAAGCCTACCTGGAGTTCGACGAAGACTACGGGGGGCGCTGGCTGCTGCCCGCGCCTTGCCCGCTGCTCGAAGGCAACCTGTGCCGCGTCTACGAGGCGCGCCCCACCTCCTGCCGCGAATATCCCCACCTGCACAACGACTTCCGCGCCGCCAGCATCAGCCGCATCAGCAACACCTTCATCTGCCCCATCGTCTTCAACGTCGTCGAGGAGATGAAATACGCCCTACGCTGGCCCCACCGGAACCGCTGGCGGCGGTAGCGACTATCCGCCGTCGTGTAGGAACAGGTGAACTTGGGACGGCAGCGGACGGCGGAGGTGGAGTTGTGAAACAACCAGGACTCCCACGCGAGGAATGAGGGACAAGACAGGAGATGATGCAGGTGGTGAGGGACTCTGAGAGAATCTGCATAGCAGGGGCAATTACCACCCTTGCTGCGGGCTAGCCCCATTGAGACTATCCCCCATCAAGGTTCTGGAAGCACTCGTGGGAGAAGGGAGATGACCGTGGTCTCACTAGAGAGGACAGAATGACGAGTGAGTGGTGGGTATCCGCGTTTGGGGCAGTGAGCGTGTTGTGCCTCACGGGATTGTCCCTGGTGTTATTCTGCATAGCTACCTATCTTCTTTTGCTCGAGATTACCTACAAGTCCCGGGTTCACAGACGGGCGCAGCATGACTATCGCACCGCACGCGGGACACAACACTTGCGTCAACTGCGTGCCTCGCTCTCCACTCTGCGGGACAGCCTGCGTGCTCGGCAGGCCAAGATACAAGACATAGAAAAGCAATTGGAAGTGCTGAGGCGCAAGCGCTCAGCGGAGTTGAATGCAACTCTATCCAAATACCTTGTCAACGAGCGTCTCACCGAGGTGCCAGGCATCGGTCCGAAACTGAGCCGCAGGATCGTCCAGAGTTGCTTCCGAGGCAATCTCCGCGATCTCCGCTTCGCTGACAGAGTTGTGGGTGTCGGGCCTGCTCGGAAGCGCGATATAATGGCCTGGGTGTATGCTAAGGAAAGGGAGTTCCCTCACCTGCTCGCGCAGGGCTTCCCAGGCAAGCGGCGTCTTGTGGACGCCTACGCCGGGCAGGAACGATCTCTCCAGGAGATGGCAGAATTGGAGCGTACGGCGCTTGACGATGAAAAGACGCTCTATGAAAAAGCCCACGCCGCAGCCTTGCGACTCCAAAAGGTCAAACCTGTGCACTTTCGCAAGGCCCTGCAGCGTAATTCCCCGAAATCACCCGCTCCAGCCTGGTATCTCGAAGGTGTGCATCCGCCGTGGGAACCCATGCCTGAATGGTTCGAGACGTTGCTTAAGAAATACGGGAGCTAACGGTGTCACGCTTGGCGGATCGGTTGCGAAAACGTTTCCAGTTGCCAGAGACATCACGCATCGTCGACTGGCTAAGGCGGAGTTTCCAGGACGTCAAGCTTCTGGACTTGCCTCTAGAGTTCCACCTTGACGCAGACGAGCAAGGTCGCCACATCACACGCATATCGTATGCTATCGACGGCGAAACAACGTGGGTCAAAGATGTGGCGGCTCTTTGGAGCTATGGGGGATTCAGCGTTGAACGAGACGGCAAGAAGTATCTGGTGACCGCGGACGACCTGGACACATTGCTAGCACTACGTTCTATTTGCTCCGAGATCCGGCCGGCGGGCGAACTCGTGTCCACCATTTGCCCTCCCGTTCTGCGTCACTTGCGCCGGAAGCGCGCGGTTAAGGAAAGCGAATCTTCACAGGAGTACGACATACTTGACCAGCCCCTTGAGGTAGGGGCCAGACTAGACTTTGATCCCCAAGTTGGGCTCATCGCTGAAGTGGGCTATCAAGTGCCGGGCAAAGCAGACCTGATACCTCAGCCGGATCTGAAGGTCACCTTGGACGGCCGATATGCCCAGGTGGGTAAGCGCTTTGTTCCGCTTCCGAAGCGTATCAGCGACAACGCACGCGCCTGGCTGGAGAGAGGCCGCCAAGTAATCCGACCCCACCGCATTCCTGAGTTCTTCAAGAGGGATCTCGTCCTTCTGAAGACGGACTTCCATGCCGTGCTGACGGACGAAGCCTCAAGGCTGCAGGTCCTTGAGTTGCCGCCCACTCCTCGAGTGCGAGTGCAGGCAGCGGAACCAGGATGGCTGGAGTTCCAGCTGGACTATGTAGTCGGTGACCACGAGGTGCCCTTTGATCTGGTCCGCAAGGCACAAGGGAGATACGTCCAGTCCGATCCCTACACTTTCATTGAGGTGCCCCCAAATGCACCACAGTGTGTTCTGCGCGAATTGGCAGACCTTGCCCCAGAGGAGACCCCTGAAGGCTATCGCATCTCTGTGGCTCAATTCGGGTCACTGGAGGACTTCATCAAACATATAGGTGGCCAACGCGAGGTTGATGCCGCTTATCAGCAGTTTCTTGACGATCTGGAAGGATTTGAAGCTGATGAGACCTTTCACCTCTCTGAGGACGCGGAGGAGGATCTTCGCAAGGCCGACATCAAACTGCGCCCTTACCAGAGGGCAGGGATTCACTGGCTCACTTGGTTGGTGGATCACCACCTCCATGGGCTGCTGGCTGATGACATGGGTTTGGGCAAGACGATTCAGACCGCGGCCGCACTGCGTTTGGCTTTGGAAGCAAGCCAGAGTCATCTGCACAGCTTGATCATATGCCCCAAGTCAGTGATACGGCACTGGCACCGTGAGTTGAGGAGGTGCTATCCAGCACTGCGAGTGTACGAGTACATTGGACCGAACCGTGACCGCGAGTTGTGGCGTCGGTCCTATCCAGGTGTGGTCATCAGCACGTATGACACCGTGGCACGGGATATTGACTTGATCGCGAAGGTGCCACTGTCCTTTCTGGTTCTGGACGAATCCACTATGATCAAGAATCCTCAGACGCAGCGGGCGCAGGCAGCAAAGGCACTGAATGCCGCGCATAGGATAGCGCTCAGTGGCACCCCCGTCGAAAACCGACCAGCGGAGCTGTGGTCAGTGTTCGACTTTCTAATGCGGGGTCATCTAGGGAGGTACGGCACCTTCGAGCGGATATTTGAGCTTCCAATCACCAGTGGGGACCGCGCTGCAGCTGATCGGCTTGGCAAACGCGTGGGGCCATTCATACTGCGCCGGCGGAAGGAGGAGGTAGCCAAGGATCTGCCTAAGAAGATCCCCATGGAAGAGTGGGTTGAGTTGACGGAAGAACAACGCAAGCTTTACGTGACCATCCAGAGCTTAGAGGCTGAGTCTATTCGTCACTCTCTGTTGCGCGGCGTACGGGTTGGCATGCCGCACATCCTGGCAATTCTCACCAAGCTAAAGCAGGTCTGCGACCATCCAGCACTCATCACGAAGCAGGTCGAACCCGTAGAGGGGCGTTCGGAGAAATTCGACCTGGTGATGATCCGGATAGGTCAGATACTTGAACAAGGCGAGCAAGTAGTTCTTTTTAGTCACTTCCTCGGCACGCTCGATCTCTTTGAGATTGTGCTAAACAGGTGCGGGGCGAGATGGATTCGCCTTGACGGCTCCATGTCCACGAGCCTTCGCCAGGACCTTATCGACCGGTTCAATTCGGGCCAGGCGCAGGTTGCACTGTGTAGCTTGCGGGCTGTAGGGCATGGTGTGAACCTGACAGCGGCCAATCACGTGATACATGTGGATCGCTGGTGGAACCCCGCCGTTGAGGATCAGGCCACGGACCGTGTGCATCGCATTGGCCAAGACAAAACGGTATTTGTACACCGCATATTGACCACCGACACCCTTGAGGAGAAGATTGCGACCCTACAAGAGCGTAAACGGGGGCTGTCCGATCGCATCGTGAGTGCAGCTGCGCGTCATCAACTGAGCTGGACGCGGGAGGAGCTCTTGGAACTCCTAAAGCCTCTTGAGTAGATAGCAAAACACAAGGGCGAGTACCGGCTCACACCACCAAAGCACGAAGCAAGTGGTGGTTATGTTGCTCATACAACCCAAGACCGAGTTTAGCAGAGATGCTAGCCAGCGATTGTGGTATCAAGTAAATCACGCTGACCAGAGAATACTATGACCATCGAGCTTCTCCTCACTCCCGCCGGAGGCGGCAAGACCGCCCACGCTATCGCCCGCATCCGTCGCCGCCGACCAGCCAGTTGCGGGCGTATCCCTCCGCTTCGCTCCCATCGGCTACATCAGTCGAGGCCGGGCTTGACAGGGTAACAAAAAGCCGTATAATTAGTCTAACCGTGCGTAGACTAATCCCGCGTAGACAACTGCAAGAGGGCAGGCATGTTCGTAGATCGAGAAAGAGAACTGGCTTTTCTGGAGCGAGCCTGGAGTTCGGAGCGGGCCGAATTCATCGTCGTCTATGGCCGCCGCCGGGTAGGGAAGACAGCCCTCCTGCGCACCTTCTGCGCCGACCGGTCACACACCTTCTGGGTAGCCAGCCTCAGTTCCGAGACCCTCCTGCGGCAGGGCTTCACTCAGGCCCTGTGGCAAACAGTTCATCCTGAAAACCCCGAACCCGGCTTCACCTACGAGAGATGGGAGAGAGCCTTCCAGGCCATGGCCGAGTTGGACGCTGAGCGACGCCACGTCGTCGTCATTGACGAGTTCCCCTACCTCGTCAACGCCGACCACAGCATCCCATCGGTGCTGCAAAAGGTGTGGGATGAGCGCCTGCAACACACTCATATCATGCTCGTCCTGTGTGGCTCTCACATTGGTATGATGGAGCGGGAGGTGCTGGTCTACCGGGCACCTCTCTACGGCCGGCGCACCGGTCAAATCCACCTGCACCCACTTCCCTTACGGGCCGCCGTCAACTTCTTCCCCCGCTATAGCCCTGAGCAGCAGATTGAGACCTACGCTGTCCTGGGTGGCATCCCGGCCTACCTGGCTCAGTTCGATGATCAGGAACCCTTGCTCCCTAACATTGAGCGACACATCCTGGACCCGGAGAGTTACCTCTACCTGGAGCCCCAGTTCCTCCTGCGCGAGGAACTGCGGGAGCCCCGCAACTACTTCGCCATCCTACAGGCCATCGCCCAGGGACGGACGCGGCTCAACGAGATTGCCCAGGTCACCGGGCTGGGGCGGCAGGTAGTCTCTCGCTACCTGGCCGTTCTCCAGGACCTCCACCTGGTAGAGCGGCGAGTGCCAGTCACCGAGCGGCAGCCGGACAAAAGTCGCAAGGGTATCTACCGGTTACGGGATTCCTTCCTGCGCTTCTGGTTCCGCTTCGTCGCACCCCATTTCTCCTCCCTGGAGGGAGGGCACACTGCTCCCGTGGCCCGGCTCGTGGCGGCAGAACTGCCCACGTTCACAGGGCCGGCTTTCGAGGACCTATGCCGGGACTGGGTGATGGAACAAGGAACTCTGGGACATCTGCCTTTTGTACCGGAACAAGTCGGAGCATGGTGGGAGCGCAGGGAGGAGATTGACGTCATGGCCATCGGCAAAGACGCAGCACTTTTTGGAGAGTGCAAGTGGGCATCCCGCCCGGTCGGCACGAATATTCTGGACGACCTCAAACGCAAGTCGCACGCTCCTATTCAACGTGGTGACTGGAGCCGTGTCCACTATGCCCTCTTCTCTCGTTCCGGCTTCACGCCCACCCTGGAAGCCCGTGCCGGGGACGAGGGAGTCCTGTTGGCTGGCCCAGAGAGCCTCCTGACCCCGGCAGAGTAACATGCCTTGCTTCAACACTGCACGAGTTGAGGGGAAAGAAATGAGTGTTCAACTCCTCCTCGCCCCCGCCGGAGGCGGCAAGACCGCCCACGCCATCTCCTGCATCCGCCAGGTGCGCGCCTCCGCCTCCTTCGCCCCCATCTGGGTCGTCCTGCCTAATTTCCCCCAGGTGGCCGGATTCCGTCACCGCCTGGCCCGCACTGGCGGAGCCCTCGGCGTCGAGGTCGGCACCTTCTACCGCCTCTATGCCGACGTCCTGGCCCGCGCCGGCATCCCCACCCCCCGCCTCTTTGACCCCATCCAGCACCGACTCCTGCGGGCCATCGTGGACCGTCTCTGCGACGAGGGCCATCTGCGCCACTACGCCCCCCTGCGCGACAAGCCCGGCTTCATCCGCGCCCTGCGCGCGCTCATCCAGGAACTGAAGCGCGCCCGCGTCCATCGTGACCAGTTCACCGCCGCTGTCGCCGACCAGCCCCCCCGCCTGGCCGAACTGGCCGCCGTCTACGCCGCCTACCAGGACTGGCTGATAACCAGCGGCTGGACCGACGCCGAAGGGCAGGGCTGGCTGGCCGCGTCGGCCCTGGAGCGCAACCCGGCCCTCTACGCCGACCTGGCGCTCCTGGTCGTGGACGGCTTCGACGAGTTCAACCCCACCCAACTGGAGGTACTGCGCCTGCTGGCAGGTCGCGCCACCGAGACCCTTATCACCCTCACCGACGATCCTGACCATCCCGATCGCATCGCCCATCGCCGCTTCGCTCGCGCCCGCGCCGCCCTCACCACGGTCATAGATGTCGGGCCTGTTCCCCTTCCCGACCATCACCCCCACACGGAGGGACAAGGTGACGGCCCTTTTGTCTCCCTGTCCCCCCCTCCCCTTGTCCACCTGGAATCCCATCTCTTCGAGCCCTCCCCCACCCCAGTCCCCGCCAACGGCACGGTGGAGTTCATCGAGGCACAGAATCGCCGCCAGGAGGTGCGCGCCGCCCTGCGCTGGCTCAAGGCCCGCGTCGTCCAGGACGGGGTATCTCCTCGCGAGGTCGCCCTTATGGCCCGCGACCTGGGTGCTTATCGTCCCTTCCTGGAGGAGACGGCGGCTGAGTTCGGGCTGCCGCTCCAACTGGCGGTCGGCGCCGATCTGCTGAGCAACCCCGCCGTCGCCGCACTCCTCTCGCTCCTCTCGGTCCCTATCTTGGACTGGCCCCGCCGCCCGGTGGTCGAGGCCCTCGCCAGCCCCTACTTCGACTGGGGAATACCTAACCCCCCGGCCCCCTTCCCTGCGAGGGAAGGGGGTGACTCCCCTCCCCGCTCCGGGGAGGGGCTGGGGGAGAGGTCCCTTGCCGCCCGGCCGGACACCCCTGCGAGGGACGGGGGTGACTCCCCTCCCCGCTTCGGGGAGGGGCCGGGGGAGGGGTCCCTCGCCGCCCGGCCGGACGCCGCCGCGAGGGAAGGGGGTGACTCCCCTCTCCGCTCCGGGGAGGGGCTGGGGGAGGGGTCCCTTGCCGCCCGGCTGGACGCCGCCGCCCGGGCGGGGTGGGTCATCCAGGGGCTGGACCAATGGCACGAAGCCCTCGATAGGCTGGCGCAGGCAGCACCGGAGGCGGGAGCGGCCGGCGAAGAGGAGAACGTGGTGCCCTCCGACCTCCCCACTGGCGATGAGGCCGCCACCCTGCGCCGTGCCTTCGACCGCTTCGTCGCCCGGCTCACCCCGCCGCCCCACGCCACCGTCCGTGACTACGTCGCCTGGGTGGAGCAACTCGTCGGCGACGACCCCGCACTGGCGCACCAGTCTGCAGCCCCTGGAGATGCAGACTCCCTCCATATCGTCGCCCGAGCGCGGGAGGTCGGAGAGAAACCCGGTGGCCGTCCCTTCGCCCGGCGGGACGTCGCCGCCCTGCGGGCCTTCAAGGACGTTCTGCGCGGCCTGGTACTGGCCGAGGCCCTGCTAGACTCCCCTCCCTCCGTGGGGCCACCCAACCCCCCGACCCCCTTCCCTGCCAGCGAAGGGAGAGGGACCTCACCCCGCTTCGGGGAGGAGCCGGGGGAGGGGCCAGCGAGGAGATTCCCCTATTCCCGCTTCTTCGATGAACTGCGCGGTGCGGTCGAAGCAGCCATCTACACCCTCCCGCCCCCTGAGGACAGTGGCATCCTGGCCGCGCCGGTGCTCCACGCGCGCGGCCTCTCCTTCCGCGCCGTCGCCCTCCTGGGCCTCTCCGAGGGAGAGTTTCCCGCCGCCGAGCGGGAGGATCCCCTGCTGCGGGAGGGAGACCGGGCGCTCCTGCGGGAGCGGGGGCTGCCCCTGGAGTCCCGCCTGCGTGGTGAAGAGGTCACCCTGTTCTACCAGGCCATCACCCGCGCCCGGGAGTATCTGCTGCTGTGCCGCCCCTACCTGGCCGACGACGGGCAGACGTGGAAGCCCTCCCCCTACTGGCACCATCTGCGGCGGCTGGTGGACGCTCCCCTCCGGCGGATCCGCCCGGAGGAGACGTTGCCGGACGAGGCCGCCTCCCCGCAGGAGTTCCTCACGGCAGCAGTCCAGGCGGGCATCTCACCTGCCCCGGTGAAGGGCGACGACCCCATCGGCCGGGGGTGGCAGGTCGCACTGGCCGGCGCGGAGGTCGTGCAGGCGCGGCTGGCCCGTCCTCCGGCTGGCCCTCACGAGGGAAACCTGAGCCTGCTGGCCCCCGTCCTGGCGGCCCGCTACGGCCCTGACCACGTCTGGTCCAGCAGCCGGCTGGAGACCTACGCCAAATGTCCCCTGCACTTCTACGTGGCCCACGTCCTGCGCCTGGAGCCCCGCACCCAGCCCCGGGAGGGGTTCGACCGGCTCGTCCTGGGCTCCATCTACCACCGCGTCCTGGAGGTAGTCTACCGCCAGGCCCCAGGCGACCCTCTCTCCGTCCTGCCGGAGGTGGCACGAAAGGTCTTCGCGGTCGCCCCCCAGGAGTACGGCTTCCGCCCCACCCCCCTGTGGGAGCAGCAGCAGCGAGAGTTCCTGGCGGTGCTGGAGAGGACCATCGTCGCGCTGGAGGAGACCCGCGAAGGGTACGAGCCCTACGCCCAGGAACTCCCCTTCGGCCTCCACGGCCACCCTCCACTGACCCTCCAGCAACCAGTATCCAGTATCCAGCATCCAGCAACCAGCATCCAGATTCGGGGCTACATTGACCGGGTGGATCGCGCCCCGGGCGGCTCCCTGCGCGTGGTGGACTACAAGGCCGGCTCCTCCCGTATCTCAGGGCGCGAACTGGAGGAGGGCACGCGGCTGCAACTGCCCCTCTACGCCCTGGCGGTGCGAGACGCGCTGCGCCTGGGACCCATCGCCGACGGCTTCTACTGGCACATCGGCTCCGCCAGCCCCAGTTACCTGCGCCTGGGGCGATACGACGGGGGCGTGGAAGGAGCGGCCAAAGCGGCAATCGGCTACGTGAGGGCCTACGTCGCCGCCGTGCAGGAGGGTCAGTTCCCCCCCACCCCACCCGCGGGCGGCTGCCCCGACCACTGCCCGGCCGTCGAGTTCTGCTGGCGGTACAGACCGAGGGGGTGGTGAGGAAACGTGGACGGGCTTCGCCCGGCGTGGTATAATAAGCGCGCAGCGAATTCCAGCGATCACACGAAGGAGAGTGACAATGTCCGGTGAAGTTCTGGTTTATGAAGAACAGATTGTCCGCGAAATTCACGAGGTTCCTAGAGAATACTGGCCGAACCTGTTCCAGATCATCCGCCTGTTCCGCGAGAGCGTAGTGCTGAAACCCGCCGAAGCCAGCCTCCGCCAGGGATGGCAGGAAGCGATGATGGGACAGACCCGCCCAGTCTCCGAGTTGTGGGAGGGCATTGATGCCGACTGAGCCGCCCCGGGTGCAGGTCGAGTTCACGCCGGAGTTCAAACGGAACCTCCGTGCACTGTCCAAGAAATACTGCCACATCCGCTCAGATGTCCAACCAGTGATAGACCGATTCCAAGCAAGTGAATTCATAGGCGATCGGATACCTGGAACAGGGCAGGTTGTGTTCAAAGTGCGTGTGAGGAACAGCGACATCAGGAAAGGAAAAAGTGCCGGGTATCGGCTGATCTATCAAGTCAAAGCCCCCACATCGGTTGTCCTGGTGACCATCTACTCCAAACTCGACCAGGGGGACATTCCGGCCCACCGGATTCGACGAATACTGGCCGAGTTCGACGAGCACGGCAGGTAGCCTGGCGCTTCCTTGCAAGCCAAACCGCTTGCTTATGCCAACTATCCTCTCTCTCTATGAGTTCACCGGCCAACAGGCCGCTGCCATCCAGGCTCCAGCCGGCGCCGTCGTCGTCACCGCCGGCGCCGGCTCCGGCAAGACCCGCACCCTGGTCGGTCGCTACCTGGCCCTGCTGGAATCCGGCCTGCCCCTTCGTTCCGTCGTCGCCATCACCTTCACCGACAAGGCCGCCCGCGAGATGCGCGCCCGCATCCGGGCCGCCATCGAGACCTGGGTGGGGCAGTGCGACGACCCGGCGGAGCGGGCCCGCTGGGAGACCGCCTTCGCCGCGCTGGACGGAGCCCGCATCGGCACCATCCACTCCCTCTGCGCCGAAATCCTGCGCGCCCACCCCGCCGAAGCCGAGGTAGACCCCGACTTCGACGTCCTGGACGAGAACCAGGCCGCCCTGTTGAAGGCCCGCGCCATTGACGCAGCCCTGGCCTGGGCCACCACAGACCCACAGACAGTCCCCCTCTTCGAGTATCTGACCGAGCACCAACTGCGGCAGACCCTCGCCACGCTGGTGCAGGAGCGACTGGACGCCATCCCTGCTTTCGAGGCACTCGCCGCCGACCCCCTGGCCCGCTGGTCTGACGCGCTGGCGGCCTGGCTCCACAAACGTCTGGAAGCCCCAGCCTGGGCCGCCTCGCTGGACCAATTGGCCCGCCTCCAGGCCAGCCGGCCCGACGACAGACTGGAGACCGCCCGGCGGGAGGTGCTGGCCCGCCGGGCCGAGGCCCAGGCCGCGTTGGTAGGGACGCGGGCACCGCACCCCGACTGGGACACCTTCTTCGCCGCCCTCCTGTCCCTGCGAAGCGCCATCTCTACCGGCAGCGGCAGAAAAAGTAACTGGAATACCGGCGATCTGGCAGCGGCGCGGGAGGCGATGAGGAGCCTGCGCTCCCATTTCGACGCCACCCTCGCCCCATTACTGAAGAAGAAACCCGTCTCCTGGGCCCTGGACGAGCGGTGCGCCGACGCCCTCCCCCGTCTGCGCCGCCTCTTCGACCGCACCCTGGCGGAATATGACCGCCTCAAGGACGAGCGACGCGCTCTCGACTTCGACGATCTGGAGGCCGGGGCGCTCGCCCTTCTCACCAGGAACGACGAGGTCCGCACCCGCTGGCAATCCGAGGCCCACGCCGTCCTGGTGGACGAGTTCCAGGACACCAATAGCCGCCAGCAGGGAATCGTCTACGCCCTCGCCGGCTTTATGCAACACGCAACACGCAACACGCAACACGCACCACCGGCTTCCCTCTTCATAGTGGGCGACTCCAAGCAATCCATCTACCACTTCCGTGGCGCCGACGTGACCGTCTTCCGCCGCGTCCAGGCCGATGTTAGCGCCGCCCATGGGCAACACGTCCCCCTCGACCTCACCTTCCGCGCTCACGCCCCCCTGGTCGCCCTGGTCAACGGGCTGCTGGCCCCCATCCTGGGGGAAGAGGACGACCCCGAGCGGCCCTACGCGGTTCCCTTCGCCCCGCTGGCCGCCTATCGGGACGAGCCCCGCCCCGGCATCCGCTCCCCCTACCTGGAACTGCACCTGGGGCTGGGGGAAAACGCCGACGAGGGCCGTACTGCTGCTGCCGCCGGCCTGGCCCGTCGCCTCCGCCAGTTGCACGACGAGGAGGCCGTGGGCTGGGGGGAGATGGTGCTCCTATTCCGCGCCGCCACCGGTTTCCCACCCTACGAGGATGCGCTGGAGCGGGCCGGTATCCCCTTTGTCACCATCGCCGGGCGGGGCTTCTACGACCGGCCGGAGGTACGCGATCTGCTCAACGGCCTCGCCGCCCTGGCCGACCCCACCGACGATCTGGCGCTGGCCGGGCTCCTGCGCTCCCCCGCCTTCGCTCTCAGCGACGTCGCCCCCTACCTGCTGCGCTGGGGACCAAAGCGACAAGGAGACCAGGAGAAAGGGAGACAAGGAGACAGTTCTCTCCCTCTATCCCCCTGTCCCCCTGTCCCCTTGTCTCCCCGTCCCCTCTGGGATGCCCTCAACGGCCCATTGGACCACCTGGCCCCGTCTGACGCCACGCGCGCCCGCCGCGCCCGGGAGGTTATCACCGAACTCCACGGCCTGGCCGGGCGCGTCACCGTCGGCAATCTGTTGGCGCGGCTGTTGAACGTCACCCACTACCGCGCCGCCCTTTACCTGGCCAGCGGTCACCGGCTGTGCCGTAACGTGGACAAACTCCTGGCCGACGCCCACCGCAGCGGACTTGTCAGCGCCGGCGAGTTCCTGGAGTACGTCCAGTCGCTGCGCGACGTGGCCGCCCGCGAGGGAGAGGCCCCCGTCGAGGCCGAGGGAGCCATCCAGTTGATGACCGTCCACAAGGCCAAAGGGCTGGAGTTCCCCGTCGTCATCATCGCCGACGCGGCCCACGCTGGCCGCGGCAGCACCCCACCCGTCCTCGTCTCCTCCGACGTGGGTGTCCTGCTGGGGCTGAGAGAGGAAAAGACCCTGCCGGTCACCTACCGGCTGGCTTGCCTGCGCGACGCTGACCAGGAAGATGCCGAATCCCGGCGGCTCCTCTACGTCGCCACCACCCGTGCGCAGGAGAAACTCATCGTCAGTGGGCACGTCAAGGCGAGGAAGAATGGCACCCTTCAACTACAGGGCTGGCTGGCCTGGATGGGAGAGACCATCGGCCTGGAACAGGAACAACTGCCCAACCCCCTCACTGCTCCGCAACCGCTCGACCTATCCTGGGACGCGGGCGAATTGGCCTGTGTGGTGTACCCAGCCGAGGGAGACAAGGAGACAATGGGACAAGGGGACAAGGAGACTACTCCCCCTCTCCGTATCTCCTCGTCCCCCCCTCTCCCCAGCCTGATTGCGCCGCTGACCTTCGCCGCCCCGGCCGACGCCGACCCGAAGATACGCGAGCGGGAGAGCGAACCTCCGCCCCGCGTCTGGCGCGTGGTGCCCGTAGCCCAGCGGCCAGAAGGTCCTGCCTGGGTCGTGGGCACCCTGGTTCACACCGCCCTGCGCCACTGGCGCTTCCCGGATCGGCCCGGCCTGGAGGACTTCCTGCGCCCCTACGCCCTGGAGGCCGGCCTGACCGACCCGGAGGAGATTCGCCGCACCCTCGCCGGAGTCCGCCGTCTGCTGGCCCGCTTCCAGGCCCATCCCCTCTACGCTGAACTAAACCATGCCGAACGGCACCACGAGGTGCCCTATGCCGTCGAGGTGGAGGGTGTCCCCAGGTGCGGCATCGTGGACTTGCTAGCCCGTTCCGACGATGGCTGGACGCTGGTCGAGTTCAAGACCGACAGACTGGAGGCCGGGGCCGACCTGGAGGCTCACATCCGGCAGAAGAAGTACGACCAGCAGGTGCGGGAGTACGTCGCAGCGGTGGCTCATCTCCTGGGCGAGCGCCCCCGGGCACTGCTGGTTTTCCTGAACGTGGGCAGGCAAGTGGAAGAGGTCAGATTTGACACCGCATCAGAGTAGAGTATGTGCACTTTTATGGGGCAAGATGAGACGCCAGGGAAGCCAACATGGGTCAATGTCCCATAGACAAGGCTTTCGAGAACGAGTATACTATATCTTGAGCGTCAGATGCTGGCACCCAGGGTTCGACAG
>DAOUEC010000084.1:0-6650 GCA_034430655.1 Anaerolineae bacterium
CCCATTGAGATGACGGTGACCGTCCCGCCGTGCTTGTCACGGAGCAGCAGTGCCTCCTCCACGGAGTACTCGTCCCAGGGATTGATGATGAGTGGCGACTCACCCCAGGAAACGTTGCCCGCTTCGTCCACAGACATTTTGGCTTCCGAGTCGGGCGTGTGTTTGGTACATACTACGATGTGCAAGGTTCACCTCCCTAATCTAATTGGTAAGGCCTCGAAATGCGCCCATAATTATAGCCATAGACTGCCAGTGCGCAAGTCGGCCATCATCCACCTTGCCCCCTGCTTCTTGCCCCCTGCCCCCCGCCTCTTGCCTCTCCCCCGTCTGCGGCTATAATGGTCGCGTGACCCGTAAGCCTGACCACCGCCTGCTCATCACCTTCCCGGCCCTGGCACTCCTCGCCGCGGCCCTCATCTTCATCCTGCGTCCTGCCGACATGACCTATCTCGACCTCCTGCGCCAGGGGGACGAGCACGCCGCTAAGTCCTCCCGCACCGCCGCCGTTGCCGTCTACCAGGAAGCTGCCCGCTTGCGGCCTGACGATCCGGCTCCCCATCTCCGGTTGGCCCAGGTCTATCTGGACTGGGGCCGCACCGATGACGCGCTGACCGCCGTCGCGCAAGGCCAGCGGCTGGGCGCAGAGGAGGCCGATGGTTCGGCTACGCCTGTCCTGAGCGGAGCCGAAGGGCTCACCACAAGCCTGGAGCGGCTGTGGATCGCCGTTTACGCTGCCCGCGCCGACTGGCCCGCCGTCGTCGAGCACGCCCAACGGCTGCTGGTGCTCGCGCCCGCCGACCGCGCCGCCCGCCACGTCCTCGCCCGCGCCCACGTCGAACTGCAGGAGTGGAATGCGGCGCGGACGGAGTACCAGGCGCTGCTACGCGCCGACCCCACCGACCCCGTGGCCCACGAACGGCTGGGGGTGCTGTTGCTCGGCGATGACCCCGCTGCCATCCAGCATCTCTTCTCCGCCCGGACTGACCTGGCGGACCGGCTGATCGCGGCGTTCGGGGAAGCAGGCGCGGTGGATGACCCCGCCTACGCCAGCGCGCTTCTGGGTCGGGTGCTCTTTGGGGCGCAGGAGTGGGCGCTGGCCGCACGCCAGTTCGAGCGTGCCCTCTCGTACAATCCCGACTATCCTGACGCCCACGCTTACCTGGGCCATGCCCTCGACCATAAAGGCCGCCCAGACGAGGCCTGGCCCCACCTGCAGCAGGCCGCCACGCTGGCCCCCAATTTGCCCGTGGCTCACATCTTCCTGGGGTTGCACCACGACCGGCTGGGCGACACTTCCGCCGCCCGCGCCGAGTACGAGATGGCCTACGACCTGGACCCCACCAACCCGGCCACGTGCGTCGAGATTGGCCAGACCTGGGCTGCCGAGGGGCGCTACGTGGCGGCGGAGATTTGGCTTCGGGAGGGTGTCTCTCTGCAACCCGATGATCCGGCCCTGTGGAGGGTTCTGGCCCGCTTCTACCTGGATCACAACATCACCACTGAGGAACAGGGCATCGAAGCCACGGCAGAGTGGGTGCGACTCTCACCTGACGACGCCTGCGCTCACGACCTGCAGGGCTGGGCTGCTTTTCAGGTCGGGGATTACGACACGGCGGAATCTGGCTTCCTGCGAGCCATCTCTCTCGATCCGGCGCTGGCTTCGGCCCACTACCACCTGGGCCGGCTGTGGGCCGCCCAGGGCGCGCACCAGAAAGCACGGGAGGCACTCATCCGTGCCCTGGACCTTGATACGACGGGCGAACTCGTGCCGCTCATTGAGCGGGCGATGGAGGGCTGGAATAATGACCAATGAACAATGAAGAATGAACAATTATAGGGCAGGTCGCCGCGATGGCAAGTGCGCGGCCACGCGCAAACTGCGAAATGGGGCTTGACAGTGGCATGATGTCGTGTATCATGGTGTCAGGTGGTGCTTCGCTGACAAAAAGACCAATAGGTTGACCGCGTCCAGGCCGCACGGTCCGCCAACGAACTCTAGACGCTTTGGGAGAAAATGCAGGAGCAGGCCTTCCTCAGCTACAGAGTGGACTATAGAATTACCCGGCAATATTTGCGTTGTCCGCGAGAATCATGATCGGCTACTTGCAAACTTGCAGACTTGCGGCTTTGCCGCGCTATGATCAGTTCGACGAACACGCCGAGGAGTTTGCCCAGTTAAGCCTTTCCGACCAGAAGCGCTTCCTGCTGCAAGTCCTGGGCAAGAACCAACTCTACGTTAACCTCAGCGAGATTGATGACAGCGACTACCAGGTGAGCGAGGAAGACAAACGCCTCAACCGGCAGTTCTACGGTAGGGAGGAAACAGGCTTTTGACGAAAAAACAGAAACTACTACAGAAAGCCCTTTCAGGCTCAAAGAACATTCGGTTTAGCGAAATGATCACACTCGTGGAGGCTTTTGGCTTTCGCTTGTCGCAGGTCAAGGGTAGCCACCATATCTTTGTCCATCCACGAGTGCGGGAGTTGATCAACTTGCAGGACGTGGGGGGGAAGGCCAAGCCGTACCAGATTCTCCAGTTCCTGCGCCTGGTGGAACGGTACAATCTCACGATGGTAGACGAAGGAGACGAGTCATGAGAGACTATCACATCAATATCTTTTACAGTGAAGAGGATGGCGGGTATATCGCGGACATCCCCGACCTGGAAGCCTGTTCCGCGTTCGGCGATACACCTGAAGAGGCCCTCAAGCAGGTTGAGATTGCCAAAGCGGCCTGGCTTGAGGCGGCCCGCGCTGAGGGCAAACCAGTCCCGCCCCCCACCTACCGGCCAGTGATATATCAGGCGATGCCGTCTTACACAACTGTCTGACTTTGCAACCCGGAGGACATTGCCTGCCACGAAAGAAGGTATGCCAGGTGATTGACTTTGCTGATGATTTGCGCAGTAAGTATGCGGCCGACGCGCCACAACGCGGATCAGTCGAGGCGATATTACAGGCGTTGGAACGAGTCGGGCCGTTGCAGTTTGCGCCGGGGGAATTGGACACACTGTTGGCAGAGATTCGGACGATGCGCGAAGATGACAAGCACTTTACGTTTGTAGACGGCATCACTGTTGAAAACTGGCGCGTCTGACCCTGGGCTGGGCTGTTAGACAAGTCGGATTGCCAATCCGACCTACGCAATGGAGCGAAGTAAACCGATGCCTATCCTCAAAGAAGAACTCGACGCCCTGTCCAAATACGGCGTGCTCAAGACCGAAATGCCGGAGGTCATCACCGCCAACCTCAACCCCGCTTTTCCCCTGCGGGACTACCAGGAAGAAGCCTTTTTCCGCTTCATTTTTTACGTCACCGACTACCAGGAACGGATCAAACCTGCCTATAACGAGCAAGTCAAGAAGCAAGAGTTTGAGGGTGAATTTCAACGTGTCCTGCTACCAAAAGCGTAAGATCACCCACTATCTGAAAGGTAAGGTTGCTATCGTCACTGGAGCCAGTCGTGGCGGGGGGTGCAGCATCGCCCTCGTGCTCAGCGAGGAGGGGGTGACCGTCTATGTGACCAGGCGCAACGCATGAGGCAATCGGACGAGCGATCTGGACAGTGCTACCATAATAAGGAGGTATGAAATGCAAAGGAAGTGGTTCTCCATTGTGCTGGTGATCACGACGTTGGTACTTCTGGTCGGCGTCGTGCCAGCATCAGCGGCACCGAGCGAGGATTGTGCCGTCCACGTTGTTCAGCGCGGCGAGACGCTGTACAGCATTGCGCGCCGCTACGGGGTGAACATGTGGACCATCGCCCGTGCTAACAGCATCATCAACCCCAATCGCATCTATGTCGGGCAGAGGCTCGTCATCCCGACGGGACGACCGGTGCGCACTATCCACGTCGTGCAGCGGGGCGAGACGCTGACGCGCATCGCGCTGCGCTATGGGGTGGATGTGTGGACCATCGCCCGTGCCAACGGCATCACCAATCTCAACCACATCTACGTGGGACAGCGCCTCATCATCCCCGGCGCTGCTCCGCCCGCACCCCCGCCCCAGCCGAGTCCGTCGCCGCCTGTCTCGCTCCCCGGCCCCTGGTCCGGTGAGTATTTCGGCAACGTCACGCTAGCCGCGCCAGCCTATACCACGCGCCAGGACGAGAACATCAACTTCAACTGGGGCTATGGCCCACCGGCGGGCGGAATGCCTACAAACTCCTTCTCCGTGCGCTGGACCGGGACTTTCAACTTCGCCGAGGGCACCCATCGCTTCTACGCCAAAGTGGATGACGGCGTGCGCGTCTACGTGGACGGCGAGCGCATCATTGACGGCTGGCGGGACGGCGGGTTGCGCCTCTACACTGCCGATCGGGCCCTGACCGCCGGCGATCACACCGTTCAGGTGGAGTACTACGATCGCATCCAGGTCGCTCGCATATACTTCTGGTGGAGACAGTTGGCGGGGCCAACGCCGACTGCTACCCCTACCGCACCGCCGCCTGGCGAGGGCTGGTACGGCCAGTTCTACAACAACCAGGGCCTGGAAGGTTCGCCGGTCGCCACCCGCCAGGATCCCTGGATCGGGTTCGAATGGGGCACCGGCAGCCCTGTGCCCGGGGTGTGGAGCGATCACTTCTCCGCCCGCTGGACGACGAGGCTGTATCTGAAGACGGATCACTACCGCTTCTGCGCCATGAGCGACGACGGTGTGCGCATCTGGGTCGGCGGGGACCTGGTCCTGGACGAGTGGCACGCCAACAACGGAGTAGCCTACTGTGGCAACTATTGGGCTGCGACCGGCACCTACGACGTCAAGGTTGAGTACTACGAGGACGGAGGCGACGCGCTGATCTACATGTGGTGGGAACCGCACTAGCCGACCTTCGACGACGCCACCTTGTAGGTCCGGTGACAGCCGTGGAGCGAGTCTAACGACACAAACAGATAAATGGGACACGGATCAACACAGAAAAATCAGTGAGAATCCGTCTGATCTGTGACTATCCGTGTCCTACTTTGAGTTCTTGAATCACCCGTAATTCCATAGGAGATAGCGTATGATCGTCACAACCAAACAACTGTTTGCACAAGCCTACGGCAAGTACGCCATTGGCGCCTACAATATCAACAATGCCGAGCAGGTAATCGGGCTCTTCCGCGGCAATATCCAATCCCAGGCTCCGTTTATTCTCCAGATCTCCAGGGGCGCCCGTGCCTATACCGATAAGAGGATACTCGAGGCCATGATCCGCGCTGCGGACGAGATCTTCCCGGAGTCCATTTTTGCGGTGCACCTCGATCATGGGGATGAGGAAACCTGCTACGATTGCATCGCATCCGGGTTCTACTCCTCGGTTATGATTGACGCCAGCCGCTTTCCCTTTGAGGAGAATATCGCTACTACGAGGCGCGTGGTTGAGCGCGCACACAACAAGGGGATCAGCGTCGAGGCTGAACTGGGGCAGCTAGGCGGCGTCGAGGAAGACGTCAGCGTCGCCGAGGATCAGGTACACCTGACCGACCCTGAACAGGCTGTGGAGTTCATCAAGCGTACCGGCTGCGACAGCCTCGCTTGCGCGATCGGGACCAGCCACGGCGCGTTCAAATTCTCGGGTAGCCAGTCGCTGCACTTTGAGATTGTAGAGGCCATCCGGACGCTCGTCCCGGGCTTCCCCCTGGTGTTGCATGGGTCCTCTTCTGTTCCACAGGAGGAGGTCGAGCGGATCAACGCTGCGGGTGGCGCGCTCAAGGGCGCTAAGGGGGTTGATCCCAGGCAGTATTTACCGGCCGCCAAACTGGGTGTCTGCAAGATCAATATTGACACCGACGGGCGGCTCGTCTGGGCCCGGGTTCACCGCGAGTACTTCCGCGATCATCCGGAGGTATTCGATTTTCGGCCGGCGGGCAAGGTCTATATGGAAGAGTACGCGAAGTTCATCGCCAGTCGCAACGAGTTCCTCGGCTCCGCCGGGCATCTCGAGGAGGTGCGCGCTGCTCTGAGCAATTAGCGATTGAAATCGCCTCTAGAGGGCTTGCAGCCAAGCGTCCACCTGCGTGGACGCGCCTGTCCACGTAGGTGGACAGCCAGCTTTAGCTCCTCAGGCGCGGTTTCAACCGCTGGCTATGTCTACGTCGCTTTACTACGTCGCCTTCACGTAAATCGGGTTGCCCAACGCCTTAGCCATCAATGCAGCGGGCTCCTCGTCCAGCGGTGCCTCCGGCGGCTCGATGACCTCCGCCCGCCAGTAGGTGTCGCCGGTCACGACGACCTCACATTCGTGGGTGAAATCGTCGCCGGCGACAGTCGCCTCGTGGATCTCCTGGGCGGAGACCAGCCGCAGCAGATTCCCGGCTCCGCCTTGTACCCGGCAGCGCAAGCGCAGACTGGCACCGGCAGGCAGGCACAACTGGTCACCCATCACAGCCCGCCGCCCGTCCGCTTCGGCTGCCAGTTCGAGCCGTGGCCCGGCCGGTCCCTCGGAGATGAAGACGTGCCCGGCGTGGAGGCCAGCGATGACGGCGGGCACCGAGAGTGCATCGGCGTGCACCCAGGTACAGGGATTGCCCACCTCGTACCAGCCCAGTTCACCCGTGAACGGCCCCTGGTGCTTGTCGGAGCCGCCCACACCGGTGATGTGCTTGCCCCGGCGCAACTGCGCGTCCCACACTGCCAGCGACTGGTAGTTGGAGACGATCCACG
>DAOUEC010000085.1:0-7407 GCA_034430655.1 Anaerolineae bacterium
GCAGCGGCACGTACTCGCGTTCCTCCCCTCGGACCACGCGCGCCAATTGCCGCGCCTGCAACTCGATGGCGCGGCGGTAGGTCGTCTGACCACGGGCAAGCACATGCGCCACCGGCGTCTGCAATCGTTGCTCGTACTGCTCGATCACCACCCGTACCCCGGCCTCGCCCAGGCTGCAGGGGCACTGAGGGTTCCGGGTACGCTTGAAGTCGTTCGGCAACAGCCGCTTCTTCGCCACGATGTCCAGGAACATCGAGTCCACGATCACCGGCCGCAGTTCCTCCATCAGGTCGAGTGCCAGCGCAGGCCGGTCGTACCCCAGCGCGTGGAAGAACCCCAGATAGGGATCGAGACCGACCAGTTGCACAGCCGCCGTGACGTCCTTCAGGAGCAGCGTGTAGCCGAAACTCAGCAGCGCGTTGGCCGGGTCAGGGGGCGGATGGTAAGCCCGCTTCTCAAAACCCCACTCGGGGGGCAGCAGGGCGCGCAGCGCCTCGAAGTAGAATGCCCCGGCCTTGCCCTCGAAGCCGCGCAGGCTATCCAGTGAGCGGGCCTTCTCCGCCCGCCGGCCCATCCGCATCATTCCCTGGAGCGCCCGGCGTACATCCAGCACCCGTTCCGCCCGGCGTTGCAGCACCACGCGCTGGTTTCGCACCTTCGCCATCACGATGGGCCGCGCAATGGAAAGCGCGATCCGTTCGTCCGACGCCATCTGCAACTGGCGGTGGCGCAACTGGGCGAATTTCGAGCCGCTACGCACCAACCGGCCGCGGAACTTGCCGTACTTGCTCAGGTAGACCACGTCCACCCCGCGCTCCAACAGCAGTGCCGCCGCTGGCGTCGTCAGTTGCACGTTGCCCATCAGCGCCAATTGATCCAGGTGCACCAACGGTACGGAGGTCAATTCCTCCCGCTGCAGTGTCACCCGCAGCCGTTCCCCATCCCGCCGCACCACCGCTCCCTGCTCCTTCACGTATACTGTTCCCATCACTCACCTCCATTCTCCATTCTCCATTCTCCATTCTATATTCTCCATTCTACATTCTCCATTCTTCATCCTACAAGTAGAAATGCTCGCTCCGCAAGAAGAACACTCCCAGAAACTTGAAACCCTGGTCGAAGTGTACCAACCGCGTCTTGTGCGGGTTGAGCCGCAGCCGCAGCCGCCCCAGGGCTTGCCGTGCTGCTGCCAGCGCCGTCTCCGCCTCCCAGCGACGCCGGCAGAGGATCACGAAATCGTCGGCGAAGCGCACCAATGTGCCGTAGGAGACCCCCTTCGTTACCTGCACGTCGAAGGAATGCAGGTATAGATTAGCGAGCAGCGGCGTGATGACGCCGCCCTGGGACGCCGCAGCCGTGGCTGGCTGCCCCCGGGCGGGGTTGTAGACCCGCGCCCGAAGCCACTTCTCGATCAGTCCCACCACCACCGGCTCCGGGATCCACGCTCTGGCCTGCTTCACCAGCCGCTGGCGATCCAGGCTGCCGAAGCAATCCTCGATGTCGGCGTCTACCACCCAACGCCGGCCTGCGTCTCGTGCCTCGATCACCGCCTGCACTGCGTCGGCCACCGAGCGGCCCGGTCGAAAGCCGTAACTGCAATCCAGGAAGTGGGGCTCCAAAATGGGCACCAGGTGGTCGTGGACCACGCGCTGGGCGACTCGATCCCGCAGCGTCCAGATGGCCAGCGGGCGCAGTCCGCCTCCGGGTTTGGGTACGAGCACCCGCTGTACCGGCAGCGGTTCGTAGGTACCGCCCATGAGTTCCTGCCGCAACTGTGCCAGGTTCTTATCCAGGTTGCGCTCGAACTGGCGTATCGTCATCCGGTCCAGGCCCGGCGTCGCACCCTTACGACGCACGACCTGCCAGGCACGCCGCAGTGCCTCGGGTGAGAAGAGCGCTTCCCACTCCCGCGCCCTGTCCCTGGGCCGTCTTCGCCCCCACCATTTCATCTTACACCTCCCGGAATAGTATGTAATGCGTAAAGGTAATCACGTTTCACGTTTCACGTCCTACGTTTCACGCTACGCTTCCACAGCCCCGCTCCCCAGCGCAATGCCCAGGCAATCGGGCAATACTTTAGCCACACCCCGATGGCCCGGCTGCACCAGGGCCGCGCCCGTTCCTGCCACAGATGGGCCAGCAGGTGTCCGATACTGTTGGGAGTGGCACGTCCCTCGAAGTAGGCCAGGGCTGTCTGTCCTACCAGCCAGGTCGCGGCGGCTGCCAACAAGCCGCTCACCGCCCAGCCCAGTACCGGTACCGCCTTGGCTGCCTGCTGAGCCAGCAGCCGCAGTGTCACGCTTCCGGCTCCGGTCAGCACCAGTTCCTTGCTGTAATCGCTTGCCGGCGGATGGCCATACATGGCCCCGATGCGCGCCACCAATCCAACCTGAGCCCCCACCTGCACCGGCAGGTCTACCAGCGGGATGGGTTCCACGGAGACCAATCCACACAATAGGGCCGCTCGCCGGATGAGACGCTGTGCCACGGCATGGCGGAAAGCGGCAATCTCCCGTCCCAGCGGTACGGCCAGGTGCGGGCAGGCCTCGACCATCCACTCCAGGAAACGGTGTTGTGCCTCGGCTGAGTCGTAGGCCGAGACAGGCAACACCTCCGCCCCCAGCCGCTGCTCCATCGAAGTCAGCACGACCTCCGGCCGGTCAGCCCACAGGTCGGCCTTGTTCAGCGCCACCAGCAACGGGCGGCCCGTCGCCTGCAGCCGGCTGATCCAGCGGAAATCCGCCGGCCGCACGACTGCCTCGGCCGGCTCTCCCTGCGAGCAACCCACCGCGCCATCGAGCAGGTAGACCAGCAAAGCCGACCGCTCCAGCCGCTCCAGCAACCCGTCATCCAGGCTGCCGTCATCAGGCAGGTCAATCAGCGTGAACAGACCCATCGGTTCCTCGACCGTCTGCGCCAGCCGGCCCAGTTTGAGCGCGGTCACCGTGACCGGCCAGCCACGCAGGCTGTTGAACAGGGTGGACTTGCCAGCGTTACCCAACCCCAGCAGTGCAATCTCGGCGCGCGCCTCCGTCTCCACCTCCTGCCGCAGGCCCGCCCAATCCAGTTGATCCAGCCAACCTCGCGGTTCCCGTACCGTAGTCCCTTCGTACTCGTCGTATTTGATCATCACCACACCTCCTGTGTATCTTCTCAATAATCTGGGGTAGGGGCAGGTCTTGCACCTGCCCGTCAGGGCGACCGCAAGGGTTCGCCCCTACATTTTGAGAAGATACCCTCCTGGCTAGTTGTTAGTTGTCAGTCGCTAGTTGTTAGTCGCTAGCCACTAACCACTAACGACTAACGACTGGGAATGCCCCAGCGCAGGGTGACCACAGCCAGCCAATCGGCGCGCGGTAGCGGCAGCATCCGCAGGCTCGCCCTGAGCCCCTCGACCCTGCTCGGGATGAACTCCGTCGAAGGGCCGGGCAGGTCGTCATCCCACGGCGCGTCGCCGTCGGGCGCGCTGAGGAGCACCGTCGCATCACCCATACGGGCACGCTCGTCGTCCGAAAGCGCCGCCGGGTCCCAGCGCCATAACGGGCTGGCCTGTGCCGCCAGTTCCTCGACCCACGTGCGCAGGCCGTCCGGTTGCGGATAGCGGCAGCGGGCCACCTCCCACACCGGAACCGCCGCCAGCGGGGCTACTTGCTCCATGAGCCACCCGTCCACCGCTGCCCGATTGGGCAACCCTTCCGCCCACCAGCGTGAAAGCGGTCCCCACTGCGCCAGGAACTCCGTCGCCTGGGTCTGTGGTGTGGGCAGATACCGCTCCGCCAGTTGAGCCAGCAGTGCATCAGGGTCGTCTCCCAGCAGGAGCGGTAAGCGGGGCCACCCAGGGGCCTCCTCCGCCACGCTGAACAAGTCGCATAGCCTCTGCTCCAGCCGGTCCAGCTCCCGCGACACCGACTGCAACTCAGCGCCGGCCGCCCAGTAGACCCCGCATGCCTGTTTCATCTGCTCGATGACCACCCGTGTCTCCAGCGCCGCTGCCTGGAGCAGCAGGTAATGGGCATGGAAGCCCTGGGCCTGGCGCCAACGGAGCCACAGCCACGCCCAGCGCGGGGGGTTGCGCAGCAGACGCAGCAACTCGCGCAGGCGACGGCGTGGCATCTTTTCCAGCAACGAGATCAACTCCGCCAACACCGCCTCTCCGTCGCGCTCTGTGCGGGTCAGGCCTTCCTGAGCCTCCTCCAGGCGTTGCTCGGCCCCGGCGGCCCATTCGCCCAACCGCCGCTCCAGCGCCGTGACCAGCGCCCGCGCCTGGCTCAACCCGCCCGCGTCCAGCGCCTGGGCGACCCAGGCCCTCACCTGCGCGATGGTCGCCTTGATACCGGCCTGCATCAACCGTTCCCAGGCCGGGGCACAGCCGGTCAGGGCATCGCTCCGCTCTCCCACTGTCGCTTCGATCTGTTCTACCAGCGGATGATCCGCCTCACCGGAGGGTCTCAGCAACGTCCAGGGAGCCAACGAGGGTATGTCATTGGCGGCCAGCCGCACTACTTCAGCAGCAGCAGACGGCGTTAGCCGGGGGGCCAGCAGGGCTGGGGCCAATGCGGCCTCGCGCAAGAGCGCATCACCGTCCGGCACTCCATCCGGCGCTCCCATCAGCAGTGGCGACAGCGACTCCGCCAGTTGACGCGCGGCACGTGCCTGCGCCGTAGCACCAGGCCAGGCCAGCCAGGTCAATCCAAAGGAAGCGTACCCCAGCCCGTCGCTCCAGTCGCTGGCCTGCTCCATCCAGGCAGGCGCATCGCGCAGAGGGGTGCAGGTGTGCAATGCCAGGAAGCGCGCGGCCTGCTCGTAGAGGGCGGGCAGGTCGTCCAGCATCAGGCCAGCCTCGTTGACCAGCGTGACCAGGTAGCAGGGGCCGGTGAGTGATAGCGCACCGGTCTGAAGCGCCGGTGCTGGGTTTTCCAGCGCCGCCTGTTCACGGCGGCGCTCGCCTGGCAGTTCATCGGCGGGCGCACCAGCCTGAAGCGCCGGTGCTGGGTTTTCCAGCGCCGCCTGTTCACGGCGGTGCTCGTCCGGCAGTTCATCGGCGGGCGCACCGGCCTGAAGCGCCGGTGGGTTTTCCAGCGCCGCCTGTTCGCGGCGGCGCTCGCCCAGGCTGTCCCACAGCGCCAGTCCCAGCGTGAGGGGATCGAGGCCCAGCAGCGCCGCCGCCCGCTCGGCAGCCAGGTGGGCCACACTGGCCACTGGCGTGTCCGGCGACCCCACCACCCAGACCACCAGTTCGTCGAGACGGTCGGGCTCGTAGCCCAGGCTGTGCATTGCGGTGCGATGGGCCAGACGCGATATCTCGTGCAGCGCTGCCTCGATCACCTCGGCGCTTTCGCTACCGGGGTTCAGATGTCGCACGGCCACCACCGGCGGTGTCCCCCACTCATCGAGCATCTGAACCAGGCGCTGGCCCACCGCTGCACCTGCTTCTCCCAGTGTCAGAACCAGCGTTCGCTGGATCGCTGTTTCCACCGCTTGCTTCACGACGATGCCTCCTCCAGAATCCCCTCACTGGCAGCCAGTGTCTGCCGCAGCCGGTCGGCGTATGCCCGCGCCGCCTTGCGCAGCCGGCGGTCCAGTTCGTCGGTCACCCCTCCACGTTCCCCCGCTGCGCAGTAGGCATCCAGCCGCTCGATGGCCTGGGCCGTGGTGAGGCGCACCAGGATGTGTTGCTCCACCCGCTCCAGCACCTCGTGGGCCAGCCCTTCACGAGCGGCGAAGGTGCGGACGGAGTTGTGCAGTCCCTGCGCCAGTCGCTCCGGCTGGTCCAACTGGTCCACGTGCCGGTAGTAGTACCAGGAGCCCTGAGCGAAGATAAGCCGGAAGACCAGGCCCAGCGCGAAAGCCTGCAGCGCCACATCGGTGCTGGTATGGAAGGTGGGCAGGACGTGCAGCGGTCGCCTCCCACGCATGTGCGCGTAGGCACGCTTCCAGGCCGGGAACTGCTGGAGCGCGGTGTAGGGCGCGCCGACGGTGGCCCGCAGCGCGATGATGCGCTGGTTGTCCTGGGTCGAGACCAGCATCTCGCTCTGCTCGGCGAATAAGGTCTCGTGCTCGTCGGGCACACCCAACACAGTCACGGAGACCAGTCCGGCCCCGCCATCCTCCAGCCGCGAGCGGTCCAGGTTCCACGAAGGGGTGGCCCGCTCCAGCAGCCACAGCCGCCGCGCGTCGGGCGAGGCCTCGTCGGCCCGCTCCCGCAGCGCGGCCTCGACGTCGTGTCGTAGCAGCGGTTCGAAGGGCTGAGCCGACCCCTGCTGCACCCACCTGGCCAGTTCGGCTGCCGGACGGTCGGCCCAGTCCAGTAGACTGCCGTCTCCGGCCATGCATAGAACCGCCGTGTCGCCGAGGGCCGGTGCGTAGCGGGCATACAGTTCTTCCACGTAGGTCGGCTCGGCCAGTTCCAGGTCGGCCGGCAATCCATCACCAGAGCGCTGGGGCGCGGTCACCGCGCCCTCCAGCACCCGCGCTGCATCGTGCAGCCGGGCCGCAAGCCGGTCCAGGGCGGCCGCAAGTTCGCTTTGGGTGCGCGCCAGGTTGTCCAGTGTCCGCAGGGCGGCGTCGCACAGTCCACGTGACAGATGTGCCCGATAAGCAACGGTCGCCGCCTGGAGGTAGTGTCGTTGCGCCGTCGTCACGCGGCTACCCCGCGCCAGCAGGCCGGTGGTAGGGGCGCGCAGTAGCGTCGCCCGTCGTCGGCTCAGTTCCTGGTCGGAGCGCTCAATCTGGCCCTCCAGTTCCGTGTACCGTTCCTGCAGTGCTGCGCGGGCCTTGTCGAGAGGAGCCTGCAGCGCGGTGAGCATTGCGGCGGCTTCCTGTACTCCGGCTCCGGGATCACCGGCCACCTGCGCTACCTGCCGACACAGGTCCGCCGTCAGCACCACGACGCGCTCCCGACGCCGCGTCTCGATGACGGCCCGGAAGGTGGACTCCAGCCGGGCGGTGCGATACTCTTCGACGTAGGCCACCGTCTCCTGCGCCTGCTGCGGCAGCGGGAGCCGCCGCAGGTGACCGGGCAGCGCCAGGTCTACGCTGATTGGGACCCCTTCGTTGTCCACTGCCAGGCTGGCCATCAGCGCTTCCGGCTCCAGCCGTCCCGTCTCCCAGAAAGCAGTCGCTACCTGGACCGCCGCTTCATCGTCCGCAACCCGCAGCCATCCCTCGTGGATCAGGCGCACTGCCTGGCGGCGGGCACAACTGTCGTAGGTTGTGCTGGCGTCGAACCGGCATACGCTCAACCCCACACTGCCCAGGAAAGTCCCCACGCCCCCATCGGTGACACCGCTTAGGACCTCGTCCAGGTTATCGAAATCGTTCTCCCCCTTGCGCCCCAACTGAGAGCCCATCTGAAGATAGAGGGCCCGGGCCGCCAGGCGGCACACCGCGTTGATGCCCGGCCAGACC
>DAOUEC010000086.1:0-8634 GCA_034430655.1 Anaerolineae bacterium
CCATCGCCGTTGACACGGTCATCAACCAGCGCGACCAGGGCGTCTACTGTATTTACGTCTGCATCGGGCAGAAGATGTCCACCGTGGCGCAGATGGTGGAGACGTTTCGTGAACACGACGCGCTGGACTACACCACGGTGGTGGTCGCCGGCGCCGAGGAACCGCCCTCGATGGTCTACCTGGCCCCCTATGCCGGCTGCGCCATGGCCGAAGCATATATGTACGCCGGACGGCACGCACTGATCATCTACGATGACCTGAGCAAACATGCCATCGCTTACCGCCAACTTTCACTGTTGCTGGAGCGATCAGCGGGGCGCGAGGCATATCCAGGTGACGTCTTTTACCTGCACTCGCGCCTGCTCGAACGCTCTGCCCGCCTCTCCGCAGCCTACGGCGGGGGGAGTATGACCGCCCTGCCCATCATTGAGACCCAGGCCGGCAACATCGCGGCCTACATCCCCACCAACCTCATCTCAATCACCGACGGGCAGATCTACCTGACCACACAACTCTTCAACGCAGGCATCCGCCCGGCCATAGACGTAGGGCTCTCTGTCTCCCGCGTGGGGGGCGCGGCGCAGAATAGCGCCATGCGCGCCGTGTCGCGCCACCTGGCGCTGGACATCGCCCAGTTCCTTGAACTGCAGATCTTCGCCCGCTTCGGCACCGAGCTGGACAAGGCAACGCGCGAACAGTTGGCGCGCGGCGAGCGGGTACGCGCGATCTTGACCCAGCCCCAGTACGAGCCTATGCCGGTCGCGCACCAGGTAGTTGTCATCTATGCCGCCGGGCAGGGATACCTGGACGACGTTCCAATCGAGCAGGTGCGCCGTTTCGAGACGCTTTTGCTCAAGTTTTTGCAACAGCAATACTCTGGCCTGCTGGCCGAATTCTCCACCGGTCACTGGAACCCCCACCTGGAGACGGACCTGCGGAACGCGCTTGAGTGCTTCAAGGAGCACACATGGCGCAAGTAGTCGGCGAGATACAGCGGCGTCTCCGGAGCCTGGAGGACATTCGCCACCTGTTGCGCTCCATTCGGGCCATGTCGGCGATCCGCTGGCGGCGGGCGCGGGTGCGGTTGCAATCAGCGCAAGAGTACGCCAGCGCCGTTGATCGGCAACTCGCCCTTGCCACAACTTTCCCCACAGCGCTGACGCGAGGCACGCATCATCTTGAGGGAGGCGCCTCCGGCGCCAAAAGGCCTGCCCTGAGCAGTTCGGCTTCGCTCACCGTAAACTCCGCCGAAGGGAGCGTGGGACTGATCGCGTTGACCTCCGACCGGGGACTGTGCGGCACATTCAACGCCGGCCTGGTGGCCCACGCCCTGGACTTCATTGAGCGCGAACGGGAGAGAGGGAGAGAGATCAAGGTCATTGCCCTGGGGGAGTACGGGGAACGGTTTTTCCGCCACGCCGACTGCGAGTTGCTCTACACTCAGCATTTCCCACTCACTCACGTTGTCTCCTTTGTCGAAGCGCGCGACATCGTGGCCAAAGTCAAGCATCTCTACGAGGCGAAAGCCTTTAACACGCTCTACCTGATCTACAACCAATTCGTCTCATTTGGCCGTTACCAGAGGGTCGAAGTGCGCTTACTGCCACCTGACCTCGCCGCCGTCTGGCGCAGTGTCCAGGAAGCCTCCCCCCCGTGGGGGGGACTGAGGGGGGGAGCGCCAGAGGACATGATCCTGGGCACGCCGCCGCAGACTCTCCAGGAATTCCTGCTCTGGGAACACCTGGCCGTGCAGGTTTACCTGGCGCTGATCGAATCGCTGGTCAGCGAGCAGGGGGCGCGCTTACAGACGATGGACGCTGCCATCGCCAACCTGGACGAACGGGTGGAGAAGTTACAACTCCAATACCACGCTATCCGTCAAGAGAACATCACCCGGGAGGTTTTGGAGGTACAAAGTAACACATCACCCCAACTACCCAACTTCGCCACCCTGCGGTATAATCTCCCCAGACTTGCACACAAGGAGTGAGCAATGCGCATCCTCATCACCGGCGGGGCCGGCTTCATCGGCTCCCACCTCTGCAACCGGTTACTGGCCGACGGCCACGAGGTCATCGCGATGGACAACCTGAGCACCGGCAGCGTGGACAACATCGCGCACCTGGCCGGCCACGAGCGCTTCCACTTCATCAAGTACGACGTGACCAACTACATCTTCGTCGAAGGCAACCTCGACGCCGTGCTTCACCTGGCCAGCCTGCCAAGCCCGGTGGACTATCTCAACCTGCCTATCCAGACGCTCAAGGTGGGCGCGCTGGGCACGCACAAGACGCTGGGCCTGGCGTTGGTGAAGGGGACCCGTTACCTGCTGGCCTCCACCTCCGAGGTTTACGGCGACCCACTGGTGCACCCCCAGCACGAGGACTACTGGGGCAACGTCAACCCCATCGGCCCGCGCGGTGTCTACGACGAGAGCAAGCGTTTCGCCGAGGCGCTCACGACGGCCTATCACCGCTACCACGGCATGGATATACGCATCGCTCGCATCTTCAATACCTACGGGCCTCGGATGCGGGCTGACGACGGGCGCGTCGTGCCCAACTTTATCTGTCAGGCACTGCGCGGCGACCCCCTCACCGTCTACGACGACGGCTCCCGCACCCGCAGTTTCTGCTACGTTGATGACCTGGTCGAGGGGATCGTGCGCCTGTTCCACTCCGGCGAGACCACCCCAGTCAACCTGGGCAGCCCTGACGAGATGACCGTCCTGGAGTTCGCCCACAAGGTGCTGGAGTTGACCGGCAGCAGTTCACCCATTACATTCGTAACTCCCACCGATGCCCGCACCGCCGATGACCCCAAGGTGCGCTGCCCCGACATCAGCAAGGCGCGGCGCGTGATCGGGTGGGAGCCGCGGACGCCGCTGGAAGAGGGGCTGCGGCAGACGGTGACCTACTTCCGAAAGAAGCTGAGGCTAGAATAATGGGATACGTCCGGGCCCTTCCCATCCCCCAGGCCGACGCGATCTTCGCCCCCAAAGTCCTGATGACGACCAGGGGCTGCTTTCAGGCCAAATTCGTCTACGACGCTCACCTGAACCTGGTGGAATGGGTAGAGTACTGAGCCGCACACTGGCCTGGAACGGCCCGCTGATCACGCTCCTGGTCCTGGGGGTGGCCCTTGCGGCCGGATTGCTGCTGATCCGGCTCACCCCACTGGACGGGGTGCTCTTCGTCGGGCTGGCCATCGCTGGCGTGGCGACGCTGATTGAGCCGCTGGCCGGGCTGGCCGTCGCGCTTTTTCTCGGCCCCCTGCGGGCCTACCTGAGCGCCGAGGTGCCACAGGTGCCCGCCCAGATCGCCCATGTCTTCGTCGCACTGACGCTGGCTATCTGGCTGGCGCGAGGTCTGGCCCGGCGGAACTTGCGCATCCCCCACCCCCCCTTGCTCCTGCCGCTGGGGGTCTTCCTCACTGCGGCGCTCGTATCCCTGTGGGGCGCGGTCGAACTGCCCGTCTACGGCGTGCCGGAGTTCATCAAGTGGGTGCAGATCTTGCTGCTGTTCCTCTTCATCAGCGACCACCTCAAGCCCCGGCTCCTGCCCTGGCTGCTGGGGGTGCTGCTCGTGACCGGACTCTTCCAGGCTGGCGTGGGCATGTGGCAGTTCGGGCTGCGTGGCGAGGGACCGGAGCACTTCGCCATCTTCGGCGGACGCTTCTACCGCGCCTACGGCACCTTCGAGCAGCCCAATCCGTATGCGGGGTACATTGGGATGACTCTGTCGCTGGCAATCGGAATGATGGCGGAAATGCTCAGAGGCAAAGGGACAAGGAGACAAAGAGACAAGGAGACGCTCTTCCTCTCTCCCTCCCCTTGTCCCCTTGTCCCCCTGTCTCCTGGTCCTCTCGTTCTGTTGCCCATCATCATCGCCTTGGGAGCCGCCCTGGGGATGTCCTGGAGCCGGGGAGCATGGCTGGGCTTCGGGGCGGCGGTATCGGTGATGGCGGTCGCGCTGCCGCGCAAGACGCACTGGGGTCTGCTCCTGGCAGCCGTGCTCGTCGTCGGGGCCCTGGGCCTATACGCGACCGGCTTGCTGCCAGCCTCTGTCGCGGGTCGCCTGACCGACTTTGCCCAGGATGTACGTTTCGAGGACGTGCGCGGCGTGGGCATCAACGACGCCAACTATGCCGTCATCGAACGATTGGCCCACTGGCAGGCGGCGCTGGAGATGATCCGCCATCACCTATGGACCGGTGTAGGCTTCGGCTGCTACGAGCCGGCCTACTCCCGATTTGCGCTCATCAACTGGCCCATCGCGCTGGGGCACGCCCACAACTACTACCTGAACATCGCCGCCGAGACTGGCATCATCGGCCTGGCGGCTTACCTGATCCTGTGGGGCATAGTCCTGTGGCAGACCTGGCAGGCCACTCGCCGCACTGAGGGCCTCTTGCGCGGGCTCGCCATCGGGCTCCTGGGCACCTGGACTCACCTCAGCGTCCACCACTTCCTCGACAATCTCTACGTCAACAACGTCCACCTGCACGTCGCTGTCCTGCTGGGTCTCCTGGCCTTCATCATCCGGCGAGTCAGCGAGTCAGCGAGTCAGCGAGTCAGCGAAATATACTGAACGCAGATCAAATCAGCGATTTCGGAATCGAGGCTTTAGCCGGAATTTAGATGACCAGAGCCACAACTTTTATCAGGGCTAACCGCAAAGAACTGACGCGATTCGTCAAGTTCGCCATTGTCGGCACTATCGGTGCGGTGGTGGACTTCAGCATCCTCTACCTGCTACACGTAGTGCTTGGCCTGCACATTGCCCTGGCCAACACTTGTTCTTTCACCAGCGCGGTCATCAGCAACTTCATTTGGAACCGCTACTGGACCTACCCTGACTCGCGCTCCAAGCCGGTGCGCATGCAACTGGTGCAATTCTTTGCCGTCAACGTCGTCGGCTGGGGCATCAACACCAGCCTCCTGCTGCTTCTCCGCTTTCCCTGCGTCTCGCTGGTGGGCAGCCTGTGCCAGCATCCCTCGGTCGTTTTGGAAGCGGAGTTAGTCTACAAATTGGGGTACAATCTGGCCAAGGCCATCGCGACCGTGGTGGTCCTGTTCTGGAACTTCTTCATCAACCGGGTGTGGACCTACTCGGACGTGGACTGATGCGGATTGGGATTGATTACACCGCCGCGGCTCGCCAGCGTGCTGGCATTGGCCGCTACACCCGCGAACTGATAACGACGCTCCTGGCGCTGGAGAGCCCGCATCAATACACCCTCTTCGCCGCCATTGGCGGGCTGGATACTGGATGCTGGAAACTGGAAACTGGAAGGCTGCGAGCATCCAGCACCCAGTATCCAGCATCGAGCATCAAGCATCGAGCATCCAGTATCAAGTTCCGCACCCTGCCAATCAGCGACGACTGGCTGGCACGATTATGGCACCGCGCCCGCCTGCCCATCCCGGTCGAGACCATCACCGGCCCCCTCGACGTCTTCTACTCCCCCGACTTCGTCCTCCCGCCCACTCGCCGCAGCACACGCACCCTCCTCACCGTCCACGATCTCTCGTTCCTGCGCTACCCGGAGACATTCGTGCCGAAGTTGCGCCGCTATCTGGAGCGCGCCGTGCCCCACTCCATCGCCCGCGCCGACCTGGTGCTGGCCGATTCAGCCCACACCCGCTCCGATCTCACGTCGCTTTTCGGCGTCCCCCCCGACAAGGTACAGGTACTCTACGGCGGCGTCCACCCTCGCTTCCAGCCCCAGCCCGAACCGGGAGAGGCCGAGCGCATCCGCGCCCGCTACAGCCTGGGCGAGCAGCCCTACGTCCTCAGCGTCGGCACCATACAGCCGCGTAAGAACTACGTCCGGCTGATACAAGCCTTCACCCGATTGCAGACTTGCAGACTTGCAGACTTGCGACTGGTGATCGCTGGCGGCCGGGGCTGGCTTCACCAGGACATTTTCACCGAGGCGGAGAAGCACGGCGACCGCGCACACATTCTGGGCTTCGTGAACGAGGCCGACCTGCCAGCGCTGTACCGCAACGCAGCCCTTTTCGCCTTCCCATCGCTATACGAAGGCTTCGGGTTTCCGGTGCTGGAGGCGATGGCCTGCGGCGTCCCCGTCGTCTGTTCGGACGCCTCCTCGCTCCCGGAGGTCGCGGGCGACGCGGCGCTGCTGGTGAACCCACTCGACACCGGTGCACTGGCCGAGGCGATGGCCCGTGCACTGGAGGACGCCGACCTGCGCCAGGAGATGATCGCCCGGGGGCTGGCGCGGGCCGCCCGGTTCACCTGGGAGCGAGCCGCACGTCAACTCCTCGGCACGTTCGGCTCTCTCCTCCGGCTAAAGCCTCGATTCCGAAATCACTGAAGCGGAGGTTTTCGCGATAAAACCTATCTATTCCACAAATGGCGAATGGGTAGCCCTGCTCCACGAGGGCCACCTTTACGACACCCGTGGTGAGTGGATCGGCTGGCTCGACGGCAGAGACATATACACCCGCGATGGGGAGTACGTGGGCTTCCTCTCGGACGATGGGCGCGTCCTGCGCGAGCGTATCCACAGGCAGCGCCCACTCCATCCTGTGCCTCCCGCTCCCCCCAAGATCCGGCCACCAGCCACAGTGCCGCTGCCCCCTATGTTCGCCGAACTGCCCTGGAAACTGGTGGACGTGTTCGAGGAAGAACCCGACATCTTCAGGTACATCTCCGAACTGCGACCAGACTGGGAAGACTGACTCATGATTGCAGATTGCAGATTGCAGATTGCAGATTTCTGGCTCCGTCTCGTGGGCCTCGTCTTCATCATCGTGGGCTACTTCGGCCCATGGGTGCCCCACGAGACCGCTGCCCTCACCGTGACCGGCTTTGAACTGGCGGAGTTCGCCAAGTTACTCCCCCAGGTGCAGGGCGGTGTGGTACCTGTGACCCGTGAACTATTCCTCGCGCCGCTGATCGCTGCCGCCATCCTGCTCGGCTTTCTAGCCCAACCAGCCAACCAACAAACTAACAAACCAACAAACAAACTCCTAATCCTCGCCGCTATCCTGCTGGCCCTTGCCGCTCTGCCCCCCTATCAGTTCTTCCTCGCCCTGCAGTACCGGCGCCAACTGATTCTGGCCGCTGGCGGGCTACTGCTGGTACTGCTGACCCCCCTGGCCCGCAGGCTCCCTCGACGCGTCCAGGGCGTCCTGGTCGCGCTTCTGGCGCTTGCCAGTGATGTCCCCGCGCTGTGGCAGTTTGCCCTTCTCCACCCTCTCGTCGTCGCGCTGTACAACGAGCCCCTCGACCTGGGATGGGGTCTGGTCACCTGCACCGCTGGCTTTGCCATCTTGCTGGTCTCCGGCACCCTCAATATAGCGATGAGCGGTCAACGATCAGCAGCCGGCCAATCGCCAACTGCCCACCGCTAACCGCTCACTGCTGTCCGCTAAGGGCTGACTGCTAATCGCTAACCGCTCTCCTCCAGCCCCTCCAGAAACTCCCGCACCTCCGGGATGCCCAGCAGTTTGGCTTTGAAGAACTCGTTGACCAACTGCTCTGTCGTGGATCGCGATTTCGCAATCAGCGCATCCCAATCATCGCCCAGATCCACCCGGCCGGTGACGTCGTCCCGCAGCCGGATCAGCGCCATCACGATCTCCGTCTCCAGCGGGCCCTCGCAGACCTCGACCACGCTCCGGATCATTTCGTCGGTCTGCTGCACCAGCGTCTCGCGGTCAATCGTCGAATCGGGCTGGCCTGCATCGTCCATCGTATCCAGCAGCGACCAGACCTGGTAGAGGAGTGCAGCGGGCTCGTCGAACAGTTCGCGGATCAGCGCGGCGGCCTGGTGACGGCCGGTCAGCCGGAAGATGTTGTACATCCGCTTGGCCGCTTTGCCGTAGTTGATGTGCTTGTGGGTGTACTTGTAGACCTCGCCGGTGAGCTGCTGCACGTACTTGTCCAGCGCCCGGGGCGAGATGTGCTGGGCCAGTTTGGAGAACAGCGGCACCGACTCCGCCTCAAGGTAGACTTCCTGAAAGTAGGGGTCAATGAAGCCGTCCAGAGGCGTGATCGAGCCGTCGGGCGCTTCCCAGGTCACGTCGAGCATGTTGCTGGCGTTGACAACGCGCCCCTTCTCCGGCTCGGCGATGATCCAGTCCATCTTGCACCAGCCGGGGTCCAGGCAGCCGTACTCCCACTCCACCTCCCACGGCTCGCCCGATGCGCGCAAGACCTGCATCTTGCCCGTCTTCACCTCGTCGGGGCTCCAGGAGACGGGAGAGCCGGACTTGATGCGCTGGCCATCCTTGACCACGTCGGCCTTCCAGGTGCCAAACTTGACCTCGATCAATTGATAGTCGGGGCCCTCGAACTTATCCAGCGCCTTATCGCGCATCAGACCGGCCAGGATGCGGCACGCCTCCTCCCGCGTCTCCGCCTTGATGTTGACACGCTCGAAATAATCGCAGTCGCCGGGGTAGAGTTGGATCATGCCCTGGGCCGCGCTGCCGGCCAGGCTGACGGCGGTCTCGACGTTGGGCAGGTCGGGCAGTTGGACGACGTCGGCGATGCGGCGATAGCGATCGAGCGTGGCCTTGTCGAAGTCGAGCAACGTGATCTCGTGGCCGTAGATGCCAGCATCCGCATCCACCTCCCACTCCATCGTGCCGGACGCAGCCAT
>DAOUEC010000087.1:0-6030 GCA_034430655.1 Anaerolineae bacterium
CCACCCTGGGTCAGGGAGGTGGCTACATCTTTGCCCCCAGCCACAACATTCAGGCAGACGTCCCGCCGGAGAACATCTCGGCCATGTATGAAACGATCCAGGAGGTATCATGAAAAGCAGATTCGCAAAAATCGCCTACGGCATAGGCAACCTGGGACAGGCACTCTTCTTCAACACGGTGCAGACGTTCCTGATTTTCTTCTACACCGACGTGGTGCGTCTCGACCCCGGCCTGGTGGGGCTGGCCTTTGCCATCTCATACGGCGTGTGGAACGCCATCAACGACCCTCTCGTCGGCGTGCTCTCCGACCGCACCCGCACCCGCTGGGGGCGTCGTATCCCCTACATCGCATTGGGCACCCCTCTCACTTTCATCCTCTTTGTCCTGATCTGGTCTCCACCCCTGGGAGGCAGTCCCCTGACCAACCCATCCCACATGGGCATCTTCGTCTACTTCGCCGTCATCATCGCCCTCTTCGACCTGGCGTACACCGCCGTCAGCGTCACCTACACCGCCCTTTTTCCCGAGGCCTTCGAGGATCTCGAGGAAAGGACGGAGGTCTCCATCTACCGACAGGTGGCGGCGATGATCGGCACGGCGCTTGGCCTGGCCATCACGCCCGTCATCGTCGGCGCCCTCTCCGAGCGGTTCGGCGACCTGGGCGGATGGACGGGCGCGGGTCTGATCCTGGGGCTCGTCGGCGGGGGCGCCTTCGGGTTCTCCCTGCTGGGGAGCCGGGAGCGAAAGGAGAGCAGCGCAGAAGAGGCGCTGCCGCTCACCGCTGCCTTCAAAGAGACATTTACCAACCGCTCGTTCCTGGCCTTCGTGGGCGCCAACCTGATGATCTGCTACGTCTGGAGTTGGCTCTCCCATGGTGCCCTTCTTCACCAAGTACGTCATCGGCGCCGAGGAGGAGCAGATGAGCCTGATATTCGTCGGCATGTTCGTCACCTCGATGGCTTTTTATCCCCTCTGGAGAAAGATCGCCCTGCGCCTGGGCTCGAAGCGCACGCTGGCCCTGGCTGTGACGCTCTTTGTGGTCTTCATGCTCCCCGTCTTGTTCGTCGCCAACCTGCCGCAGGCATTCGTGATGACGCTTTTCGTCGGCGCGGCCAACTCCGGCATCACGCTGGTGCGTGATATCGTGCTCAGCGACGTGATAGACGAGGACGAATTGCACACTGGCCGGCGGCGGGAGGGAAGTTACTTCGGGGTGAATGCCTTCATCGAGCGGCTGGTAATGGTGCTGATCGGCGGGTCCATCGGCCTGATGCTGGGCCTGAGCGGCTACGACGCCGAGTTGGCGGCCCAACCGCCGTCCGTCGCGCTGGGGATCCGGCTGGGGATGGGGTTGCTGCCGGTCGTGGCCCTGGCGGTGTTTCTGGCGGCACTGAAGTACTACCCGCTGGGGAAGGAGCAGGTCGTGGCGCTCCAGGGGAGGCTGGAGGTGTTGCACCGCCAGAAAGCGGAACAGAGCATATAGTTGGAGGAGGTCAAGAGCGGTGAAAATGCTCGACCTGAACCCATTTTTTTTTGAAGGCGGCCCGATGGGCTGTCTCCTAATTCATGGCTTCGGCGGCAGCCCGCCGGAGATGCGCCCCATGGGGGAGTTCCTGGCCCAGAAAGGGCTGACCGTGCTGGGGGTGCGACTGGCCGGCCACGGCACCACGCCCGAAGACATGGCCCGCACCGGCTGGCGCGACTGGGTCGCCTCGGCCGAGGAGGGACTGGAGGAGTTGCAAGGGCGCTGCGACCCAGTTTTCCTCGCCGGCCTCTCTATGGGTGGGTTGATATCGCCCTGCACCTGGCGGCCCGCCATCCCGTGGCCGGGGTCGTCACCATGTCCGCGCCGGCCTACATCGCCGACTGGCGCTTTCGCCTCCTGCCGCTGGTGCAACCCTTCGTGCGCTGGGTCACTCCCAACGCAGAATCAGACCTGACCGACCCCGAGGCCGAAAACCGCTTCTCCGCCTACAGCCAGCTGCCCACCTGCGCCGTGGTCAGCCTGAGGCGACTGCTGCCCCTGGTGCGGCGAGATTTGCCCCAGGTGCACGTGCCGGTGCTGATCATGCAGGGGGAACGCGACCGCACCATCCCGCCCGACAGCGCACAGATCCTCTTCGACGGCCTGGGCACGACAGACAAGGAGACCGTCTGGTGGCCCAACTCCGGCCATGCCATCACGATTGACAGTGAGCGAGAGGCGGTGTGGGCTCGCGCCCACCAGTTTATTCTCGAGGTGCAAGGAGAAAGTGAGGTGCCTTCTCAGTAAGCCGGGGAAGTGCGCATAAAGTTCAGCGCCGGTCGAGCGTTGCCCTGAGTAGCAAAGCGTATCGAAGGGTAGGAGCGACTTGTGTTGAGCCTGTCGAAACAAGCGACGTATCGGGATCAAGCGGGTTGCCTGTAAAGCCACTCGCATCCTTGGTTTCGATACGACCTGAAGGTCTACTCAACCGGCGGATGCTCGCTACGTCAATAGGCAAGAAGATGAGGTCAACTGCGATGAGATGCAAATGACAAACGAAGACAGACTGGGTCGTGCAAGACGAGCCTCCCTACAGGCTCCCCCACCTGACCTGGGTCGGGCGCATGCTCCTGATCCTACGCTGGTTGGCGCTGCTGCTGGTGCTGGTGCTCTCCCTCTTCGACCATCTGGAAGGAGGGCTGTTGGTGCCGCCTCTCTACGCCGTGCTGGGGGTGGTCGTCTACAACCTGGTGCTGCTCTTCGTCAGCCGGCACGTGCGCTGGCCGCGCCGCCCGCTCAACTTCCTGGCGCTCGACACTATCGTCGCCACGCTGACCACCTATCTCACCGGCGGCTACCACTCCGGCTTCTTCATCCTCTATGTCTTCAACGTCATCGGCGCGGCCTTCTACATGGACCTGGTGCCGACGATCCTGGTGGCGTTGATCGCCGGCCTGATCTATGCTGGTGCCTGTGCCGTCAACCAGGCCGGACTGTGGACCCCGATTGCGCTCTACATCGTGGCGGCCAAACTGCTGCTGCTGGTGGTCGCCGTCCTGTGCGCCCTGCTGCTGGAACAACTGCGCCGCGAGCACCAGGAGACGGAGCAAGAGCGGGTATTGGCCACCCATCTGTCCACCTTAAACGATCTATTGCGCCAACTCAGCACCAACCTGGACCTGGAGCACACGCTGCACACGGTGACCGACGCCGCCCGCCACCTGCTGGCGGCTGACGTCGCGGTGCTCCTGTTGCGTGACGAAACTGGCACCCAGTTGTCCCCTGCTGCGGCCAGCGGAATTGACCTGCGCCACCACACCGATGTGCCGCTTCCCCTAACCGACGAGCCGATGCGCACCATCCTGTCCGGTGATGCTCCACGGGCGGTCTCCGACACCGCCCGGTACCCCGACTTCGCTCGTTCTCTGCTGGTCGGGGAGCACATCCAGTCCTACGCCAGCGCCCCGCTGCGGCTGGACGGCGAACCGCTGGGCATCCTCTCCGTGGGGCAACGCACGGCTGCGCAGTTTGACGACGACGCCCTATCACTGCTGCAGGCCCTGGCTCAGGAGGCAGCGCTGGCCATCCGCAACGCGCGGCTTTACCAACGGGAGCGCGAGCAGGTTCAAAAACTGCGCACGCTGGAGCAGTTGCAGCGCAGTTTCATCTCCACCGTCTCCCACGAGTTGCGCACCCCCCTGACCTGCATCAAGACCTCAGTAGAATTGCTGCACGACGCCGCCCCAGCGGTACAGGCCGAACTGCTAGATACCATCGCCCACCACACCAGCCGGCTGGAGGCACTGGTCGCCGACCTGCTGGAGTCCACCCGCCTGGAGGCCAGGCAGGTCACGCTGGCGACCCAACCCACCGACCTGCGGCGCATCGTGGAGCGCACGGTCACGGCCGTCGCGCCGCTAATGGAGCAGAAGGGACAACAATTGGAGACCACGCTGCCGGATGGGCCAGCGCTGGCCGACGTGGACCGCCGCCGCATCGAGCAGGCGCTGACCAACCTGCTGGCCAATGCCCACAAGTTCGCCCCCAAGGGCGGGCACATCCGGGTCATGCTGGAGCGCGGGGACGGCGAACTGGTCGTCGCCGTCGCCGACGACGGCCCCGGCATCCCGCGCGAGCAGCAGGCACACCTCTTCCAGCGCTTCTACGTCATCCCGGATGGCACCGGGAAGGTGGGGTTGGGGCTGGGACTGTACATCACCCGCCAGTTGGTGGAGTTGCACGGCGGGCGCGTCTGGGTGGAGAGCGAGCCGACACGAGGGAGCACATTCTTAATCGCATTGCCAGCGCTGGAGGGAGAAAGCGCATGAAAATTCTGATCGTGGATGAGGAGCCCGACGTAGTGCGTCTCATTTCCGTCAGTTTTGGTATGCAGCAGCCCAACTGGGAGGTGGTCGCCGCGTCCGATGGCGAGGAGGCGCTGGCCGCGGTGGAGCGGGAACAGCCGGCGTTGGTCTTGCTGGACGTGGGCCTGCCGGATATGGACGGCTTCCAGGTGCTGCAACAGATACGCCTCTTCTCCGACGTGCCGGTGGTCATGCTCACCGTCCACGACGACGAACTGAACAAGGTGCGCGGCCTGGAGTTGGGTGCCGACGACTACATCACCAAGCCCTTCAGCCACCTGGAGTTGCTGGCGCGGGTGCGGGCGGTGCTGCGTCGTACGCAGACTTTGCCCCTGGTTCACGAGGAGCCCTTCCGTCAGCGGCGACCTGAGCGTGGACTTTGCCCGGCGGGAGGTGACGCGGCGCGGCGAGCCGGTGCCGTTGACCGCCACTGAGTACCGCCTGCTCTACCACCTGGTGCGCAACGCCGGCCAGGTGCTGACCCACGAGACGCTGCTGGCCCGCGTGTGGGGTCGCGAGTACACCGACGAGATCAACTACCTCAAGGTCCACATCAGCCGCCTGCGCGCCAAACTGGAGGACGACCCCCGCAATCCCCAGCACATCCTCACCGAGCATGGCGTGGGCTACTGGTTCCGCAAGTGAGGGCGGGCCTGACCTCTCCCCCGGCCCCTCCCCGAAGCGGGGAGGGGAGTCTCCCCCTTCCCTCGCAGGGAAGGGGGGCGGGGGGTTAGGTCAATCCGGCTCCCGCGGATTGCCCACTATCGGCCACCCCCGTTCGATGGCGACTACAGCCAGGCGCGGGTCGGGATACACTGCCACCGGGTGCCCGACCCGTTCCAGCGCCGGCAGGTCGAAGAGGGTGTCGGCGTAGGCGGTGCAGGCTGCCGGGTCTACCTCTGGGTGTGCACTCATGTAGGCATCCAGGCGCAGCGCCTTCCCCTCGGTGAAGCACAGCGGCGGCACGATGCGCCCGTCATAACGGCCATCGTGCAGCGCCAACTCTGTGCCCAGTGCCCCGTCCAGTTCCAGCCGCGCAGCAATGGTCGCCAGCAACGGCTGGAAGGTGCCCGAAAGCAGCACCACCGGCTCCCCCTGCGCCTGGTGCTCGCGTAGCCGCGCCAGTACGTCAGCCCGCAGGTTAGGGAGCACGTCCTCTGCCGTCACCCAATCGAAGACCTGTTGGGCGCGCTGCGACGTCAGCCCGCTGAACAGCCAGGCCATGTGGATTGCCCACTCCCGGAAAAAACGCTCCTCGCTAACCAGTCCCAACCGGTACAGCAATCCCAACGCCATGTGGGTGGACAGGAAGAAGTACAGTGTGGGCAGTTTCATCTGGTGACACTTATGGTGACGCTCAAGCGCCTGCCAGATGTGGCCAGTGTATAACGTGCCGTCCAGGTCGCAGAAGACCACCGGGCGGGTAACTTGGCTCATAGCACCCCCTCGCTCCGCTCCTCGTCATCTCCATAGTTCGCCCCAGTAGTATAAGACGTAGGGCGGTCTCTGTCAACTACAAGTTGTGGCGGATTTGGTTTCGTGCACCGGAAGCAGTGTACAATAGTCGTAACTACCTTGACAATGTTAACTTAAGCAAGCTTTTTAGTTTACCTGGGGCCAATTTGTGGTACTATTTTGCCTAACCGCATGATGAGATAGAGGTTAGGAGGCCCCGATGGTTCAAGCAGCCGATGGATCCG
>DAOUEC010000088.1:0-8915 GCA_034430655.1 Anaerolineae bacterium
GAGGAAGGCTATCCAGCAGGGGGATCTGTCGGAGAACGCCGACTACATCACCGCCAAGGAAGAGCAGGGCTTCCTGGAAGGGCGCATCCAGCAGATCGAGGCGATGCTGCGCCGCGCGGTGATCATTCAGGAGAACGGCCCCACGGACGAGATTGCCATGGGCAGTCGTGTCACTGTCGTCGAGGAGGGTGCAGAGGAGGCAGAAGTCTTCCGTATCGTCGGGCCGGCCGAAGCCGACCCGGCCAACGGCAAGGTGTCCAACGAGTCGCCGTTGGGCCGGGCGTTGATGGAACATCGGATAGGGGACATCATCACTGTGGAGGCTCCGGGAAGGGAGATTGTCTTTCGGATCACTGCGATCCGGTAGGGGCAGGGTCACCCTGCCCCTGGGCGGAGTTACCCCGCCTCTACTTGAGAGATGCGAGCCTGCCGCCGCTGCCTGGAGGCAGGCTTGTCCATTGTTCTTGGTCAGGGAGTGTTCACTTTCCAACTCATGCGAACCATTGTATAATCTTAGGATGACTATGATAAGGAGTGGTGAGATAAGGAGTGGTGAAGCCTGATGAGTGAGAGACTACGCGTTCTGATTGCCAAGCCGGGCCTCGACGGCCACGACCGTGGGGCCAAGGTCATCGCCCGCGCGCTGCGGGACGCTGGGATGGAGGTCATTTACACGGGCCTGCGGCAGACCCCGGAGATGATCGTCGAAGCGGCGCTGCAGGAGGACGTGGATGCCGTGGGCCTGAGTATCCTTTCGGGTGCGCACATGACGCTGGTGCCCCGGGTGATCGAGGAACTGCGCCAGGCCGGGCTGGATCATGTCAAGGTTTTCGTTGGCGGCATCATCCCCGACGAGGACGTTCCGGCGCTGAAGGGGCTGGGCGTGGCGGGCATCTTCGGCCCGGGTGCCAATACCCAGGAGATTGCCGGTTTCATCCGCCAACAGTTGACCGAGGGCTAACGTGGAACTGGTAACAGAGGCCCTGGCCGGCAATCGCTACGCGCTAGCACGGCTTATCTCGCTGGTTGAGGACAATGGAGCGGGTGCTCGCGCCGCTCTCGCTGCGCTCCACCCTCGCACTGGGCAGGCCCACATCGTCGGCGTCACCGGTGCGCCGGGCACGGGCAAGAGCACACTGGTCAACGAACTGACCAAGGTGCTGCGTGCCCAGGACACGACGGTGGGCGTTGTGGCGGTGGACCCCAGCAGCCCGTTCACGGGCGGTGCGCTGCTGGGCGACCGGGTGCGCATGCGCGATCTGGCAGGCGACCCTGGCGTTTTCATCCGCAGCATGGCGACGCGAGGCAGCCTGGGCGGGCTGGCGCGGGCCACGAGCGATGTAGTCAAGGTGCTCGACGCGGTCGGTTTCACCGTCGTGCTGGTGGAGACGGTCGGGGCCGGCCAGGCGGAGGTGGACATCGCCCGCACGGCCCACACGACCGTCGTTGTCGAAGCGCCGGGGATGGGAGACGAGGTGCAGGCGCTGAAGGCCGGCCTGCTGGAGATCGCCGATGTCCTGGTGGTCAACAAGGCGGACCGGCCGGGGGCGGCTCGGGCGGCGCGGGTGTTGGAGATGGTGATCAACCAAAACGCCCCCCGTCCCAGTTCTCATAGAGGGGCGGGCGAAGACGTCTGGCGGCCGCCCATTCTGCAGACCATCGCGCTGGACGGCACCGGCGTGCCGGAGGTGCTGGAGGCGGTCGCCGCTCACCGCGAGTACCTGCGCGCCAGCGGCACCTGGGCCGAGCGGGAGCGCGCTCGCATCGAGACGGAGTTGCGCAACGTGCTCCAGCAGGAGTTGTTGGGCCAAGTGCTGGCGCGGGTGGGGGAGGAGCAGATACGGGCGTGGGTGGAGCGCATCGTGGCGCGGGAGGTGGATGTGTATACGGCGGTGCAGGCGATTTTGGGTACGTGATGGAGGGGACAGGTGTTTCCTGCCACTGAACTTGGGGTGCTTCTTGCCCGTCTTGAGCGAGACTTGCAGACGGAAGATGGTCTCTGGACACTGAGAGGCTTTGTGGATACAGCCTGCCGCGTGTACTCGTTGACCTCCGATACGAAGGTGATCTCTAAAGCGCTCGAGTTGATGTTGCTTCCGCAGATCTCAGGCTTCTGGGAACAGCGAGGGTACGAAGTTGTTCCCGCTAAGTACCAGAACTTCTATCCTGACTTGAGCACCGTGTGTGCCGATGAGCGATATGCACTTGACCTCAAGACCACATATCGCCTGTTGCCGCGAGACGGTGGCATACCCACACGAGTATCCGGCTTCACGCTGGGGGCTTTCACCGGCTACTTCCGCCATCGCGACGGCACCAAAAACGTGACCTTCCCATACGGCAGTTGCCGCCAGCACTATGTAGTCCTTATCGTCTACACACAGGTCAGGGCTCAGGCTTCCGGCGTTTACTCTGTAGAACAGATTGATAGCATCCTGCCACCCATATGTGATATCGAGATCTTTCTTCATGAGAAGTGGCGCGTGGCAAGCGACCACCCCGGCAGCGGGAATACGCGCAACATCGGTTCGGTTACTGATCTGATAGCGTTGCGGGAGGGCAAGGGGCCGTTTGTGCGCCTGGGGGAAGAAGGTGAGGCAATCTTCAACGAGTATTGGCAGCAGTATCTGAACCGAGATATGGCACGCGCTGCTGAGCTCTCCGTGCCTCCGTTCCGTAATCTGCGGGAGTATCTGCATTACCGCAACCGTCTGGATCTCATTGCCCACTTGGAAGAGACTGATGGGACAGTTGGCGCTTGATTTGCCAGAGATTGAGACACAGTTTGTCCCCAGCACCCGCTATCAGGGCAGCAAGGCCCGGCTGGTGAGGTGGATCGGGGAGCACATCCGGGAACTCTCGTTCGATACGGTGTTGGATGCCTTTGGTGGCACGGGCGTCGTCGGCTACTGGCTCAAGCAAAAGGGCAAGCAGGTCACTTACAATGACGTTCTACGGTTCAACTACCTTGTGGGCCTGGCGCTGATCGAGAATAATACTACGCACCTGAGCGCCGAGGATGTAGAAGACCTGCTGTTCCGTCAGCCTGGGCAGGAGTATCGTACCTTTATCGCGGATGCCTTCGAGGATATCTATTATACTGATGAGGAGAACCGGTGGCTGGACCTCGTCGTGCAAAACATTGCTGCGTTGTCCGATCCATATAAGCAGGCACTGGCCTATTATGCGCTGTTTCAAGCCTGCCTGGTCAAGCGGCCGTTCAATCTGTTCCACCGCAAAAACTTGTACCTCCGTTTTGCCGATGTCGAACGTTCATTCGGTAACAAGACGACCTGGGATACGCCGTTCGAGGTGCATTTTAGGTCCTTTGTAGGCGAAGTCAATGCGCTGGTGGTTGACAATGGTCGGGCCAACCGGGCGCTCAATGAGAATGCCTGGGACGTCGAGGGCGATTACGACCTGGTCTACATTGACCCTCCATACATCTCCCAGCGGGGCGTCGGAGTGGATTACCATCACTTCTATCATTTCCTGGAGGGGCTGGCGCAGTACGAGGAATGGCCTACGTTGGTGGATTATCGCAGCAAGCATCGGAGGCTGAAGCCGGCGTACAACCCCTGGGTGGACCCGGCGGCGATTCATAGTGCGTTCGCCCGTTTGCTGGACCGGTTCCGTGATGCCATACTTGTCATCTCGTATCGCGCCGATGGCATTCCCTCTATCGTCGACCTGAAGGAAATGGTGCAGCAGGTAAAGCGGCGCGTCCGGGTACATACCCTGGATGGCTACCAGTACGTGCTGAGCACGCGCCGGACGGCAGAAGTATTGATCATTGGGGAATAGCACAGTGCCCCGTCTCTTCCTCATCCGCCACGGGCGCTCCACCTGGAACGCCGAACGTCGCATCCAGGGCCAGGCAGACCCGCCGCTGGACGAGGTGGGGCGGGAGCAGGCTCGCCGGCTGGCGGAGCGGCTGCGTGGGGAAGCGCCTGCCGTGTTGTACACCAGCCCGCTGCACCGGGCGCAGGAGACGGCAGAGATCGTCGGGGAAGCGTTGGGCGTGCCGGTGGTGCCCGACGAGCGGCTCAAGGAGTACGACGTCGGCGACATCACGGGGCTGACGTGGGAGCAGATAGCGGAGCAATACCCGGACGTGGCGCGGCGCTGGGCGGAGGAGCCGGGGAGCCTAGTGATCCCTGGGGAGGAGGGGAGCGCGCCGTTTCGGGCGCGGGTAGTGGCTGCTTTTGGCGACATCCTTTCGCGGCACGTAGAGGGGCCGGTCGGCGTGGTGGCGCACGGAGGCACCCTGGGCATCTACCTCAACCACCTGATCGGGCTGCCGACATGGCTGTCACCCTTTCGCTTTGCCAATGGGTCGCTCAGCATCGTCGAACTGAACCCGGTACGACCACGCATCGTGCTTCTGAACGACACCTGTCACCTGGGAGGAGAAATATGATCGTAGGGGAAAAAGTCCGGCTGCGGCCAATCGAGCGAGACGATCTGCCGCGCTTCGTCGAGTGGTTCAGCGACCCGGAAGTGCGCCGCCACCTGGCGCTCTACCTGCCATTCTCTCTGGCGCAGGAGGAGCGTTGGTTCGAGAACCTGCTGGGGCGGTTGGAGCGACAGGAGAGTGTGGCACTGACCATCGAGACGGCCGAGGGAGTACACATTGGCAACATTGGCCTGAACAGCATCAACTGGAAGGACCGCAACACTGAACTGGGCATCTCTATCGGCGAGAAGGCATATTGGGATCAGGGATACGGCAGCGATGCCATCCGCACGTTGCTGGGCCTGGCCTTCCGCCAGATGAATCTGCATCGCGTCTTCCTGAGGGTGGACGCGGACAATGCGCGGGGCATCCGCTGCTATGAGAAAGCCGGTTTCCGGCGGGAGGGCACCTTCCGCGAGGTGGTGTTCAAGGAGGGGGCTTACCACGACCAGTACGTGATGAGTATTCTACAATCGGAGTTTGAGACCAATGAGTGAGAGCGAAGGGGGCATGCACGGCACCATTAAACTGTTCAGTGGCACCGGTTGTCCGGCACTTGCTGAGGAGATTAGCCAATATCTCGGCGTCCCGCTATCGGGGCGCGACATCGTCCAGTTTCCCAACGAGAACATCTTCGTGCGGCTGCACGAGAGCATACGCGGTCAGGATGTCTTCCTGATCCAGACTACCTCGTCTCCAGTCAATTATAACCTGGTGGAGTTGCTGATCTTCCTGGACACGCTCAAACGGGCCTCGCCGGACCGCATCACAGCGGTTATCCCCTACCTGGCCTACGCCCGCTCCGACAAGAAGGATCAGCCTCGCGTGCCGATCACCGCTCGTCTGGTGGCCGACGTGATCGGCATCGCCGGTGCCGATCGCTACGTCACGCTTGACCTGCACGCTGACCAGATCCAGGGGTTCTTCAGCATCCCAGGCGATGCCCTGACCGCCTTTTCTATCCTCTCTGACTACTTTCGCGAAAAGCGGCTTGAGAGAGCGGTCGTCGTCGCCTCGGACCTGGGCTTCGCCAAGAAGGCGCGCAACCTGGCGACTGAACTGCATCTGCCCCTGGCGCTGGTCGAGAAACGACGGGTGGCAGGGGGTACGGAGGCGCTGACGCTGGTCGGCGAGGTAGAGGGCCGCGACGTCATCATCGTGGACGACGAGGTGGACACTGGCGGTACGATGGTCAACGCCGTCAACATCGTCTGTGAGCACAGCGCTCGTGACATATACCTGTGTTTTGCTCACGCCGTCTTCTCGCCGTCAGCGGTCGAGCGGCTGCGGGGACTCTCCATCAAGGAGATCGTGACCACGAACTCCATCCCCATCCCGCCGGAGAAACAACTGCCCAATCTCACTGTCCTCTCCGTCGCCAGCCTGCTGGGCGAGGTGATCCGGCGCGTTCACGAGGGCCGCAGCGTCGGTGAGGTGTTCCGGCACTATCAGGGCTACCGGTAAGACTTCGGAAGTCTCTGAGACTTCCGAAGTCTGCATATCAGACGTCGTCGCTGTCGCGCTTCGTCAGGTAGTGGATGCCGGAGTCAATCTCGACGTAGCCCACTTTCCGAAACAGCGCCAGTGAGGTGGGGTTATCGTTTTCGACGAGGGCCGCGATGACGTGCATGCCCTGCTCGCGCAGCACCTCTTCAGCCTCCGCGATCAGCCGGGCTCCATAGCCTCGCCTGCGGTGGTCGGCGTCCACCGCCAGCCGGTTGATCCACCCCTTGCGGCTGTCGTGAGTAGCGATGACTGCGCCCACTAGTTGGCCGTCCATTTCCAACCCCAGGATCGTCTGGATGCCGCTGGCGAATTGTCGGGCCAGGCTAGCGCGGCTATCGCGTCCCCAGGATTTGAGCGAGTGCAGCCCCGCTCGCTGCCATAGCGCCAGCAGTTCGTCGTAGTCATCCAGTCCCAGTCGCCGTATGCGAAACCTATCTTCTTGCATAGAAGCGGCCCTTTTCTCTCAGCCAAGCCAGCCCGGTTGTGTTACCGGCGGCGCCAGTTGAGGCGCACCAGGGCGATGCCGGTGCGCTCGAAGTATTCCAGCCGCACGGTGTGTGCGCCCGCACTCAGGGCGAGCGTACCGCTGCGGGTGCCGCGCATGGGACGCCAACTGTCAATCACCAGCCGGTCGTCCACGTAGAGCCGCACGCCGTCATCGGACGTGGTGGTGAAGGTGTAGCGCCCGCCGCTGAACTCGACCGACCGTGTCCAGACGGCGGAGAAGTGGTTCGTGGGCACGGCAGGGTCTGGCGAGCCCCAGCCCCAGTTGAAGTCCAGCGCCGCGTCCTGGCGCGTGAGGGCTGGAGTGTCGGAGAGGTTCGCGTTGGCGTAGTAGGCCGCCTCCCACGGCCCGCCCGCGCCCTGGTCACCGGGGGCGATGGGGCCGGGTGTGGGCGTCGGCGCCGGCGCCACGCCGACCCGCTGCCAGGTCAGGCGCGCCATCGCCGCCTGGCTGCGCTCGAAGTACTCGACGCGCACGATGTGGTTCCCCGCCGCGAGGGTGGCGTAGCCGGTGCGGGTGCCGCGCATGGGACGCCAGGCGTTGATGATCAGCCGGTCGTCCACGTAGAGCCGTATGCCGTCGTCGGTGGTGGTGGTGAAGCGGTAGCGTCCGCCCTCGAAGGAAAAGGTGCCGCTCCAGCGCACGGAGAAGTCGTCGTGGTTTACCCCCGATGCAGGTGCGCCCCGCCCCCAGTTGAAGTCGAGGGCGGCATCGCTGCGCACCAGCGCGGGCGAGCCTGAGAGGGCACAGTTGTCAAAGTACTCTCCCTGCCATGGCCCGGGCATGCCGGGGGCGGGAGTGGTCACCGGTGTAGGGATGGGGGTAGGGGCAGAGGGAGGCGCAGCAGTGCCGCTCCGCTCCCACCAGAAGTGAACACGGGCTCCACCGGCGCGCTCGAAGTACTCCACCTTGAGGGTGTGCGTGCCCTCCAGGTAGGTCCAGTCCACGTAGTGCCACTCGTAGTCCATCGGCTGCCAGTAGTCCATCACCAGCGCCCCATCGAGCCGGACGCGCGCGCCGTCGTCGGAGCGGACGTTGAAGCGGTAGTAGCCGGGGGTGAAGTAGACATTGCGCGTCCAGACGATGGAGAAATTGTCGCTGGGCATCCAATCGGCGGGTGCGCCCTCGCCCCAGTCGAAGTTGATCTCTGCGTCGTCGCGGATCAGCGCCGGGCCGCCGCGCAGTTCGGCGTTAGCGTAGTAGCGGCCCTCCCAGCCGCTGAAGTCGCCCAGCCGCTTCCACCACACGTGGGCGCTGGCCTCGCCGCCGTGCTCGTAGTACTCGACGACGACGGTGTGCCGTCCGCTGTCGAGGGTGACGTCGCCCCAGTGGGTGTTGGGCAGTTTCTGATCCTGCCAGGCATCCACGACGCGGTTGCCGTCCACTGAGATGCGCACGCCATCGTCGCAACTGGTGTAGAAGCGGTAGGCGCCAGGGGTGAAGCCCAGGCTGCGCGTCCAGCGGATGGAGAAGTTGTCGGCCGAGATAGCCCCGTCCGGGCTGCCGTTCTCCCAGTCGAAGTCAATGGCCGGGTCGTAGCGCACCAGGGCGGGGGAGCCGGAGAGGTCGCGGTTGCCAAAGTACTCGGCCCGCCAAGTGTCGCCACCGCTAATTCGCTCCCACGCCACCTGGATGGCCGCATTGCCACTGTGCTCGTAGTACTCGACGCGCACGGGGTGGGTGCCTTTCGAGATGACGTAGTCCGCGAAGGACCAGGTCGCCTGGCGGTCGCGCCAGTCGTCCACGACGAGCGTGCTGCCGACCCAGATACGTAGCCCATCGTCGGAGCGGTAGGAGAAGCGATAGGTGCCGGTCTCGAACCACGCGTCGCGGGTCCAGCGGGCTGAGAAGTTGTCGGCCGGGATGCCGTCTCCGGGGCTGCCGGTGCCCCACTCGAAGTGCAGCGTGTCATCGTAGCGGGTGCTGGCTGGCGCACCGGCCAGGTCGCGATTGGCGAAGTACTCGGCGTACCAGGCGCTCTGCGCAGTTGCCGGGGTCGCTGCCGCGCCGAAGCACAATACGGTTAACGCAATGGTGACGACGGTGACGAGACTCCATATTCGGTTTTTCATTTTACTTACCTCCACTCGAATGTGTTTGCCATACTGCCGAACTGACAAGCAAAAACGGACGTCTCCCTATGAGAGCGTCTATTGATAGACGTCTGGTCACGCCCGAAGGGTCCATGTTCCAACGGTGAGTTACGGGAGCGAGACCCATCGACACACCGGCCCGCGCGCGCCCGACGCGCGGCGGCTGCAAATGCAACGAGCCGCCGATTTGCCCGCGGGTAGCGCAGTCGGGTGCATGCGCCATTAGTCCCCCTTTTTCTGTTTCAAGTGACACTTTCTCTAATCGAAACCTGTGCTTTCCAGTACATCATCACTGCTATCAAGCAATTCAATTCGTCGGACAGTTAGAGTTTCAGGTCAAGACAGAATAAACGCA
>DAOUEC010000089.1:0-3587 GCA_034430655.1 Anaerolineae bacterium
GCAGGGTGGCAGTGCGGTTGCCGATAGTGCGCCCAACCAGGCCAGTGGTCGCTGGCGTCGTTGGAAGACGCGACACACTCGTGTCCCCAATGCCATAAGTTCTACCTGTGCGCCGCTCGCTTCCTGCTCGGCCAGGTAGCGCTCGGCGCGCTCGACGACCGCCACGTTGAATCGGCCACACAGTCCGCGCTCGGTGCCGATCGCCAGGGCTACGATCCGTGCCCCCCCTCTTTCCCCCCAATTGGGGGGGATGAAAGGGGGGGGCAGGTGAGGCAGCAATGCCGGCAACACGGCAGCCAGTCGCTCCTCGTAACGGCGCACGCTATCCTTTCGCTTGAGCGCTGCCTGCCAACTTCCCAGGGAAATCGTGCGCATGGCACTCAGGATGGGCTCTACGGTGCGGATGTGGTCGAGTCGAGTCTCGACACGCTCCAGATCTTCCATGCGCTCAATAGGTCTCGTAGCGGTCGAGGTCCCAGATGAACACCACTGCCCCGCCCAGTTCGGCCGTCACGGGTACGGGGCCAAACGAGAATGGTGTTCTCTGCTCGCCGGGCTCCACGACGACTTGCGAATGGCAGTTGTCGTGGATGATGGTCAGGACTCGCTCCAGGTCTTGCTCCTCCACGGCGATGAAGAGCATCTGTTGGGTCTGGCGCAGCATACCGCCACGGCTATCGCTGAAGGTCGCCGTGTGACCGGCGGCCACCAGCGTCTCAATGACGCGTCTCGCCTCGTCTCGTGGCACCACGGCCATCACCATTTTCATTGCCCTCTTCTCCCTTCGGCTGGGCTCAAGGCCAGCCTTTCGAGCCAGGCTGTGCGGTAGTTGTCCATCGTCTCCGTCAACGCCTCTCGCATCTCCGTGGGTAGTTTGCCACTGCGATTGATCTGGTGGTAAGATCCCGGGTGCTGGGCCTCGAAACGGGCCAACAGTCCGCTTTCAAAGGCGGGCGCATCTTTGAGCACCACGTCGTCGAGATACCCCTCGGTGGCCGCCAGCAGAACCACGACCTGCGCGGCCAGTGAGAGCGGCTGGTGGGCAGGCTGCGTGAGCACGGCCCGCAAGCGCTTACCGCGCCGGATCTGGCGCTGTGTGGCCTCGTCCACCTCAGCGCCGAAGCGAGCAAAGCGGGCCACCTCCTCAAACTGCGCCAGTTCCAGCCGGAGTTTGCCCGCCACATCACGCATGGCTGTCGTCTGCGCTGCTCCCCCCACGCGCGATACTGATAGGCCCACGTTCACGGCAGGCTTCACCCCACGATTGAACAGGTCAGCATCCAGCACGATCTGCCCGTCGTTGATGGAGATCAGGTTGGTGGGGATGTAGGCGGCGATGTTGCCACGCTGCATCTCCACGATGGGCAGCGCCGTCAACGAGCCGCCTCCTGCCCCCCCTCTCTCCCCCCCACTGGGGCGCCCCCCCTCTTTCCCCCCCAACTTTGGGGGGGATGAAGGGGGGGCCAACTTGCAGGCGCGCTCCAGCAGCCGCGCGTGCAGGTAGAAGATGTCGCCGGGGTAGGCTTCGCGGCCCGGCGACCGGCGCAGCAGCAGGCTCAGTTCGCGATAGGCGTCCGCGTGCTTGCTCAGGTCGTCGTAGACGATCAACACGTCACGCCCCTCGTGCATCAGGAACTCGGCCATCGTGCAGCCGGCATAGGGGGCCAGGTAGCGCAATGCGGGCGGGTCGTCGGGGCTGGAGACAACTACGATGGTGTATGGGAGAGCCTCATGGCGGCGCAGCGTCTCAATGACGGCCAGCGTGGAGGACTTCTTCTGGCCGATGGCGACGTAGACGCACAGCACACCGCTGTCCCGTTGGTTGAGGATGGCGTCCACGGCCAGGGCTGTCTTGCCCGTCTGCCGGTCGCCGACGATCAGTTCGCGCTGCCCGCGCCCGATGGGCACGAGCGCGTCCACGATCTTCAGGCCAGTGTGTAATGGCATATCTACCGGCGCTCGCTCGACGATGCCCGGCGCGTCGCGCTCCAGGTAGTGGAACTCCGTCGTGTCCACCAGCCCACGCTCGTCCAGGGGCTCGCCCAGTGGGTTCAGCACCCGGCCCAGCAGTTTGTGTCCCACCGGCACGCGCAGCCGCTCGCCGGTGGCCGTGACCAGGTCGCCGCCCTGGATGCCCTCGTCGGGGCCCAGCAGGATCACGTCAATGAGGTCGTGGTCGAGGTTGAGGATGAGGCCTCGCACGCCGGTGGGAAAGGTCAGCAGTTCGTCGGTGCGTGCGTGGGGCAGGCCTGAGAGCGTGGCCACGCCGTCGCCGACACGCTGCACCGTGCCCACGTCGTGGAAGCGCACCCGGCTGACCAGTTGGCCCGCCTGCTGGCGGAGCGTCTGGAGCAGCGACGGGGTGTCGAGCTGCGCGCGCGACATGCCTGGAGAAGTAGCCGTGCTGTCGCTGATGCGTTGCACCAGGCCGGCGTCGCGAAAACGCACCTGATCACTCGATTGGTTGACCTGCTCGCGGAGCGTCTGGAGCAGCGACGGCACGTCGGGCCGCACACTTTGCTTACTCACCGGTCATACGCTCCTTAAGCATCTCTGAGACGGTCTCACGTAACTCAGCCAGTTGCCCGCCGACGGAGTTATCCACCAGCGTATCGCCCAGGCGCGCCCATATCCCGGCGGCCAACGCGGGGTCGGTCTTCAATTCCAGATTCACGTGGCGGTCGGCCAGCGCGGTGAAGGTGCGGGCCAGTAACCCCTGTTGTTCGGGAGAAAGGGGCCGCGCGGTCGTCACGTAGGCCGTGGGGACGCGGTCACCCAGCGAGCGCCGGAACGTCTCCACCCGCTCCATCTCGCTGCGCCCCAGTTCCCAGATGCGGTCGCTGAGCTGCTGGACCAGCGCGTCGTGCACCTCTGGCGGCGCCGTGCGACCGATCACCCAGCCGCTGACCTCCAGGATGGCGTCCAACAGATCGGCGTGGGCATCATCCACTGCCTGTTGCCGCAGCCGATGGGCGTCGGCGTGGGCCTCGGTCAAGATGCGTTCGACCTCAGTCTCTGTTTCTTGTAGGAGCGCCTTTCGCTCGGCCTCCGCCTGCTCCCGCGCCGTGGCGACGATGGCGGCTGCTTCTTCGTCGGCGTGTGCCAGCCGCGCCTCCAGTTCGGCGCGCAACTCTGCTGCCTCCTGGCGATCCTGGGCCATCTCGTGGGCCAACTGTTCTTTCTCGACCGCACGCTCTTTCACGTTGCGCATCACCGGCCGGAAAAGAAGGTAGTAGAGCGCCGCGGCCAGGGCCAGGAAGTTGATGATTTGAAAAGCGATCGTCCATACGTCCAGATTTAGCATCCGCCAGCCCCTAGAAGAAACGCTCGAGCAGCGGGTTAGCGAAGATCAGGATCAGACAGATCAGCAGCACGTAGATCGCCGTAGATTCCAGCAGCGCCATTGAGATGATCAACGTAGTGCGCAGGTCGTTGGCGGCCTCCGGCTGGCGGGTCATCCCTTCCAGCGCTTTGAGCACCGCTCGTCCCTCGACAATTGCCGGGGTGAGCGTGCCCAGCAGGATACCCACGCCCGATACGAGGATAGTGACCAGCGTGATCAACGTTCCAGGTTCCATTTCTGCCAT
>DAOUEC010000090.1:0-2365 GCA_034430655.1 Anaerolineae bacterium
GGCTTCGGCGTCCTCAAAGTACATCAGGCTCTTCAAGAGGTGAGTGAAATTGTACTCCACTCCTTCGTACTTGCGCTCTACAAGTGGAAGCATCTCTCGCAACGTGAGAAACTCCTGACACATAAAGTATAGATCAAGGAAGTCCCGCTTCTTGCCCCTGCTGGCGATGGCATCTAACTTCATCACCGCTAAATCCTCAAGCGCCGCTATCTGCACTGTGCCAAATAGCACTGGTGAGACCAGGAGACGGTAGGGATAGATGAAGAAACTGATACGAACGTCGTTGAGGGCGCCGAGAAAAGTGCCCTCACTTTCTTGCTCCACAATCAGTCGTCCTAGCGGACCCAGGAAGCGCCGGGGATCGCCCTTATCGAATGGCGCAGGCGAAAAGAAATCCAGATCGTAGGAACGCCGGTGCCCCAGATGCAGAGCGGCCGCTGTGCCACCAGCCAGATAGAACTGGGCCGCCAGAGGGGTTTGGCCTACCAGTTCCAGACTTGCCTGTACTTTTGTTGAAATTCCTTCGACATACATCTCACTTCCTCACGTGGCACGCTGAGTACATTCAGCCAAAAGTTCGCGCTCTTGCGGGAAAGAGCCCGGCTCGTCTTCAGCACCTCCACAATCTCCTCGCGGGAGAAGCGGCGCTCCATCCAGCGCACCGACGGGAGGTCACCGTATTCCAGCAGCCGCTCAATGACGTAGCGCGGATATTTGCTGACGTCCAGATTCGCCGGATTAATGTCCCAGAAGTAGCGATAGGCGCACTCGGGCAGATGGTTGGCGAATTGCGAATTGCGAATCGCGAATTGCGAATCGTCGGTCACCTTGTCACCCTGCCCCACCATGTCCCTGTCTCCCTGTCACCTTGTCCCCTTGTCTCCTCGTCCCCTTGTCCCCTTGTCACCCCGTCTCTTCCAGCAGCCGCTCGAAGAGCGCCTCGTACTCCGCCGCCGTGCGCGCAGTGTTCCACCGTTCCGCGATCTCTTCTCCAGGTCGTACATAATCGGCCTTGTTGCCCGCTACCTTGATGATCGCTTCGGCCAGGGCCTGGCTATCCCCTATCGGTACCACCTCCCCCATCCCTGTCTGCAGCACCGGCTGGCGCACCCCTGGCAGGTCGCTGGCAATCGAGGGCGTGCCACACAACATCGCCTCTACCTGCACCAGCCCGAACGACTCGGTCGAGTTGAGGCTGGGGACGACGAGACAAGTCAGGTTGGGATAAAAGGCCGCCATCCGCAACAGATTCAGCACGCCCACGAACTCCCAGCGCTCCTCGTGTTGGCGAAACAGCGGGGCCAGCCGCCGGGCGTAAGCCTCCTCGCCCAACACGTCCCGGTACTGGCCGGCGAAAAGCACCCGCGCCTCCGGGTAGACCTCCAAGACGCGCGGCAGTGCATTCAACAGCACCCCCACGCCCTTCTCGGCCGCCAGTCGCGCCGCCATCCCGATCACCGGCCCGCTCCCGTCCAGATTGTGCATCCTGGCGAAGGCCGCCACCGCCCCCGGCCCCACCTCTGGCAGTTCCACCGGCGGGGGAATGACCTCTAACTTGCGGCGGAAGGCACGCAGGAAGGGAGAATGGTCGGCGAAGTCCTGCGTATAGGCGATCACCCGGTCGGAGAAGAGCCCCGCCAGCCGGTTCATCACGTGCACCACCTGGTTGACCAACCAGTTGAACGAGCCGGGTGGGAGTTTCAGGTCGGAGTGATACGTCAACAGCGCAGGCTTACCCATCAGACGGCCCCGCGCTGCCACGCCCGCCGCGTCAAACTGCGGCAGGTGCAGGCTGACGACGTCGTGCTCGCGCACCAGTTGCGTCGCCAGCCAGCCAAAAGTCGGCATGATGACCCCCTTGCTGACGCGGAAGAGCACCGGCGCGCGCACGACCCGCACGCCATCCTCCAGGGCCTCAATGGGACGGGAGCGGTCGAAGCGAGAGGTCAGCACGGTGACCTGATGCCCCCGTGCCGCCAGCCCTCGCGCCAGCCGCTCGGCGTAGATGGTGAGGCCGCTGGTATGGGGGCGGTAGTAGGTGAGGACGATCAGTACTTTCATAGTATCCGCTCAGACCGTGGCAGGTATAAGTTCTCGCACATCCACTTGCACCCGGTTCCGAACTGCTTCCTCGGCCGCCTCCAGCAGTTGCTTGGTAACCTCTTCGGAAACATAAGCCTCACCGCAATTGGTACACACCCAGGCCGGCACTTTCCTGAAGATAAGCAATGTCCGTATCCTCTCAATAAACTGGGGCAGAGCACGCTCTAGCGCCGGTTGAGTAGGCTTGGAGCGTAGCGGAAAGCCGTATCGAAACCAAGCGGGTTAGCCGTAGAGCCGCTCACATCCTTGGTTTCGATACGCT
>DAOUEC010000091.1:0-5462 GCA_034430655.1 Anaerolineae bacterium
CTTGCTGCTGTCACCGCTCTAGTCAGGAACCAGGAGTACAAGCGGTGGTTCCAGACTGGCACCTTGTCGTTTAGCTTCAGCCCCTCAGTCTAATTGCACAGGTCGGGATTTTTTATCTTTAAGGGGGTCTCTCTACTAATGGCACTAATGGCACTAATGGCACAGCAGGCTATTGCATTGGTGAATTTGGAGTGTAGGCTTTAGCCGGAGTTCAGGCGTCAAATCCGGCTGAAGCCTCGATTCCGAAATCACTGACTTGAAAGGCCCGCCCATGCACCGCATCTACAATCCGCCATTCGCAATTCGCCATTCGCAATTCGCCATTCGTAATTCGCAATTCGCCATGCTGTTCCTTCTGCTCGTCACGGCCTGGCTCTATGCTCCTGCCCTGGGCTTCGGCTTTATCTGGGATGATCCGCTCTGGTATGGCCGCGTGGTGGGGAGACCGGTGGGGGAACTCATCAGACCCATGCCCGACTACCACTTCTACCGGCCGGCGCTGGTGCTCTATAACCGCCTTTTCCTGGGGCCGGACAATACCCTCGCCGCCCCCCTGTTACACGCCGCTCAGATTGGGTGGCATCTGCTCAACGTCGCCCTGGCCTATGCGCTCAGCCGTCGCCTGGGGCTGGGGAACTGGACGGCGGTGGCGGTGGGAGGGCTGGTGGCCTGGTATCCTTTCTCGTACCAGGCGGTGGCCTGGGCCGCGCCTGCACAACCGATGGCGGCGGCGCTGCAAAATGGAGCATGGCTGGCCTACTTCGAGGCCCGCCGCCGGCAAGCGGGCCATCGTTTGGCGGCCGGCCTGAGCCTGTTGCTCTTCCTGGCGGCCATCACCGTCCAGGAAGGCGCAGCGGCTTTGGCTTTCCTGCCACTGCTCGTAGAATGGATGCTGCGCCGACGAAGCGCTGGCAGGGCGGGCTGGTGGCTCGCACTGGCCTACCCCCTCATCGCGGCCGGGTTTGGGCTGCTCTGGCTCCGCATCCCCCGCGAAGCAGGCTACACTGCCCTGACCTTCGAAAGGCCGGCGGCATTGTATTTCCTCCAGGGCCTCATATTTCCCCTGCTCGGGCGTCCGGCCGGCTACGAGCCCGGCCAGACCGTTGCGCCGGGGATACTGCTGGCGCTGGCCGGGCTGACACTCGGCGGGCTTCTCGTCGCTTCGTGGCGCGCCCGACGGGACCGTCAGGCTCTGTTCGGGATGGCCTGGGCCTTGCTGGGACTCGCACCCTCCGCCGCCGGGTTGCGGTACAGTTACGTGAGGATGGGGTCCCGGCTGTTCTACTACGCGAGCCCTGGCGTGGCGCTGCTGTGGGCCTGCGCCCTCCTGCCACCCTTGCGAAGGTTGCAAACAGCGATGGCGACAGGGCGATCTCCGATGAACAAAGATGCTTCTGGTCTGAAATCTGCTTACAAACCTTCGCAAGGGTTCCGTCGCCTGTGGCGGACCGGGGGGGCCGTGCTGCTCAGCCTCATCGCCCTCCAGAGCAGCCTGTTACTGGCCGGTTTCCAGCACATGTACACCGCCGGCATCGCCCACCTGGACGAACTGATCCAGGCCGCCCAAGCCGGAGAAGATCGCATGCTCTTCGTCAACTTCCCCGACCGCTACGCACCCAGACGTCCCCCTTACCCCCTGGGCTACTGGGGTGTAACGCTGGCCCCCGTTTCCGTGGAACTGGGGGCTTTCCTGGCCATTGTCACAGGCGAACGTCCCCAAACCACCTCGCGCAGCATGCCCTGGATAGACACGGGGGCACGGGAGGCCGGTCCCTACCAGATAAGCCTGCGGGGAGTTATCACACCGCCCGATCAACTCTACCAACTGGCCCACCAGATGGACGCGGTCTACCTATCACGCCACTTCCCTGACGGCACCTTCGCACTCCAGTGGGCCGGCGCCGTCACTCCCGCTCCATCCATCTCGCCCACCGACCCTGCCTCAGCCTGCCATCTGGCGGCCTTTGGGCAGACGCTTTGTCTCCAGGCGGCCCAGGCCGACCTGCGGTCCGGGCGACTGGACCTCACTCTAACCTGGCTCAGTCTGTCGGCGGCGCAGCCCCACGACACTATCTTCGCCCACGTGGGCCCGGCCGGTCACCCCCCCATCGCCCAGGCGGATGGCGACGCCTGGCGGGGCATACTCCCCCTGACCGTCTGGCAGCCGGGCGACACGATCCGCGAACGACGCACCATCCTGTTGCCAGAAAAAACGCCCCCGGACCAACACGAGATACGGATCGGGGTCTACAACCGGATCACCGGCGAGCGTCTGCCTGCCACGACGCCGCAGGGCGAATCGCTGCCCGATAACGCGGTCATCATTGACTATCTCCCATGAGATAGTCAGAGATTATGTGCTTGGATGCGTGAAGCCGCACCGGCCTGAAGCGCCGGTGCTGGGTTGCCTCTTACCGGTATAGAAAACCACCCAGCACCACCTGTTTACGGCAGTGCTGGGCTCAAGCACATAATTCGAGACTACGTCCCTCCCAGAGATAGTCAGAGATTATGTGCTTGGATGCGTGGAAGCCGCACCGACCTGAAGCGCCGATGCTGGGTTGCCTCTTACCGGTATAGAAAACCACCCAGCACCGCCTGTTTACGGCGGTACTGGGCTCAAGCACATAATTCGAGACTACGTCCCTCCCATAGCTCGAATCTGCCATCGGCCCATTTGCCACCTGCCATAGGTTGGTGGTATAATTCAACCGGGTACAGCCCATGCCAGGAGGCGGATAATGATTGAGGTAAAGATAGACAGTATCCAGGTAAGCCTGACGTCGGAGCACCGCGTGATCATCCTCAAGGACATCAAAACCGAGCGGTACCTGCCAATATGGATCGGGCCTTACGAGGCGGATGCCATCACCATCCGGTTGCGAAGCGTCGAGGTCACCCGTCCTCTGACCCACGACCTGCTCAACAACGTCATTGCCGAGATGGGCGGTGAGGTCTCCCACATCGTCGTGGATAACCTGCGCAACGACACTTTCTACGCCAGCATCAGCGTGAACCTGAATGGGCGACAGTTGAAGATCGACTCGCGGCCCTCCGACGCCATCGCACTGGCCGTGCGCGCCAACATCCCCATCTTCGTTGAAGAGGACGTTATGGCACAGGCCGGCATCACCCCAGAAGCAGACGTCGGCGAGGAGACGGAAAGCGAAGAACTGTCGGCCTTCCGCGACTTCATCAGCACCCTCGACCTGGATGACCTGCCCTTACAATAGCCCCCCGTAATCGCTCACCATGAAGCCCCTGACGAAGTCGGGGGGAGCAGTCACAGCACCCCCAAGAGAAGCCCCTGACGAAGTCGGGGGAGCAATCACAGCGCCCCCAAGACTGGATCAAGCCGCGCATCTCAGGATGGGGGAACGACGTGAGGAAGAAATATGGCCATTCCCGACAAGATGATCCCCCACAACGTCGAGGCTGAGGAGGCGGTGCTTGGCTCCCTCCTGATTGACCCAGAAGCGTTGTTTCGCGTCTCTCCCTTCCTGAAGGGGGAGGATTTCTACATCCAGAAGAACGTCTGGATTTACGAGGCTATCTTTGCGCTCCACGAGCGGCGCGAGCCGATTGACTTCGTCACGCTGTGTGATGAATTGGAGCGCCGGGGACAACTGGCGGAGATCGGCGGCGCGGCCTACATCACCCGCCTCATCAACGCCGTCCCCAGCGCCATCCACGCCGAAGCCTACGGCCACATCGTCGAACAGGCCGCCATTCGCCGGCGTCTGATCAGCGCGGCCAGCCAGATCGCACAACTGGCCTATCAGGAAGCCGAGGACGTGGACCAGACGGTTGACCAGGCCGAGCAGGCACTCTTCAGCGTCTCCCAGCGCCGCATCACCCGCGACCTGGCCCCCATCCAGGAGGTGATCCGCCGCTACTACGACCGCATCGAGTACCTCTACGCCCACCGGGGCGAGCCACTGGGGGTGCCCACCGGCTTCGTTGACATAGATCGGCTGCTGGGCGGACTCCAGCGCTCCGACTTTATCCTCATAGCGGCCCGACCCTCAGTCGGCAAGACCTCGCTGTGCCTCTCAATCGCCCGGAACGCCGCCCGCCACGGACAGCACGTCGCCATCTTCAGCCTGGAGATGTCGGCCGAGCAGGTCGTGCAGCGCATGGTGGCCGCCGAAACCGGGATTGACGCCCAAAGGCTGCGGCTGGGCGGCCTGCGGGAGGAGGAGTGGCCTCTCTTCGTCCAGGCCACCGGCAAACTTGCCGACCTCCCCGTCTTCATTGACGACACTCCCTCCATCTCGGCCCTGCAACTGCGCACCAAGGCGCGCCGCCTCCACGCCGAGCACGGACTGGACCTCATCGTCGTGGACTATCTGCAGTTGATGACCGGGGACGTGCGCTCCGAAAACCGGGTGCAGGAGGTCTCCTACATCTCCCGCTCGCTCAAAGGGCTGGCGCGGGAACTGGATCTGCCCCTGGTCGCTGCCTCCCAACTCTCCCGCGCCGTCGAGCAGCGCAGCGACAGGCGGCCGGTGCTGGCGGACTTGAGAGAAAGCGGAGGTCTGGAGCAGGACGCGGACGTCGTGATGTTCATCTACCGCGACGAGTTGTACCACCCCGACACAGAGAAGCAGCACATCGCCGACATCCTGGTAAGTAAGCACCGCAACGGCCCCACCGGCGTGGTGCAACTCTTCTTCAAGGAACGCCTGGCCCAATTCCTCGACGCCGAGACGCGCCAGCAGCCGGTGGAGTTCGGGTAGCGTCCAACAACGGACAAAGACAAAAACGGAAAGAGGCGACCTGACGTTCACACAAATGGATGACGAAGAACGGTTTTTCAGGGGACATAACGGATCTTGATTCAAAGGCGGCGACTGATGGTTCCAGTGGAATAATCACTATTGTGCCAGTACAATCCTGTCACAATACACATGTTTTCTCCGGTCACGAAGGGAAAGAAAAATGTCTGAAAGCACACGCACCAAAACCACTACTGGGAGAACAACAGGCGCGGAGACTACCACCTTGCACCCTGGGGGCGTAATGCAAACAATGAAGGAACCTTCATGGATTAGTGAACTAAAGGAAAAGCTACCGTCCAAATTGTTGCCCCTCTTGGAGCGGCGTGATGGTGCTGCGCTCCTACTAGAGGAATTGCCCAAGGCTTTTCCGCCTGAGATCGTTGCATCACCTACAACAGAACAGCGAGCTTGGGAATTGGCAGGGCTTCACTATCGTAATCAGCAAAGATTTCACGAAGCTTTGTCCATCTTTTCTGGCCTGTATGATCATATGCTGGTGGCACAAGAAGAGACCGGAAAGCGGGCTCACAAAGGGATGCCTCTTGTTTGGATGAGCGATTGCTATTCGGCGCTCGGCTTTCCGGCTCACGCAAAACGTTACTTGATGTTGACCCTTTGCGAGGACGCTATAAGCATGAAAGGAGAGGTTTCTCCAGAAACCTCAGGCGTGTATTTCCGTTT
>DAOUEC010000092.1:0-4487 GCA_034430655.1 Anaerolineae bacterium
ACAATGAACAATGACCAATAACAAAGCGTGATGCAGGGTACGCGGTGCGTGATTTGGGCCGGGCCAGCAGGGGCAGGATGACCAGGGGGAGGAGCAGGATGCCGTCGGCGCGGGTCAGGTGGGCCAGGCCGACCAACAAACCAACTAACAAACTAACCAACAAACTACCTACCCGCTTCTCGCCTTCTGCCTCCTGCATCTTGCATCTTGCACCCTGCATCCCGCGTCCCGCCAGCCACAGCGCCAGGCTGCCGAAGAGAGCGAAGGGGGCGAACGTCTCCGGAAGAGTCCAGTAAGGGAAAAAGAGGCCGCTGAAGAGGGTGAGGAGACCGGCGACCCAGGCGTGGCGGCGCTTCCCCGCAACCTGCCAGGCGACACTGTAACTGACGAGGGGGAGGAGAGCGGAAAGGAGGGCAAAGGGAAGTTGAAGGGCGAGGAAGGAACCGGGGAACAGGGCCGCGAGCGGAGCCGCCAGCAGCGAGGGCAGCGGCATCCAGTAGAGGAAGCCGGGGTGAGGGATACCCGCCGGGTCGTCCAGGTAGTTCCAGAGGAAGGGCTCGCTGAGGCCGCCGCCCTGGGCCAGGTGCGAGGCCCCGGCAGCGTAGTAGGCCGCGTCCATGTAACCAGGACGGAGGATGAAAGCGGCCACGGCCAGCCGCACGACCAAGGACAGGGAAAGCAGCAGCCACAGATCCCGCCGATAGATGGGCCTCATTCGGCGTACCCCCACATGAAGAAAATTCCCATCAGGAACAGGTAGAGAGCCAGCGAGGGATAAAGAACCAAGCGATGGAGCCAACGGCGTCGGCCAGCCGCTCCCAGGAGCATAAAGCCGGGGAATATGACCAGCACATGTCTCGACGCTGAAAGGAGAACACGCCCGGCAAGGTCATGGCGGCTCAGGCTATAAAGCAGGATGCCGGCCATATAGAGTCCGTACTCAGTCGGTAGCCGCCTGAAAGCCACGCCTGTCAAGATGAGAAACAGCATCGTCAGCCCAAGTGACAGAGCATGCTGGAAGTTCAAACCCCCGGCTAGTAATGTACGCAGTGCTATAAACAAATCTGTCCCCGGCACGGTTAATGTGGAGTACCAATGCTGCGCGAACTCTACCTGAACGGAAGGAAGCCCACGCCAGGCCAGGTACAGATTGTATCCGAGGGCTGCTACTGGCGCGGCAGCCAGGGTTAACGCTTCCGGGCGCATAGCGCGCCTGGTAGGACTAAAGCGGCGCAGGTAGATATACGTTAGTGGAAGAATTAACACCATTGCCTGAAGCCGGGTAAGCGTGGCCAAGAAAGCAGCAATCCCCGCGAGCCACCACCGTTCCTGATGCGCCCATCGGAAAGCAAGAAGCATAAGCCACAACATCAATGACTCCGCGTAAGCGGCGATCAAGATGTAGGCGGTTGGAAAGAAAATCAGGTACACGATAGCCCGTCTGGCTGTGCCAGTGCCAAATTCCATCGCTGCGATCTCGTATACCAGCACGAGCGTGCCGACGCAGGCAACCGATGAGATAAATATGGCAGCGAGCAGGTATTGTCCCCCCATCACTACACCCACCAGGCGAATCAGGAGCGGATAGAGAGGCGGAAAGACAACGGTACCGTTGTCCGCATTATACCCGTGGACAGCGATTTCCAAGTAATATAGCGTGTCCAGTCGTTGCCACACGCCCAGTGTCCAGCCAGTCACCGGGCCGATGACGGGCTTAATATCCAGATAAATCTGATCCGGGGCCGCAGGATGGATTGGGACGAGCCCCCGTTGCCACAGCAGCCACCCTAGCGCCAGTCCGACCAATCGGGAGGTCAGGCATAATACCAGCGCCAGGTGCAGTGGAGATTGGAGCCACTGTCTTAATTTTCTCTGCCAGGTATTCAGGGACCCCGTCATCCCACCCATCCCCAGAGCACAAACTGGGCGCTCAGATACAGGAGCAGAGCCACCGAGGGATAGAGTATCAGCCGGTTCAGCCAGGGGCTACGCTCGCCCAGTTTGCCCAGCAGAAAGAAGCCGGGGAACAGTTCCATAGTATGCCGCCCTACGCTACACATCGGGTGGGGCGTGCGCAGATGCGAGATGTTAAACAGCGCAGCCACGGTCACGTACAGGGCATAGGCCGGACGCAACCGCCACCAGGCGGCCACCACCAGCACGATGGCAAGCCAGGCGGCCGCAAAGTCCAGATAATCTGTAGGGTGAGCCACGCCAGCCAGCATATTGCGGAGATTCGCCGCCATTCCCATCCAGGGTGGGGCCGAGGCGTGGTGCCAGTGGGTGGCGTAAGTGACGGCAAGCGGTTCGATGCCGGCCCACGCCCGCCCAAGCAGGAAGCCAACAGAGGCCAGCGCCGGAAACAGTGGCCACACGAGGTCCACCTGCAGAGGCCAGAGCCGGAACTTGCGCTGGCGCAGGATCTCGAACAGGAGGGGCAGAGCCAGAGCGCCTCCTTGCAGGCGGGTCAATGCTGCCAGCGCGCCGCATAGGCCGGCCTCCCATCCCCGCCCGCGCTGCGCCATCCAGAGAGCCAGCCCGGCCAGCAACAGGAAGAGCGGCTCACTGTAGCCGGACAGTAAGACAAAAGCCCACGGATAAAGCGCCGCGTAGACCTGCGCCCGGCGGGCCGCCGCCGGTCCGACCTCCTGCTCGGCCAATGCGAAAAACACAGCGAAGTAACCTATCGCGCTCAGATTAGAAATGAGCAACGCGGCCAACATATACTGCCTGCCCAGCAACCCACCTATAGCGCGGATGAGCAAGGGATAGAGCGGCGGAAAGACAGTATGCGATGTCCCGGCCTCGTATCCGTGGGTTGCCAGGTAGACGTAGTGTAACGTGTCGAAGCGCTGCCAGGGGCCCAGGAGCGAGCCAGCCAGTCCCTCGTCCACCGGGGCGATACCGAAGTAGGGGCGAGCAGGCTCAGACGAGCCGGTCTCAGCCGGCACAAGGGCCAGCACCAGCGCGGCCCACAGGCTCAGGCCGACCCGCACGAGCAGGTAGAGTATCACGCTGCGACGCAGTGGCTTCCAGAGCCGGAGTCTCAATGCTCGTTTCTCCACACGTAATACTTGGGAGACTCTACTATACCCCATTTCCGACATAGTCTCGAATTACGTGCTCAAGTCCCGCACCGCCGTCAAACAGGCGATGCTGGGTGGCTTTCTACTTCGGTAAGGGGCAATCCAGCACCGGCGCTTCAGGCCGGTGCCCCCGGACGTAGAGCCGCACCTGTAGATCGTTGAACCGCTCAAGTGTATGCAGGCCGTAGTGATCCCCCAGCCACTCCAGGTGGGGATGGCATCCCCTGTACTCCTCGACGGCGCGGTCGAAGATGACGAACCACACCCGCTCGCGTCCCGCCGTGGCCGTCGCCACGTCGGGGGTGGGGAAGAGCCCCAGCGCCTCCTGGGTGGGGAGGGCCAACGTGTCGGAGCCGGAGCCGGGTGGATCGGCGACGAAGGAGCCGGGCAGGTAGGGGGCGTAGTAGTGCATGGGGAAGAAAGTCAGTTTGTTGCTGTGGACCACGCCGTCGCCCTCCTGCACGTGCTCCCGCAAATAGGTCGCTGCCTGGTCGAAGGGGGGACAGGGAAAACGGGCGTAGGTGTAGTGATGGCCCAGTGCCATGACCGTAACTACCAACGTCAACACCAGCAGGCTAACAAGGAGCGGGCGCGGAAGGCTTCCCTGCGCCAACAGCCAGCTCCAGGCAACCAGGTACAGCAGGCCCGCTGGCAGGAGCGCCCGCAGCAGATAGACTGGCTGAACCTGGGAGACGGTGAACATCAGGGCAACCGGTCCCCAGGCCAGCCAGAGGAACCAGATGGCCCGCGAGTGGATGCGGGCCACGCGATAGACCAGCAGCACCAGCCAGGCCATTGCCAGGGCCAGTGCGAGGGGAAGCAGACAGTCCGGCAGTGGGAGGCCTAGGTGGAATGCGATGAGCGTGTTGATCAGATCGCCGGCGCCAGGGCGTTGCAGCCAATAGGCACGGCGCACGAAACCGAACTGCCCGGGCAGCACCCCCACCAGCCAGGGGCCGAAGAGAGCCAGCACGGCCAGGTCGGCCAAAGCCAGGGCCGGGAGACGGCACCACCAGCGGCGGCGGGCCACGGCCAGCAGGTTGAGGGCCAGCAGGACGAGCGCCCCCAGATTGTGAGCGTAGAGCGTGAGGGCGGCGGCCACCGCGTAGAAGGCCCACCATCCCCCCCTTCTCTTCCCCCCCAGTGGGGGGGAGCTAGAGGGGGGGGACAGTGCCCGCATCAGTCCATACGCCGCCGTCACCGCCGCCAGCCCCAGCAGGGCGTACATCCGCGCCTCCTGGGAGTAGGCCACGTGGAAGGGGTTCACCGTCGCCAGTAGCCCGACCACCAGGCCAGTCCGCCGGTCGAAGCACCAGGCTGCCAAGCGCCAGAGCAGCGCCACGGTGACCAGCCCCAGTCCCACGGAGAGAAAACGAACCGCCAGTGGGGACCGGCCAACCA
>DAOUEC010000093.1:0-38868 GCA_034430655.1 Anaerolineae bacterium
GCAGGCCGCCGCCTCCAGCACCACCAGCCCCTGCGTCTCGATGGTCGAGGCGGTGGCGAACAGATCGGCGGCCTGGTAGAGCGCCGGCAGTTGCTCGTGTGGCACGAAGCCGGTGAAGCGGACGCGCTCGCCCAGCCCCAGTTCGCCGGACAGTCGCGCCAGAGCCTCCCGATCGGGACCATCACCGACTATGGTCAGCCGGGCGGTGGGATGCTCCCCCGCAACGCGAGCGAAGGCGCGCAGCAGCAGACCCACGTTCTTCTCGTAACTCAGCCGCCCCACGTGCAGCACCGTCACGCTGTCTTTGCCGCTCATCTGCGGGCCGGGGCGGAACAGACGAGTGTCCACGCCGTTGGAAATGGCCACCACAGGCACGCGCAGGCCGTGGGCGGCCAACTCCCGCGCCATCACCCGCGAGGGCGTGGTGACGAGGGGGAAGCGGTTGAAGAAAGTGACGGCGTAACGCCAGGCGACGTGGTCCGTCCCGGGCACCCGGTCCAGCGGCAGCGGCGCGTAGCCCAGGAAGCCGGCCAGATAGACGTGGCAGGTGCCGAGGATGGGGATGTTCAGCCAGCGGGCCGCCGCCAGAGCCTGGGTGCCCATCGCGGCCATTGAGTGGTTGTGGATTACGTCTGGCTGGAAGGCGGCCAGCCCCTGCGCCAGGCCAACCGGTGCGACGACGACCCGGCCGCCGGGCAGCCGTTCGTAGTGCAGCGCCGGAAACCCGGCTACATCCAGTCCCAGCGTGGCCTGAGAGGGGTCGGCGGCGGTGAAGATGCGCACTGTGTGGCCCGCCGCCCGCAGCGCGCGGGCCAGCGCCGCCACTGCCGTGGCCACGCCTCCCATCCCATCGTGAAAAGAGTCGGTCGTAATGGCGATGCGCATGGGCTATAACTCCTCCCAGTCAGGCTTCCGTGGACTCTCGAAATCGGCGAAGGCCCCCAGGATGTCCACGTCGTCCAGCGGGAAGTGCCGGGCTATTGCGGGCAGGAGGCTGTTCATCAGTGCGGCCCGCTCCTCCCGTCCCAGCCCCTCCAATGCTGCGCTCAGGTTCTCCTCCACCAGACGGCCCAGGAAAGCGGCCCGTTCCTCCACGGGCAGGCGGACCATCCATTCCTGTGCTGCCCCTCCGGCCAGGTCGAGCACCTCGTGCGGGCTCAGGCGGTGGATGAACTGCCGCGCCAGGCGGATTTTCAGGCTGGTTTTCGCTGATGAAGTCACGTGTCCTCCTCCGTGACGCCTTGGTTTTGTGAGCAGGTGTGTTGCACCAGACCCGCCTGGGGCTTGCTCCTTATCCCAATGCTTCCCCGGCTTATTGAGAAGATATCTCGAAGCGTACTGGTCCGGAGTCGGCCTTCAGCCGATTTGGCCCCTAGTCTGCGAATTTCTATCCCAGGCTTCTCCTGAGTTTGCCCCAGAGCCTCCCGTGCCTGTTCCCGGCACTCGTCCATGACGTCTTCGGGGATCATCTTCAGCGCCAGAGCGATGCCCAATGGGACCAGGAGCAGGTCGTCCAGATACCCCAGGACAGGGATGAAGTCTGGAATCAAATCTATTGGGCTGAGGGCCTGGCAGACCACAGCGGCAGTCAGTGCTTTGGCGTACCAGGGCACCCGCGGGTCTTTGCAGGCCAGGTAGAGAGCGTAGACCTCGGCTTTCAGTTGCCCGGCCCGGCGTTTCCATCGCTCGGGGATTGACATAGGGTTACTCTTTGCGCTCTCCGATGCCTGGTATCCTCATGCCCAGGTAGCGCAGGGCCATCAGGGCCAGGTACGCGGCCAGCCCCTCGTCCAGATTCCCGACCACCGGGAGGTTGTCGAGGAGCAATTCCATCACTCCACCCGTCGGGTTGCCAATGTAGATGAGGCTCAGGACGAGGATGAGGCCGGCCAGGATGCGGCCCCACAGCGGATGCTGGGGTGGCTGTGTCTGTTCGGTCATCGGATTCCTCCCGTTCTGAAAACAGCGCCGTGGCGGCTACGACAGGCAGGGCCGGGGAGGCGTCGTGGGGTTCACTGCTCTGTTCGCCCCCCACATCTCATGCGGAAGGCGTGCAGGGCACAGACGTCCCCGGCCCCATCAGCCAGGACAATGTAGGTCAACTTGCCTGCTTTTTCGTCGGCTTCTTGCCAGCCAGTTCCTCGACCTTGGCGGCCAGTTCGTCAATCTTCTGACTCAGGGCTTCGACGTCCTTGCGGGAAGCCACGAAGCGGGTCTTGTCGAGTTCGTCGCGCACCAGTTTGCGCAATTCCTCCCGCTCCTCTTTGCCTCGGCTTACCAGTTTATCAACGATGCTGGGGGCTTCCTCCGGCTTGACCTCCCCCTCCTCGACCAGTTTGTCCACGAACTGCACCACCTTGTCGCGGGTCAGTGTCAACATACCCAGGCCCGCCAGCAGGCTTTTCTCAATCAATTGAGCCATTGTTTTACCTCCTCTTATCTGTCAGTTGTTGAAGCGAGAAACCGTTCACACCAGACTATATCAAGCGCACGTGAAAACCGGAACGTAATGCGTAATGTGTGGAGCGTGGTTGCGTTTCACGTTTCACGCTTCACGCACGCGCACATTTCAAGTGCACTCGATATAATCGCCATCGTGCATACACCTCACCTCCTTCATCACAGACCTACAGCCCGCAATACCTCGTAAGCAAAATCGGAGAGGCGCGCCTTATCCCCCCCGGTCAGGTTGTCCAGATGTTCGCGGAACTGCTGAGAATAGGAGAGCAGCAGTGAGGTGGCCCGGCGGTTGGCCTTCTCGACCAGCGAGAGGGCCAGGCTGAACCCGGCCAGCGAGTAGAGTGCCGCCCACCCCGGCGGACCGAACCAGCGCAGGTGGGGGAAAAGCCGTCTTGCCGCTGCCGTATCCCTCAATTCGTAGAAGACCAGAATGATGGCCGTGACCATGTCCGCCGCGAAGAGGAGCGGCGATGTGCGCTCCGGGATGCGCAGCAGGAGTTCGTCCAGCAGGCCCTGATAGCCAGTGCCTTTCTCCTGCTCCAGGGCCTGCTGAATGCCCGCTTTGGCCTCCTCCCATTTACGCTGGCTCAGGGTGTTGCCCATCAACTCGGACAGAAGGGCCGTAGCCTTCTCCGTGGGCGAGAAGACGACGACGGAGCGGCCTCTGTGGCCCTGGGGGCGCACCGTCTCGGAGTACACCAGTCCTTTGTCCTCCAGCAGGCGCAGCATCTCGTAGGCCGTGACCGGGCTCACGTCCAGTGCTCGCGCCACGCTTACGTAGTGCACCGGAGCCTTGGCCTTCTGGTAGAGGTCGAGCAGCCGGCTCAGAAACTCTCGTTGCCTGGAGGATAACTTCACCGTTGTTCTCCCGAATGTACTAAAAACTGCCTAATCTTCCGAAAGTTCCGAAAGAATTATATCACCAAAAGGCGATGTTGTCAATTGCACCTCCGAACTCCTGTGGACCTGTGGCGGGGCGATAGGCGGGGCGCGCATGTGGGCTGAGCGGCGCGCCAGTTCCTGCACGTAATGAACCTGTGCCAGGTCCAATTCGAGCGCAGTCGCGATAGTGCCCGCTTCCTCCCCCCGCTTCAGTAGCCACAGCACCCGATCCAGCGTGGCGTAATCCATGCCGATGGCGAACTCGTCGGTCAGCCCGGGCAGCAGGTCGGGCGATGGAGGCCGGGCGATGATTTCAGGAGGGACACCCAGGTGCGCTGCCAACTGGCGCACCTGGGTCTTGTACAGCCCGGCCAGGGGGTCCACGTCGGCTGCGGCGTCGCCGTGTTTGACGAAGAAGCCCACCGCCAACTCCGTGTGGTTGCAGGTGCCCACCACCAGCAGGTTCTCCAGTTCGGCCTGGTAGTAGAGCAGCACCATGCGCAGCCGCACTTTGACCCGGTGGTAGGCGACCGCCTGGTTGAGCCACGGGCCGCGCAGCCCCCGCGTCCCGACCATCACGGCAGAGAAGGGGGTCTCCCCCTTCTCCAGCGTCTCGGCGTAGCGGGCGTAGTAGCGGCGCACCATCTTCGCCCGGAGGCGGCGAGTGGGAAGTACCCACAGCGGCACCTGTCGGTAGACCCCCAGCAGCGCCAGGGGCAGCATCAATCCGACGGTCTTGCGGCGGATGCCCAGGCTGCGGGCCAGGCGGAGCGCGTCCCGCTTGCTGCGGGGTTCGCTATCCCGCTCCGGCAGGATCAGCCCCAGCACCCGCTCCGGCCCCAGGGCGCGGGCAGCCAACGCCGCCACCACCGCCGAGTCAATCCCCCCACTCAGCCCGACGATGGCCCCATCGCGCTGGAAGTTCTCGACCGCCCGGCAGATGAAGGCTGTCAGTTCATCCGCCACGGCGGCCGGCTCGATGCGCAGTTCATCCACCAACGCTCTGCGACCCCCGGTCATCGCCGCCCAGATACTCCTGCTCCCAGATAGGGTCCATCAACCACGCCACATCCTCGTTGTACTGGATGAGCCCGTCGCGGTAGGTTGGATCCACCATCGCCTGCAGCGCGGCCTCGTCCTCAGGGTCCGGCTCGGTTGCCTCCAGGATGCGGCGGAAGTCAGCGTGGTGGTCGCGGATGATGCAGGGCATAGTCCAGTTCTTACATTCCTCCGGCTTGGTCGCCGCGTAACCGTACCCATCCTGCCACTCACGGATGGTCTTGAAGAACGGCTCCTCCAGGATGTCATTCAGCGTCTTGCCCTCTCGATAGGCGTCGTTGACGTTGACCGGCGAGTAGGGGACAAAGACACAGGGCATCACCTTCCCGTTCCAGTCGAAGTAGAGATAGCCGCCCTGGCGCCCGGCCGAGATGCAGCCATCGGAGCAGGTGCCCAGGTTCCAGAAGTCGGGCAGGAAATACCTTTTCTCACGGATGACCTGCCACGCCCGCTTCCACATCCACATCCGTTGCTCCGGCGTGGGGAGCATGTCCAGTGTGAAGCCCCGCCCGATGGGCATGTACTGAAAGATCCAGCCGTAGATAGCCCCCTGCTCCTCGAAGAAGAAGTCGAGGAATTCGTCGGAGAGGATCTCCTCGCAGTTCTCGCACGTGGCGGTGAGGGAGATGCCGAAGGGCACGCCGGCTTGGCGCAGGTTGGCCATGGAGCGCAGGACGCGCTGGAATACCCCCTTGCCACGCTGGGCGTCGGTGCGCTCCTCCCACCCCTCGACGGAGATGGCCGGGGTGAGGTTGCCTACCTCAGCCATGCGGGCGGCCATTTTCTCGTCAATCAGTGTGCCGTTAGTGTACATCAGGAAGAACGCGTCCTGGTGTTTGGCCGCTGCGTCCAGGATGCCCTTGCCCTGCGAGCGGTAGGCCAGCGGCTCGCCGCCGGAGATGACGACGAAACCCGAACCCCAGAGATCACTGGCCTCGGTGATGATACGGTCAAAGACCTCCCAGTCCAGTTTCTCGCTGTCGTTGCCGGAACTGGCATAGCACCCCTTGCAGTGGCGCAGGTTGCACAGTTTGCCCGGCGAGATGACGACGAAACTGGGCGGGTTGTGGCCGTCGTGCTCCTGGCGGAAGCGTTCCCAGGCGGCTTTGTGCTCCTCGCGCAGAAAGGCATTCATCACCAGGCCGCGCAGCACACCTTTCACCACGGCCTCGGAGACGTAGCCCCGCGCCAGGGCGCGATCAATCGAGTGTGCCATGGCGCGAGTGATGTACGCCTTGTCCTGGATGACGCGAGGCGGGCGGCGCTCATTGACGTCGTGGGCCTCCTCCAGGCGCTGGTTGATACGCCGGTCCACGTAACCCACCAGCGTGCGACGGATTGGCTTGCGCTGTATTGCGCTGGCGGTGATGTTGGCAAGCGTTTCGGCTTGCCCGGTGGATGCAATGGTGTGAACGATGTCCTCCAGTTTCATGGTTATTTCCTCCTTTGTTCCTCTCAGTGTCAGCGGATGTCCGGCCTCGGCGGCGGGGGTTGCCGGAAGGACAAGTCCGCAGTCTTCATACGCTCTCTCTGCTCTCCTGCCAGACCTGGATGGCCGCCAGGAGGTGCGTTTTGTCAAAGTCGGGCCAGTAGGCCGGTGTGCTCCAGAAGAGGGCGCCGGCCACCTGCCAGATGAGGAAGTTGCTCAGCCGCATCTCACCGGCCGTGCGGATGACCAGGTCAGGATCCGGGAGCCCGGCGGTGTAGAGAAAGCGGCAAAATACAGCCTCGTCCAGCCGGGCCGGGTTCAATTTGCCCTGCCGGACGGCGGTCACCACTGCCCGTGCCGCGTCCACGATCTCCGCCCGCCCCCCGTAGTTGAAGGCCAGGTTGAGCACCAACCCCGTGTTGTCCGCCGTGCGGCGTGTTCCCTCATCCATTGCCCGCAGCAACGAGGTGGGCAGGCCCTCGCGGCGGCCGAGCATCCGAAGCCGCACGTTGTTCCGCTCGAGTTCGTCCACCTCCCGGCGGGCATAGTCCTCGGCCAGGCGCATCAGAAGAGCGACCTCCGGCTCAGGGCGTCGCCAGTTCTCGGTGGAGAAGGTGTACAGCGTCAGCACCTTGACGCCCAGGTCGGCGCAGGCACGGACGATGCGCCGCACGGTCTCCACGCCTGCCTTGTGACCGGCCGAGCGGGGCAGCCCTCTCTGCTGCGCCCAGCGTCCGTTGCCATCCATGATGATGGCGATGTGAGTTGGGATGGGATCGAATTGCTGTTGTCTGGCCACTGATACTTCCTCATCAAGTTGGGGGCCATCGCTTAGCGGATGTCCGTCATTGGCAGCGGGGGCGGGCGCCGAAGCAGGAAGCGGCTCACAGCGTTGACCGTCGAACGCTTGACCACGCGATGCCAGCCTTCTCGGCCCCGGCGGCCGGATGCGTAGATGACCAGGTCCGGGTCGAAGCGCACCGGCGCGATGCGGCTCACCCGCAGCGAGAGGTCGGTGTCCTCCCCCGAGGCCCAATCCACCGGGAAGCCACCGGCCTCCTGGAAGACCTCTCGACGCACGGCGAAGTCGCTGCCCCACCACAGGCTGTGCCGGACGCGGTTGCTGGCCCACAGTCCCCAGGTGATCGGATAGCGCACCAATAGTTGCTCCATCTGCCGCCCGTCAGGCCAATAGACCGGACCGTAGACAGCCCCCAGGGCGGGGTCGGCCCGGAAGTGGGCCGCGATGCGGGCCACCCAAAAAGGTGGCACGACGGTGTCGGCGTCGGTGGAGGCGATGATCGCTCCCCGCGCCGCCTCGAAGCCGGTCTGGCGAGCGCGGGCCACCCCCTTGCGTGGTTCCGCGATCACCCGCACTCCATATTGCCGGGCAATCTCCGCTGTGGCGTCGGTGGAACCGTTGTCCACCACGATGACCTCGAGACGGTCGGCGGGATAGGTCTGCTGCGCCAGGGCCTCCAGGCAGCGGCCCAGGTACTGCTCCTCGTTGTAGGCCGGGATGACGACGGAGACTGTCGCTCCAGTGGCTCCATCTATGGCTTGCATCATCGCTCTATATTCCATCTCCCTCCACGGTGTAGAACGCCACCCCGACCATGCCCGGCCCGACGTGGGTGCCGATGACCGGGCTGAGTTTGGCCAGGTGGAGTTCGGCGCAAGGGAACCGCTCCCTGACCTGCTCCCGTAACCTGGCTGCCTCCTCCGGCGTGTTGGCGTGGACCACGGCGGCGTGGATTGGCGCGTCCCCCACCCGCTCCGCCATCACTTCCAGCATGCGCTGCACTGCCTTCCGCTTGGTGCGCACCCGCTCCAGAGCATCTATGCGCCCTTCGGTCAGGTGAAGCAGGGGCTTGATGCGTAGCGCGCTGCCCAGCAGGCGGGAGGCCCCGCCAATGCGTCCGCCCCGGTGCAGGTATTTCAACGTCTCGACGACGAAGAGCACATTCACGCGCGGGACGAGTTCTCGTGCGGTGGCGACCACCTCTGCCAGTTCCCTCCCCTCGGCCGCCGCGCGGGCCGCAGCCAGGGCGACGAAGCCCAGCCCCATCGTGGTGGAGCGGGAATCCACCACTTCAATGGGCAGGTCTGGCAACAACTCCTGCGCCGCCAGTGCCGAGGCGACGGTGCCGCTCAACTCCGTGGAGATGAAAACTCCCACGATACCGTCAGCGTTGCGGGCCGCCTCGGCGAAGAGAGCCGCGAACTCCCCCGCTGAGGCCTGGGCGGTGGTCGGAATGTCCCCGCTGCGGCTCAGACGCTCGTAGAAGGTCGGCGGGTCTATCGTCACACCGTCCAGGAAGGTTTCGTCGCCCCAGATGAGTTGCTGGGGCATGACGTGGATGCCGTACTGCGCGACCAACTCGGGCGGCAGATAGGCGGTGCTATCGGTGACAACAGAGATTCTTGACATGAGAGCATCCCCCTTTCTAAAGAGACAATAGAGAACAACAAGACGAAAAAATTTGCCAAAAAGAAGAAGTAGGGGCGGGGTTACCCCGCCCCTACGTCCCGACGATCTTCATCACCTCGCCAGCGAAATTGGACAGTCGCTGCTTGTTCTCGGCGCTGAGGTGCGAAAGAATCTCCTGGTAGTGACCGGTGTAGGAGAGCAGCAGCCCGGTCAGGCGGCGATTGATGCGCTCGACGAAGGAGAGCCCCAGCGTCAGGCCCGCCAGCGCACTGAGTCCCGCCTCGCCGGGCAGGCCCAACGCGCGCAACTTATCAAGCAGGCCGGCTGCTGAGGCATCCTCCCTCAACTGGTGCAGGTTCAGGATGACGGCTGTGATCATCTCTGCGGCGTAGAGCATCGAGGACTCTCGCCGGGGCAGGCGGGCCAGAATCTCCTCCAGCAGACCCTCGTAGTCGGTGCCCTTTCCGGCCCGCAGCGTCTCCAGGATACGCGCCTTGACCGTCTCCCACTCGCTGTGTTGCGCGTCCTCGCCCGCCAGTTCTGCAAACAGAGTATCGGCCTGTGGCGTGGGATGGAAGACGATGCTTGAGCGTCCGGCCCCCTGTCCTTTTCCCCGCAAGACGTACTCCGACTGCACCAAGCCCCGCTCCTCCAGCAGCCGTAGCATGTCATAGGAGGTGATCTTGCTGACCCCCAACCGCTGCGCGACGGTGGTGTAGTGTAGCGGCTCCTGTGCCTCCCGGTACAGGTCGAGGAAGGTGCTCAGGAATGATCTCTGCCGGCCTGTGAGTTTCATCGCTACTCTCCCTGCGCATCACGTTCAGTATTCTGAAAAAGCCGAATAAATTATACCACCGCAAGGCCACCTTGTCAAGGGACAGGCGGCGGTTTTGCGGACTCTTGGGCGGGGGGACCCCGCCCCTACCGCATTGTAGGGGCACGGTTCCCGTGCCCTGGTGAACCTACCCGCGCGCGTGCCGCACGCTGACGGCCCCGATGCTCAGGACGACCAGCGCCAGGAGCGCGAAGACACGCTGGAAGCCCACGGCATCCGCCAGGACGCCCATCAGCGGCAGGGGCAGGGTGGAGGCAACGTTGCTCAGGAACAACTGGGTGGAGATCACCCGCCCCCGCATCTCGTCCGGCGAGCGTTGCTGCACGACCGTGCGGGCCGGGACGATGACCAGCGCGAAGCCGGCCCCCGCTGCGGCAGAGACCAGGAGAAACAAGGGGACGTAGAGGCCGCGCAATACGCGCAGGGCTGGCAACAGGGCCAGCCCTCCGCCGAGGGCCAGGAGACCGGTACTGATCCAGGCTTCTTCCTTCAGCAGGTGTCCACGCCGTCCCACCAGCCACACGCCCAGGCCAAAGCCAAAGCCGCCGGGCACGGCCAGGTAGGCCACGTACTCGACCGGCACCCCCCAGGTGCGGGCTGCCAGGCCGGGTATGAGCGTCGTGAGCGCGAGCGAGAGGGCGGAGACGAGCACCAGGCAGCCGATAGCCTGGCGTACGGACGCATCACCGGCGACGAAGCGCCACCCTGCACGTAGATCACCCCACAGCGAGGCCCACGTCTGAGGGGACTGCCCCTCGTTTCCTTCCCCCAGCCGGGCAGGCAGCCGGGCGCACGCCCAGGCGGCCAGCGCGAACAGCGGTATAGCCGCCACTCCCGCCGCCGGCGTGCCGCCGAGACGGAGCAGAGGCGGGGCCAGGAGCACCATCCCCACCCCCTGTGCTCCCAACGTCGCGACTTGAAAGATGGAATTGGCTGCGAGTAGCCGTTCCTGTGGCACGGTGTGGGGAATGAGAGAACCTTCGGCCGAGGCGGTGAACTGCGCGATGGCTGACAGGAGAAAGTTGCAGGCGTAGACGGTGACCAGGAGCAGCGGCACGCTGTCTAGCCAGCGGGTGCCCGCGGCGAAGCCAGCGGCGACGAGCAGGCGCAGCAGGTTGCCGATCACCAGTACGTGCCGCCGGTCGTGGCGGTCCACCACCACCCCGGCCAGCATCCCGAAAAGGAAGCCGGGGAGGGTGGAGGAGAAGATCATCAGCCCCATCTGCGCACTGGAGTGGGTCTTCTCCTCCACCAGTGTCATCGAGGCGAAGTAGATGGCGTAGGTCGCCATCAGCGCCACGAACTGAGCCACACTGAGGCGGCGCAGCGGCACGTTTTTCGCGATGGAGAGAGTGTGAGAATCCATCGTACCACGCTCAATATTCCGAAAAAGCCAAATTTATTATACCATGCAGGATGCCAGTGTCAAGGCTTGACGAGTTTACAATTTGCCTGTAGAATACCTGCCCGTGGAGCAAATACCGCTTGTCACTCTCACGGACGACTTCGGCACGGCCGATGGGTATGTGGGGACGATGAAGGGTGTCATTCTCAACATCGCCCCCAATACCCGCTTGGTGGACATCTCCCACGAAGTCGCGCCCCAGAACGTCCGCCAGGCTGCCTACATACTGTACGTCGCCTATCCCTTTTTCCCGCCCCACGCCGTGCACCTGGTCGTCGTGGACCCGGGCGTGGGGAGCGCACGGCGGCCCATCGCCCTGCGCACGCCAGCGGGTTACTTCGTCGGCCCCGATAACGGCGTTTTCAGTTACGTGATGGCCTGCGAGCCGGTCGAGGCGCTGGTGGAACTATCCGACCCGCGCTATCGCCTCGTTGAAGTCAGTCACACTTTCCATGGGCGTGACATCTTTGCCCCTGCGGCCGCGCACCTGGCAGCCGGCGTCCCGATCACGGCCCTCGGCCCGCCTGTGCGCGATCCGGTCACCTTTCCGCCCCCGCGCCTGGAGGTCGCCTCCGATGGTATTACTGGTGAGGTGCTGCACGCCGATCACTTCGGCAACGTGATCACCAGCATCGGGCAACTTGTGTGGAGCGGGAACGAACTTTCTCTTGAGCCTGCTTTTAGAGGAGCGAGAGGTAAGGGGCAGGAAGCAGGAGACGGGGAACACGTGCGCTTTCGGGCCGATGAGGCTTCGGTTGTGGTGGCCGGGCAGGAGATCGGCGGCGTGTATCGTACCTACGCAGAGGTCGAGCCTGGCGAGACGCTGGCCCTGGTGGGCAGCGAGGCCCATCTGGAGATCGCGGTGCGCGAAGGGAACGCTGCCCAGAGGCTGGGGCTGCGCCCCGGTGATGCGGTGGTGTTGAGGTTGTGAGGAAATGCGGAGCGACGAGAATGGAGAAATTCATCATTGAGGGAGGGCATCCTCTCTCTGGTACTGTGATTCCCAGCGGGAACAAGAACGCGGCGCTGCCGCTGCTGGCCGCCTGTCTGCTGACCGACGAACCGGTGACGTTGCACAATCTGCCGGCTATCGGGGACGTTCAGACGATGGGGGAACTGCTCTCCGACGTCGGAGTCACCATCGAAAAACTGGACTCCCATACCTGGCGAGTGCACGCCCGCGAGGTGCGCACATCCGAATTGAACCGCGACCTTTTCGGGCACATCCGCGGCTCCATCACGCTGGCCGGGCCGATGCTCGCCCGGATGGGCGCGGTGCACCTGCCTCGACCTGGCGGCGACGTCATTGGACGGCGGCGTGTGGATACCCACTTCCTGGCGCTGAGCGCGCTGGGTGCGGATGTGGACACTGACGGCGCTTTCCGTTTGCACGGTAAGTGCCTGCGCGGAGCCGATATTCTACTGGGAGAAGCCAGCGTCACCGCCACCGAGAATACCATTATGGCCGCGACGCTCGCCAACGGCACGACCGTCATCCGCAACGCGGCCTGCGAGCCTCACGTGCAGGACCTGTGCCGTATGTTGTGCCGGCTCGGGGCACAGATCGAGAACATTGGCTCCAACACGCTCACTATCCACGGGGTGGAGCGGCTGGGCGGCGGGGAATATACCATCGGCCCGGACTATATGGAGGTGGGGAGTTACATTGCCCTGGCAGCGGTGACCGGTGGTGAGTTGCTCATCAAGAATGGCTTCCCTGAGCACATGCGCATGGTTGGCCTGGTCTTCGAGCGGCTGGGGGTGCGGTTCGAAGCGCGTAGCGATGACATCTTCGTGCCTGCCGGGCAATCTCTCGTCATCGTCCCGGACATCGGCGGGGGCATCCCCTCCGTCGCTGATGCTCCCTGGCCGGGCTTCCCCGCCGACCTGATGAGCATCGCCATCGTCCTGGCCTCCCAGGCCCAAGGCACCGTGCTGATTCACGACAAGATGTTTGAAAGCCGCCTCTACTTCGTGGACAAACTGATTGCGATGGGGGCACGTATCATCGTCTGTGACCCTCACCGGTGTGTGGTGCAGGGCCCATCGCCGCTACACGGCGACGAGGTGGAGAGTCCCGATATCCGCGCTGGCATGGCGCTTCTCATCGCGGCCCTGTGTGCCGAGGGGCAGAGTAGCATCCGCAATATCCGCCAGATTTACCGGGGCTACGAGCGGGTGGAGGAGAAACTGCGCTGGTTGGGGGCCAAAATCGAGCGCGTCTGTGTCTGACCCTCCCGCAGGTTTTTGTGTCTAGAAGCAGCAGTAACAGCGCGGGAGATCCCCCGGAATTCCATAGAATCCTGATCTCGAACCTGCGGGAGGGTAGTCGGGCTACGGCACAATATAGGTGTCCACCACACTCCCCGCCCTGTCGCGCAGCGTGATCAGTTCTCCCCCACTCCAGGCTGGGGCCACGCGGCCCCAATAAAGATCACTGGGTGTAAGGCTGCCCGCAGCCGAGTGCACGTGTACCTCCGCGTCGGTGAAGAGGGTGAGTGCAGGAAAGGTGAAGGTGTTGCCCTCTGCGTCGGACAGCGTCCATCCCTCCAGGCTGGCCGCTCCGCCCCGGTTGCGCACGACCACTACCTCAGCCGCCAAGTCGCCGGAGCCCAACACCTGGCCAATCTCGACCAACGGTGGGCCGGAAGGGGTGGGAGTGGGCAGGGGGGTGGGGAACGGCACCGCCGTGTGCGAGGGCTCAAGCGGCGTTTCGGCAGGCGGGCCGGTGATCGGAGTGGGGGGGCTGGCAACCGGGATGACGAGTGTCTGGCCGACGTGAAGCACGTTAGGGTCGGTGATCCCGTTGGCGTCCATCAGATCTCCGATGGAGATGTCGTAAGCCTGGGCGATGGCCCCCAGTGTGTCCCCTGCCTGGACGGTGTACAGCAATGGGGCCGGTGGGGTGGGGGAGATGGCGGTCGGTACGTGTGGGGTGCTTGCCTCCTCCTCCTCGGTGACCAGGGGTATGGGCATAGGGGTGGGAGTGACGGAATCCTGGACGCGGTTCCATAAGAACAGGATGGTCAGCACAACTGCTGCCGAGACGATGACGTTGACCGCGATGACGATGCCCCAGGTGCGTGCGCGCATACCTCAGACGACCTCCTTGATCGGTACATTGGTAACTGGTTGCTTCTCGAAACGTGATTGAGATATGAAGGAGCATCGGCTATTCTATCACAAAAGTTGGTAAATGGGTAAACTGGTAGACTGGGACCAGTCTACCGACTTCCCAACCTGCCAGTGTTGTGCTACACTCCAGCAAAACTCACCCAGGAGCATACGCTATGCCAACATTGCTTGTGAAACATGCTGACCTAATGGTGATGATGGACGCCGGCCGTCGCCGCATCCCCGATGGGGGCCTGTTCGTGCGCGATAACGTCGTCGAGCAGGCCGGGCCGACCGCCGAATTGCCCACCGACGCCGACCGCGTCATCAATGCCCGCGGGATGATCGTATTGCCGGGGTTGATCAACACTCACCACCATCTCTATCAGACGCTGACTCGGGCAGTACCGGAGGCGCAAGACGCCACGTTGTTCCAGTGGCTCAAGACGCTATATCCCTTATGGGCCGGGCTGACCTCGGAGGCGGTCTACACCAGCGCGCTGGTGGGGCTGGCCGAACTGATGCTCTCCGGCTGCACCACTGCGTCCGACCACCTCTACATCTATCCCAATGACTGTCGCATTGACGACGAGATTCGGGCGGCGCAGGAGATCGGTGTCCGTTTTCACCCCTGCCGGGGCTCGATGAGCCTGGGGGAGAGCAAGGGAGGTCTGCCCCCAGATAGCGTCGTCGAGGATGAGGATTTCATCCTCAAGGACACGCAGCGGGCCATTGAGACCTACCATGACCCCGACCCTTACGCAATGCTTCGCATAGTCATCGCCCCCTGTTCCCCTTTCTCTGTCACACCCGACCTGATGCAGGAAGCGACCGCGCTGGCCCGCTCCTACGGTGTGCATCTCCACACCCACCTGGCGGAGACGCTGGACGAGGAGCGATTCTGCCTGCGCAAGTTTGGCCGGAGGCCGGTGGAGTATGCCGAGGACCTGGGCTGGGTGGGGGACGACGTCTGGTACGCCCACGGCGTGCACATCAACGAGCGGGAGGTCGCGCTGTTGGCCCAAACGGGCACAGGAGTCTGCCATTGCCCCAGTTCGAATATGCGGTTGGCCTCCGGCATCGCCCCGGTGCGGGCCTACCTGGACGCGGGGGTGCGGGTGGGGCTGGGGGTGGATGGCTCCGCCAGCAATGACTCCTCCCACCTGCTGGCCGAGGCGCGGATGGCGCTGCTCCTGCAGCGGGTACCCCCCTCAGTCCCCCCTGCGAGGGGGGAAGCCTTGGCGGGGCTTTCGGCCGAGGAGGCGCTGTGGCTGGCGACGGTGGGCGGCGCGCAGGTGCTGGGCCGGGACGACATCGGTCAACTGGCCCCGGGCAAGGCCGCAGACTTCATCGGCTTCCGCCTCGACCGGTTGGACTACGCCGGGGCGCTCCACGACCCGCTGGCGGCCCTGGTCTTCTGCACTCCGCAGCGGGTGGACCTCTCCGTCATCAACGGTCGCGTCGTCATTGAGGACGGCCATCTCCTGACGGTGGACCTGGGGCCGGTGATCGAGCGGCACAACCGGATCGCGCGGGAGTTGGTGGATGCGGTGTGAAGCAGGAGACAGGAAGCAAGAGGCAGGAGGCAGGAACTCATGTTGTGGTGGCGACGGTCCGGTCCAGGGATGCCACAGGCAGGACGTTGGCCTGGGGGCCAGAAAGGTAGGAATACACTTTCAGGACAGCGTTGACGGGCGGGGAGGTGATGATTTGAACCACGATCCGGCGTAGGTCATCGGGCAGGCTGGCCACGCCATCCAATTCCAGTAGAGGGGGGCCATAGACCTGCTCGTGCATGAGGGGGGTTGCACAAAGAAAGGCCAGGCTCAGTGGACGGGCATGCTCCACGTCTAGGCGGAGCAGCACCCCGTCGGCCAGTTCGACTGTGCCGGTCGCCGCGCCTTCCGCGAAAAAGACCTCCAGCATATCCCCTTCGGTGTCATAGCTCAGAAGGGCGGTGGTACCGTCGGGTAGTTTGATTTCCCTATCGATAAGCCAGTCAGGTTTTACACTCATCGTCTTAATCCCTGGTAGGCAGGTACTTGCCCCATGCGCTTACTACGAAGTTGTTGGGGACTGTTCTGCCATCGGGCAGTTTCTGGAAGCGAAAAGCAACTATCACAAGGATATGATTGAAAGGGGCCGGAAGGTCGTCGTAGCGCCGATAGTACTTGTAGGTTCGTAGGTCTCGTTGCTCCTGTCGCCGCCTGCCCAACCGGATTGTGTCCAGTACATCGTTAAGGTGGTCAGCCAACTCACAGTGCTTGGACACAATATGCTCCCAACGTTCCTCTGTGAGGTAGATTTCACGACCACCGCGGTCATGGACGCTCCATCGCTTCATAGGGATACCGCCAGTCTTTTTCAATTATACCGTATATCATCCAAGTAGGGAAATAGGCCAAATTCGTCTCGCCGGTTGGGTCGGCAGTGCGCAGTTCCCTGGCCTCTGGCGTCATCGCCGAGATTGTTGTCTTAGCCATCTCTGTTTGTTTGAACTTCCTGTTTGACTCTTGCGCCGAGATGGCTATACTGAGCTACAATGGGAGGTGAAGCTCAGATGAACATCTCTGGCATAAAACATAGCAAGATCGTGCGTGCTGTGGCTGCGGGAGTAATCATGTTCTTCGTTACGCTGGTGATCTTTCCCTTTCTCGTCTATCTCTTCGGTGGAGAGGACTGGTACCCTCCGTGGTCCTGGCTGGTCCTTGCCACCGTCGGTGGCGTGGCAACCTCCATAGCGGCTTTGGCAAGCAGGCCAACCAAAACCCGAACCAGGACCTGCCCGTACTGCCGGGAAGAGATAGATGCCCGCGCAGTCGTCTGTAAGCACTGTGGGCGGGATCTTCCCTGACCCGTTGTGAACTCCGCCAAGTGTTCCACTTGTTCGCCAATTGTGGTATCATGCTGGCGACAAGGATACACTATGGCAGGGCGCAAGGGACCCGTTTCCAAGAAACTGCTTGAGAGTATGTACCATGACGAGCAGCTTTCTCTCCGAGAGATCGGCGGCCGAATTGGAAGAACCCCAACCAACGTTCTCTACTGGATGCGTCAGCACGGCATACCGTCCAGGACGCTCGCTGTTGCAAATCATCTGTCCGGCCCGAAGTGGAGCCACGACCGTAACAGGGCCTTCTTCCGCACCTGGTCGCCCGAGATGGCGTGGGTGCTTGGATTGATGCTCTCGGATGGCTGCGTTAGACGGAACAGCGCCTATGGATAGTCCTGCGAGTTGTACTCCGTGGACGAGGACCTGCTTGAGCAGGTGGCCCGGCTCATCGGGGCAGAGCCCCGTATTCACAGATTCAAAGGACACTCTGCCTACACCCTCCACGTCGGGGGCACGGACATGGGCGAGGACCTGATCGCCCTCGGCTGCGTCCCTGCCAAGTCCCGCATCCTCGAATGGCCAGAAGTTCCCGACAAGTGCATCTCCCACTTCGTCCGAGGGCTGTGGGATGGTGATGGCTGCATCTCCGTTAGGGACAGCACGCTCGCTCGGCACGGCCATACCTACACCTATAGGGTGATCAGGATGACCTACGCCTGCGCCGCCGCTGGGCTGGTGGGGGGATTGCGCGACGCGATCCTTGCGCACACAGGTGCGAATGCCAGCGTGAAGGAAAGACAGCACCGGCAAGGCCTACGGCGGGGCCTACATCGTCATGAGTTCCAAGCACCTGCGCGGCGACGTCTGGCTGGACTACGCCGGGGTGCTCCACGACCCGCTGGCAGCGCTGGTTTTCTGCATCCCGCACTTGTGCCTGGTTCAGGGGTCCGTTTTGCTCTCTCCGCATTGCTCATCCGGCCTGATGACCGCCAGTACCTCTCCCTGGCCGACCTCTGTCCCCGGGGTTATGTGGAGCGCCTGCACCACCCCGTCCCCCGGCGCGCGGAGTTCCAGGTTCATCTTCATGGATTCCAGCACCGCCACCACCTCTCCCTGCGCTACTCGCTGCCCCACCACCACGGGCACCGCCACCAGCAGGCCGGGCAAGGGAGCTAGTACTTCCCCCGTCGCAGGAAGGCAGGAGCGCGTCACGTCCTTTTCCAGGTGGTCCCGTGTCTGTCGCAGGCAGGCCCGATAAGACTGCCCAGCCACTACCATCTGGTAGCCTTCCTCGTCGGCCTGCTCGACGTGCGCTTCGTAGGAGCGGTGGTCCACCAATAGCGAATACTGGGGCAGACCGTCCACGCCCTGGAGGTCCACGTTGAGCGGGCGGCGATTGACCCACACCCGTCCCCCACGGCTTACCTCGACCTCGAAGGTTTCTCCCTCAACGGTGATGGTGTACTTCATTGGCTTCGCTCTCTACTCAGTATCCCAGAGCGGCGGTATGTGTCATCCCGCCGGAGCCCAGGAGAGAAAGCTGGATGCCTATCTTCACCGGCCCCACCCTCGCATCAGTTCCCACCGGCCCAGCATCTTCCAGCGGCTGACGCAGGATGTCTCTGCCGTGTGTTCTCCCCCGCGCCGCCGGTAGTCGAGAAGTGCTGCCGTCAACGCTGCTGCCAGGTGATCTTCGCCACTCGTCTCTGGCGGCAGAAACTGCTCCTCCAGGAAACAGGTGTGGAACTGTCCACCGAAGAAGCGGTGACTGTCCAGGAGTGCCCGGTGCAGGTCCAGATTGGTCGTGACGCCGATGATGCGGTACTCCTCCAACGCCCGCCGCATGCGCACGATGGCTACCGCCCGCGTCTCCCCCCAGGCGACCAGTTTGGCCAGCAGCGAATCATAGTAGGGAGTGATGGTGAGCCCTTCGCAGATGCCACTGTCCACGCGGATGCCTGGGCCGCCTGGTTCGATCAGGCGGGTGATGCGGCCGGCGGCGGGGGTGAAGCCCTGGGTGGGGTCTTCGGCCAGGATGCGACATTCCAGCGCCCAGCCCCGGGGGCGCACGTCCTCCTGAGTATGGTGCAGTTCCCGGCCGGAAGCGATGCGTAACTGTTCCTTGACGATGTCCACACCCGTGACCGCCTCGGTGACGGTATGCTCCACCTGCAAGCGGGGGTTAACCTCTAAAAAATAGAATTTACCTTCGGAATCGAGGAGAAATTCGATCGTGCCTGCGCTGGCATAACCCACGGCCTGCCCGATACGCACGGCGGCACGACAGATGCGCCGCCGCTGGTCGTCGTCCACCGCCCGCGAGGGGGACTCCTCGATCAGTTTCTGATGCCGGCGCTGGATGGAGCACTCCCGCTCGCCCAGGTGGATGACGTGGCCGTGGGCGTCGCCCAACAGTTGCACCTCGATGTGGCGGGCGTCCTCCACCAGCCGTTCCAGGTAGACCCCATCATCGCCGAAGGCCGCTTTGGCCTCCCGCCGGGCGATGGGGACGGCAGCCTCCAACTCCGCCCGCGAATTTGCCACGCGGATGCCCATCCCACCACCACCGGCCGCCGCCTTGAGCACCACCGGGTAGCCGATGCGGTCGGCGGCATCCAGCAATTCTTCGTCGTTCAGGGTGTATGCGGAACCCTCGATGACCGGGATGGACAGGTCGCAGGCCACGCGGCGGGCGGCGGTCTTGTCGCCCAAAAGTTCCATTGCCTCTGGGCTTGGCCCGACGAAGATCAACCCAGCCTCGGCACAGGCCCGGGCGAAGGCTGGCGACTCGGCCAGGAAGCCGTAGCCGGGATGGACGGCGCGTGCGCCAGCCTCCAGTGCCACCTGGATGATGCGCTCCCCCCGCAGGTAACTCTCCTGCGCCGGCGGTGGGCCGATGCAGTAGGCCTCATCAGCGTAGCGCACGTGGGGGGCCTCCCGGTCGGTCTCCGAGAAGACGGCCACCGTCTCCAGCCCCAGTTCCCGGCAGGTGCGCAGCACCCGCACCGCGATTTCCCCTCGGTTGGCGACCAAGACTTTGCTAATCATCCATCATCCCACAGGTCAAAGTGCAGGGGAGCAGAGGTGACCTCTGTCCCGCTGCCTCTACTTGCGGAGCATCGGCCAGGGTGAAGGATTGCGGATCATATTCACCAACTTTCCCAGAATGTGATCGTAAGTCTGGTAGAGCGCCCGACCTGTCTCGGCGTCCAGATAATCGCACTTGACGACGAACTCCAGCCACGTTTGGGTCTCGGCGGTTTCAGCCTCGGAGTCGTTCAACTTGTTCACGAACACTCCTGCTTCAGCGGGAAACCTCTTCGTCACCTCGAAAATCCGCATCGCCGCCTCAAACGCCAACTGATACACCTCTAACTCCCGATGACTCTGTATTGGCTTTCGTCCCATCTCTTCTGCTCCTCTGCCCCCCTGCCCCCATGCCCCTTTGCTCACACTGGCATATTGCCGTGCTTGCGCGACGGCCGCTGAACCCGCTTGTTGCGCAGCATCTCCAGAGCGCGGATAACGCGGGGGCGGGTCTCGTGAGGGGCGATTACCCCGTCCAGATAGCCCCGCGCCGCTGCAACGTAAGGATTGGCGAACTTCTCCCGGTAGTCACGCACTAACTCCTCCCGCAGGTCGTCCGGGTGCTCTGTTGCTTTCAATTCCCGGCGGAAGATGACGTTCACCGCGCCCTGCGGTCCCATCACAGCGATCTCCGCCCCCGGCCAGGCCAGGCAGACGTCGCCGCGCAGGTGCTTGGAACTCATGACGATGTAAGCCCCGCCGTAGGCCTTGCGGGTGATGATCGAGACCTTGGGCACGCTGGCCTCGGCGTAGGCGTAGATCATCTTCGCCCCGTGGCGGATGATGCCACCGTGCTCCTGCGTCACCCCGGGCAGGAAGCCGGGCGTGTCGGTCAGCGTGAGGAGCGGGACGTTGAAACAGTCGCAGAAGCGGATGAAGCGCGCCCCCTTGTCGGAACTGTCGCTGTCGAGCACGCCGGCCAGCACCGGCGGCTGCTGGGCCACGATACCCACCACGTGCCCCCCCATACGGGCAAGGCCCACGATCAGGTTGGGGGCGAACCGTTCCTGCACTTCCAGGAAATCCCGGTCGTCCACGATGGACTGGATGACCTCTCGCATATCGTACCCCTGAGCGGGGTCCTCTGGCACCAGGCTGTCCAGCGTCTCGTCAACGCGGTCGGGCGGGTCGGTCGGCGGGACGTAGGGCGGGTCGTCGGCGTTGTTGGAGGGCAGGTAGGAAAGCAACAGCCGCACCAGGTCGAGAGTCTCCGCCTCAGTGGGGGCGGCGAAGTGGGCCACGCCGCTGAGCCTGTTGTGGACGTCGGCGCCGCCCAGTTCCTCGGCGTTGACCTCCTCGCGGGTCACGGCCTTGATCACGTCGGGGCCGGTGATGAACATGCGTCCTGTACCCTCGACCATAAAGATGAAGTCGGTGAGAGCGGGGGAATAGACCGCGCCACCAGCGCAGGGACCCATGATGACCGAAATCTGGGGGATGACGCCGGAGGCCAGGACGTTGCGGTAGAAGATCTCGCCGTAGGCGGCCAGCGCATCCACTCCCTCCTGGATGCGCGCCCCGCCGGAGTCGTTGATCCCGATGACAGGTGCGCCGTTCTCCAGCGCCAGGTCGAGCAGTTTGCAGATTTTCTGGCCGTGGGCCTCCCCCACCGACCCACCCAGCACGGTGAAGTCCTGAGCGAAGACGTAGACCAGCCGGCCATCTATCTCGCCCCAGCCAGTAACGACGCTGTCGCCGGGATTGCGGCGCTCGGCCAGGCCGAATTCGGTCGCCCGGTGGGTGACGAACTCGTCCAGTTCGTAGAAAGTGCCGGGGTCGAGCAGGTAGTCCAGCCGTTCGCGGGCGGTCAGTTTGCCCCGCACGTGCTGGCGCTCGATGCGCTCGGGACCGCCGCCCAGGCAGGCCTGGGCGCGCATGCTCTCTAGTCGTTCAATGCCAACCGTTGTCATTGTTGCCTCACTCCCGGTGGGGGCGCGGTAACCGCGCCCCTACTCCTTTACCCCCAGGGCGAACAGCCAGCGCAGGAAGCGGCGCACCAACGAGCACAGACCAGCGTAACGATAGCGCAATTGGTACCAGGCCTTCTCCCAGTGTGAGGGTGGCACGGGTGGCAGAGGCGCACTCCAGCGAATGGCTGCCGCCCCCCAGGTCAGCCCCGCGCCAAAGCCGACGCACACCACCAGGTCATCCCGCTGGATGCGTCCCTCCTCCACTGCCTCGCAGAGGGCGATGGGGATGGACGCCGCCGACGTGTTGCCGTATCGTTCCAGGTTGCTGAAGACCGCTTCCGGTGGCAGTTTCAGCGCCCGGGCCGAGGCCGCGATGATGCGCTGGTTGGCCTGGTGGGGGATGAGGAGGTTCAGGTCGGAGACCTCCAGCCCGGCCTGCTCGAGCACCTGGCGGGTGGCGGCGGGCATGGTGCGCACGGCAAAGCGGAAGACTTCCCGTCCTCTCATCTTCAGGTAGTGCAACCCCTCGGCCACGGTGCGATGAGAGGCGGGCTGCTTGCTCCCCCCGGCCGGGAGGTACAGCAGGTCGCCCCCGGAGCCGTCGGCGCCGAGGACGGTGGAGAGGACGCCGCCGTCGGCTCCGTTGGCCTGGAGGACGACCGCGCCGGCCCCGTCGCCGAAGAGGACGCAGGTGGCGCGGTCGCTCCAGTCGGTGATGCGGGAGAGCGTCTCGGCCCCGATGACCAGTGCGTTCTCGTAGACGCCGGCTGAGATAAGGTTGGCGGCCACGCTGAGCCCGTAGACGAAGCCGGTGCAGCCGGCCGAGAGGTCGAAGGCGGCGGCGTGGGTGGCCCCCAGCGCGTCTTGCAGCAGGCAGGCCGTGGCCGGGAATGCGTAGTCGGGCGTGACGGTGGCGACGATGATCAGGTCCAGTTGCGACGGCTTGAGGCCGGCCACCTCCAGCGCCTGCTGGGCGGCCTGGAGCGCCATACTGAACGTCGTCTCGCCATCAGCGACGATGCGCCGCTCGGCGACGCCCGTGCGGGTGCGGATCCAGCCATCGGAGGTGTCCACCATCCGTGCCAGGTCATCGTTGGTCAGCACGCGCTGTGGCACGGACTTGCCCCAGCCGACGATGTGGGTGTGGGTCTTCATCCTGCTTCCTCCCAGCGGCGGAGGACGAGGCAGCCGTTGTGCCCGCCGAAGCCGAAGGAGTTGGAGAGAACCACACGCGGCCAGGTCTGGCGGGCCTGGTTGGGCACGTAATCCAGATCGCACCCCGGGTCGGGGTATTCGTAGTTGATGGTGGGGTGCACCCAGCCGGTCTCCAGGCTCTTGACGCAGGCGATGGCCTCGACTGCACCGGCCGCGCCCATCAGGTGGCCCAGCATGGACTTGGTGGAACTGATGGCCAGGCGGTCGGCGTGGGGGCCGAAGACAGTGCGGATGGCCATGGTCTCGATGCGGTCGTTGAGGATGGTACTGGTGCCGTGGGCGTTGATGTAGTCGATCTCCTCAGGCGCCAGGCCGGCGTCGTGGATCGCACATTTCATCGCCAGCGCCGCGCCGTCTCCTGTCTCGTCAGGGGCAGCGACGTGGAAGGCATCGGCGCTGGCACCGTAGCCCACCAGTTCGGCGTAGATGCGAACCCCGCGCCGCCGGGCGTGCTCTGGGCTTTCCAGCACCAGCACACCCGCTCCCTCTCCCATGACGAAGCCGTCTCGCCCGGCGTCGAAGGGACGGCAGGCGCGCTGCGGCTCGTCGTTGCGGGTGGAAAGCGCGCCCATGTTCCTGAAGGCGGCCACGGAGAGCGGTATGATGGCCGCCTCACTCCCCCCGCAGACCATCACCTCGGCCTGGCCTCGCCGGATGATCTGGGCGGCCTCGCCGAGGGCGTGGGAGCCGGTGGCGCAGGCGGAGGAGAGGGAGAAGTTTGGCCCCCGCAGGCCGCAGGCGATGGCGATGGCCGCGGCGGCGGCGTTGGGCATCATCATCGGTATCATAAAGGGGCTGACGCGGCGGGGGCCGCGCTTCTGCAGCACCAGGAGGTTCTCTGCCAGGGTGCTGATGCCCCCGATGCCGGTGCCGATGAGCACGCCGGTGGTCTGCTTCAGTCCGTCGTCGAACTTCAGGTCCGCGTCGGCGATGGCCTGGCGGGCGGCCTCCAGCGCGAAGAGGGTGAAGCGGTCGTTGCGGCGTGCCTCGCGACGGCCGAAGAGCGCCACCGGGTCGAAGTTCTTGACCTCGGCGGCGATCCGCACCTCCATGTCGGAGGTGTCGAAGCAGGTGATGGGGCCGACGCCGCTGCGCCCGGCGACGAGCGCCTCCCACATCGCCGGCACGTCGTTGCCCAGGGGGGTGACTGCGCCGAGACCGGTGATGACGACACGTTGTTTCATAGGTTCACCTCATAATTTGGGATCAGGGTGCAGGGTGCAAGATGCAAGGTTCAGAATAAGTAACACTGTCGGAGGGCAAAGGTCACGCTCTAAATTAAAGCCCCCGGCATAGCCAGAGGCCGTTCATCTTCGGAATCTTTGCCAGATAAGCAGGATTGTGCTACACTTATCAGGCGGTAGACTTGGGGCCGGTGATCGAGCGGCACAACTGCATTGCGCGAGAGTTGATGAGGTGAATCTATCAGATGATTTCGTGGAGAAACCCCACATGAACGATTTGCTGGACAACATCACCGCGCAACTGCGGCACTTCACGCACGAGGAGATCGTCGCCCTGGTGCGCGACTTCCTGGCCGGACTGGACGAGAAGCAGCAAACCTGCTTCCTCAACCTGGTGGCGCAAGGCCCGCGTCCGCTGGCGGCCGAGGCGATGGGCCTGGACGACGCCGAAGACCTGCTGGACGAGATCCAGTTCCTGCGCGACGCCATCGCCAACGACGTGTACGTCGAGTACGGGGCTGGCTATGATCCTGAGTATGGCGAGTATCGCGGCTTTGGCGACGACAGTTGGATTGGCGAGACGGACGACCTCTTCTCTGCCGCCACCAGTTTCTTCCGCGCTGGGCGATTCAAGGCCGCCGCCGATGCCTACATTGCCCTCTTTGGCATCTTTGACCTCAACGAGGACGGCTTTCACTTCACCCGTCCCGACCCGGCCGAGGCGCTCCACACTGACGTGGACGCAATGAAGGAGAACCTGTTCATCGCCATCGGGCGGGGCTACCCTGGTGCAGCATCAAAGGCCATCGAGGTCTCCGGCGACGTGTACTACTACGGGCACAATCGCTGCGCCCTGCTGGACGCCTGGGAAGGTCGGGAGGAGTTGATGGCAGCCCTGGAAGCGGCCCTCATCGTCCGTGCTCGTCAACCCGCTCGCCAGGGGCCCTACGGCTACAGCCTGTCTCACGCCTCCGAACTGCTGCGCAAGTTCTACCGCCGCCACCGCGCCCTGCCCGATTACGAAGCCCTCTGCCGGGAGATCGGCCCGCAGCAAGGTTGGCCGTATGAGGACCTGGTCAACCGTTACCGGGAACAGGAGAACTGGGAGCGGGTGCTGGCCTGGGCCGAGGATGGGTTGGAGAAGCTGCCGGCCGAAAGCCGCTACCGCCTGCTGCTCCAGGAGGCGCGGGGCGAGGCGCTGCTTCACCTGAAGCGGCCTGCCGAAGCTCTCGATGAGTTGCAGGCGTTGTTCCAGAAGCAGCGGTGGGAAGCGCCGGTTTACCTCAAGCTGCGCCAGGCAGCGCAAGCCGTCGGTCGGTGGGAGGCACTGTACCCACAACTGACGGCCGAGATGCAGGCGCACGCCCTGGCAACGGATTGGTCACGGGGCTATCCCGTCGTTATTCTGACGGAGGCATGCTTACTCGGCTATGCCTACCTGCTGGAAGGGGATTGGGAGAAGGCCGTCGAGTGGGCCTTAAACCCAGACGTTCCAGGCAGTTGGCGGGACGACGACCTGACTCTCACCGTCGCTACTGGCCTGCTGCGTATGGGGCTCGCCGCCCAAGAAAAACAGAAACTGAGCGATGAGACACTGGTGCAAGCACTGCAGGAAGCCCCGAAAATCATCCGCGAGCACGGCGAACTCCTGGAGCCGGTAGCACGCTCTATGCCCGCCGACCCGCTGCTAGATAGCGCCGTGCAACTGTACGAGCGCAGGGTCGAACGGGCCATCGGCGGCAGAGACCGTGATCACTACGCCGAGGCCGGCACGTTCTGTGAGGTGATCTGGGCCATCCGGCGCGTACAGAGGCGCGAGGCCGATTTCGAGCGCTACTACCAGGGCTTGTTTGTCACCTACCGCCGCTTTTCCGCGCTCAAGGATGAACTGCGTAAGGCCATTGAGGGGCCAGGGCGTCCTGCCGGCGCCACAAGATAATAATCGTATCTTCTCAAAATGTAGGGGCGAACCCTTGCGGTCGTCCTGACGGGCAGGTGCAAGACCTGCCCCTACCCCAGATTATTGAGAAGATACTAATAATCATTCACGTGAAAGGAGACCTATGGATTGGACACAATGGACACCACCGTATGACCCGCGCCAGGTAGATGGCGCAACAGTGACAGAAGACGAGCACCGGCGCTTAATCGAGACCGCCGACTGCGGCACGCGCTGCCCCGGCTGCGGCATCTGCTGCGCCGGCTACCACGACGTGATCACCGCCGAGTACGCCGGTGAGGAAGAATTTGCGGGTAATCTCGAGCCGGTACGCGGCGGTCTGGTTCAATTAGAGGGCAGCCTGTGGTACCACGTCTCTGCCTGTGGCGAGTCGTGCCCAGGCTATGGACGCTGCTGCCGGCCTTTTGGACAGCGCCAGCGCCCAGAGACGGTCGCCGATGCGCGTCGCGTCCTGCTGGAGGAGGACGCCAGCCCACGCTGGCAGATGCAGGAAGCACTGCTCATCCTGGCCCACGAAGGAACAACTGAAGCGGTTGACGTTCTGGAGGCGTTCGTGCCGCGTGCCCACACGCGATTGGCCGGATTTGCCGAGTGTGCGCTGGACGAAGGACGCTATTTCGCCACCATTCCCCATAATGCAGAGGAGGCGCGAACGATGATGAAACGAGAGGTACTACAGGCGTGGGAAGATCGAGTCATCAGCGCTCAGGGCAAGATCGAAGAAGCGCTCGAACCTGAACTGGAGCGCTTGCGTTACGAGACAGAGATCGCCCAGCGGCTGCTGACCAAAGCACAGGACGAGGCGGCGCGGGAAACCTGGCAGACCCAGATGGACGTGCTGCAAACAATGATCGGGATTACCGAGGGCGATCTGGTCGAGCAACAGGAAGAGTTGGCTCTGTGCGAAACGATGATTGCCGAGATTGAGGCCGACCTGACCGAGGATCAGCCGGCGTGAGCACTCGGCTTATGACCGGATCAGGAGGTGTTCCCATGAACTTTACCGGCATCTGGGACGTGGTATCAAGGGCTGGTGGAACGTGGAACGATGGAATGAACGGCGACGATATGAGTTGGTACAATTGGAGATGGGGAGTACGATGAAAGGATATTCGAGTGCAACTCTACTCATTAGGGGCGGCACTCTCGTCACCCCCGAGGACACCTTCGAGGCCGACCTGCTCATCCAGGGAGAGCGCATCAAGGCCATCGGGCACGGCCTGCCCGTGGCCCGCGACACTGTCGTGGTGGACGCCGAGGGGTGCTACGTCCTTCCCGGCGTCATTGACGCCCACACCCACATCGCGCTCGACACCGGCATCTACCAGACCCCCGACGATTGGTTCGTCGGCACGCGGGCCGCCGCCTGCGGGGGCGTCACCACCGTGGTGGACTTCGCCACCCAGTTCCCAGGCCGGACCCTGCGGGAGGCGGTGGGAGCGCGGCTGGAGGAGGCGCGGGAGGCGGTCATTGACTACGCTCTTCATGTGATGGTCACCGACCTGCCGCCGGGCCGGGAGGGGGAACTGGCCGACCTGGTGGAACTGGGCACGACCAGCGTCAAACTCTATACCACCTACCGGCCCAACTACTGCGCCGACGACGCCACCATCCTGCGCCTGATGTCGGCCTGCGCTGACCTGGGGCTTCTGCCTCTGGTTCACTGCGAGAACGACGCGCTGGTGACGGCGCAGACCGAGGCGCTGGTCGCCGCCGGGGAGACCGGCTGGCGGCACCATGGTCGCTCCCGCCCCGCTTTGGCTGAGCAGGAAGCGGTCCAGCGGATTCTCTTCCTGGCCGAGGCCGCTAACTCCCCGGTCCACATCGTCCACTGCTCCACCGGACGCTCCGTCGCGCTGGTGGTCGAGGCGCGCGATAACGGGCAGGCCGTCTCCTGCGAGACCTGCCCCCAATATCTGCTGCTGGATAACACTGTCTACGAGGGGCCGGAGCCCTGGCGTTACATCCTCCAGCCGCCCCTGCGTGACCCCGACGAGCCCGACCGGCTGTGGGCGTTGGTAGAGGGCGGGGCGGTAGATTTGATCGCCACCGATCACTGTGACTACACGCTGGCACAGAAGACCGCCACCGATGACTTCACCCAGACGCCGGGGGGGCTGCCGGGGATGGAGACGTTGCTGCCCTTGACGTACACCTACGGCGTTGTGGAGGGGCGGCTGACGCTTCCCCAACTGGTCGGGCTGCTCTCCGCCAACCCGGCCCGCGTGTGGGGTCTGTGGCCGCGCAAGGGGGCGCTCCTGCCCGGCTCCGACGCCGACGTCGTCGTCTACGACCCGCAGCCGGAAGGCGTCATCCGTGCCGAGGACCTCCACTACCTGGCCGGATATACCCCCTACGAGGGATTGCGGGTGCAGGGGCGGGTCAGGGCGACCATCTCGCGAGGGCAGGTCATCTACCGCGAGGGGCGCTTCGCGGGGTGCAAGGGACGAGGGCGGTTCGTGGCACGGCGGATTTGAGAACTACCCTCCTGTAGTACTGTTGACTGCATAGTAAAACGATAGTATAATTCATCTTGTAAATACTCAATCGTCTTGTAGAGAGGGGGGATATGAAGACGACAGTGTCAGTGCGCGGTCAGACGGTGGTGCCACGGGAAATCCGTGAGCAGATGGGTATTGTGCCACAGACCAGGCTGAAATGGCAAATCAGAGATGGGGTGATCGTTGTACATCCTATTCCTCCTGACCCTGTCCAGGCTGCGGTGGGTATACTTAAGGGTCGAGGGCCGACAGTAGATGACCTGCTGGCGGAACGACGGCAGGAGCGTCAGCGGGAACAAGATCGGGAGAAAAACTGAATGTCGCGCTACGTCTTGGACACTTCGGCTGTGCTTACCGTCTTGAATGACGAGGAAGGCATCGAAACTGTACTGGATCTCCTGAAGGCCGCTCACTCTGGAGGGGCGCTGGTCTACCTGCCCTTTATGACATTGATGGAGTTGGAGTACTTGAATCTGCGCAGGCACAGCCAGGAAGAAACACAGCGGGTGCTAAACCTGGTAGAAGCCTGGCCTGTGGAGATCGAGCATTCGACGGAGGAATGGTGCCACGAGGCGGCGCAGGTCAAGGCGAGGGGTCTGGTGTCTGTAGCCGATGCCTGGATCTGCAGCCTAGCCCGCCTGTTGGATGCGGAATTGGTGCACAAGGATCCGAAGTACGATGCGGTCCCCGGTCTGAAAGCCCTGCCGTTGCCGTACAGATCCTAGGACTACAACGTTGCTTTATTAGTGACCATCCTCAACACGGGCTACATGGGCCATTGTGCTGGCCGCAATGTCGAACACCGCCGTCAATTGTCTTCATCCCTTTCCTTGACTCGTATCATTGGATGTGATACAATAGCACAGTAATATAGCACAATTTGTGTCATATTGGAGGTGGAAAATGACCTGGACTGTACAGACCACAGACTTGCGGCGGCGGGGGCGGGAGATTCTAGACCGCGTTCGGTTGAAACGGGAGCCGGTGATCGTCCGCAGTTACGATACGCCTCAGGCTGTCATTATTCCTTACGAAGAATTCGAGGACTACAGGGAATGGCGGGCGGCTAAGGAGAAGCGAGCAGCCTGGCTAGCCGAACTGCGATACATCGCTGAGGAGGTGAGTGCCCGCGCTGCTCTTTCCGAAGGTGAGGCATCTACTCTGGTGGCTGAGGCAATCCGGGCAACGCGGGAGACCTGATGCGCGCCGTGGTGGACACCAACATCCTGGTCAGTTATCTGATTACCCATCACCCTCCGATAGCCGATCTGGTAGATGTTCGCCTGGCATGCGGTGATTTTGTGTTGCTGACTTCCCCAGTGCTGTTGGAGGAACTAAACAGGGTGTTGCAGTATCCCAGACTTCACCGGTACTACGACGCCGAGACCCGCATCCGCTTTGTGGCCCTCATCGCCGCCCTGGGCCAGATCGTGGATTTGCCTGATGAGGTGCCCCGCATCTGCCGCGATCCGGACGACGACTGGGTCATTGCCTGTGCTGTTGCCGGGGAAGCCGACTTCATTGTTAGCGGCGACCGAGACCTGCTGGACCTGGAGCAGGTCGGCCGGATTCCCATCCTCTCTGTCCGCCAATTCCTGGCACGGCTCCAGGGAGGCCCAACCAATTAACCGACTGACCAATCTGGTGTACAAGGAGGCATTCAATGGAACTCACCCACTTTCTCCCCATCGCCCGTGGCGACGAGCCCGCCGACCTGGCGCTGCGCAACGGGCGCGTGATCAACGTCTTCACCGGCGAGATCATCAGCACCGACGTCGCTATCGCCGGGGACTGCATCGTGGGGCTGGGGCTAGAGTACCAGGCTAAGGAGGAGATTGACCTGGGCGGGAGGTACGTCTGCCCCGGCCTGATTGACGCCCACGTCCACATCGAGTCCTCGATGGTCACCCCCCCGCAGTTCGCCCGCGCCATCGTGCCGCGCGGCACCACCACCGTCGTCACCGACCCCCACGAGATTGCCAACGTCGCCGGGGCCGACGGCATCCGCTACATGCTGGCGGCCTCTGAGGGGCTGCCGCTGACCGTATACGTCAACCTTCCCTCCTGCGTCCCCGCCACGCACATGGGTACCTCCGGGGCGGAACTGACCGCCGATGACCTGGTCGCCCTGGCCGACTTGCCCCGTGTGGTGGGGCTGGCCGAGTTTATGAACGTGCCGGGGGCGGTCCTGGGGCTGCCGGGAGCGCTGGAAAAACTCGTCGCCTTCCAGGGCCGCGTCATTGACGGCCATTCCCCCGGCACCAGCGGTAAGTGGCTCCAGGCCTATGTCGGCGCTGGCCCTGGCTCCGACCATGAGTGTATGACCGCTGACGAGATGCTGGAGAAACTCCGGCTGGGGATGGTCGTCTTCATCCGTGAGTCCACCGCTGCCAGGAACCTGCACGCGCTCGTGCCTGCCGTCACCCCCAGCAACGCCCGCCGCTGTGCCTTCTGCACCGACGACCGCCATCCGGCGGACCTCCTGGACGAAGGTCACATTGACTATTTGATCCGCCTGGCCGTCGCCGAGGGGCTGGACCCTATCACGGCCATTCGAATGGCGACACTCAACGCAGCCGAGTGGTTCCGCCTCCGCGACCGGGGGGGAATCGGGCCGGGCAAGCGGGCTGATCTGGTCGTCTTCTCCAACCTGAAGGACTTCCGCGCCGAGATGGTCTTCGCTGGCGGGGTGCTGGTCGCGCAGGACGGAGTCCCCGTCAGCGACTGGCCCGTCCCCGCCGTGGAGGATTTCCACGTGCGCGATACCGTGCACGTGGAGTGGGAGCGCCTGGACTTCACTATCCCCGCCCCCCCTCAGTCCCCCCCAACCCTGGGGGGGAAGGCGCCCCCCCTCAGTCCCCCCCAACCTTGGGGGGGAAGGCGCGTGCGGGTCATCGGCGTCGTGCCCGATCAGGTTGTCACCGAGCACCTGATCGAACCGGCGAAGGTGGTGGACGGCCTGGCGGTATCCGACCCGGAGCGGGACCTGCTCAAGATGGCGGTGATCGAACGTCACCGGGGCACGGGCAACGTGGGGTTAGGGTTTGTGCGCGGGCTGGGGCTCAGGCGCGGCGCGCTGGCTGGGAGTGTGGGCCACGACGCTCACAACCTGATCGTCGCCGGATGCGACGACTCATCAATGATGACCGCCGCCCGTGCCGTGGGCGACCTGGGCGGGGGGCTGGTCGCCGCCGCCGGGGAGGAAGTGCTGGGCTCCGTGCCGCTGCCCATCGCCGGCCTGATGTCCGACCAGCCGGTGGAGACCGTCCGCCGCAAGATGGACCGGCTGGTGGAGGTCGCCAAGGACCTGGGCTCTTCCCTGCACGACCCCTTCATGACCCTGGGCTTCCTGGCGCTGGAGGTCATCCCCACCCTCAAACTGACCGACCAGGGGTTGGTGGACGTGGAGAAGTTCGACTTTGTGCCGCTGTTTGTGAGGGAGTAGATGGGTATTAGGAAGGAGATGTAACGGATTGCTAAAGCGCGTGTATTGTGCTATCATCTGAGCGTTTCTACACTGAGAGGAGGTGGTGTGCATCGGTGAATCGCTTTCATCTTTGACTGGCAGCAACTCTCTGTTAGTGATATCCCCAAAGGAGGTGAAGAATGTATAAGCGTCTGTGGAATATGATGGGTATCCTGGTCATCACGGCCCTGGTGCTGGCCGCCTGCGCGCCAAAGCCGACTCCGACTGAGGCTCCCACTGAGGTCCCTACCGAAGCGCCAGAGGAGTTTGTCTTCGGCGTGATCCTGGTCGGCCCGTACAACGACCACGGCTGGAGCGAGGCTCACTACACTGCCGCCGAGTACGTCACCGAGAAACTCCCCAATACACGCTTCGTCTATCTGGACAAGTTGAACCCCGCCGACCGGCCGGAGACTACCCTGGAGCAGGTGGTAGACGACATGGTCTCCCAGGGGGCGGCGATGGTCTTCACGACCTCCGACGACTTCATGGAGGATACCGACCTGGCGGCGGAGAAGTACCCGGACATCACCTTCATCCACATCTCCGGTGACCACGTCTGGATCGGCGAGGCCCCCGCCAACGTGGATAACTACATGGGCCGGATGGAGTACGGCAAGATGATCGCTGGCTGCGCCGCCGCCCTGGCGACGGAGAGCGGGACTATCGGTTACGTGGGGCCGCTCATCAACGATGAGACCCGTCGCCTGGCCTCGTCCGTCTACCTGGGCGCTCGTTATTGCTACGAGAACTACCGGGGGATGGATCCAGACGACCTGCGCTTCATCGTCACCTGGATCGGGTTCTGGTTCAACATCCCGGGCGTCACCCTTGATCCCACTGAAGTCTCCAACGACCTGATCAACGCGGGGGCGGACGTGCTGCTCTCCGGCATTGACACCACCGAGGCCATCGTGGTCGCCGGGCAGCGGGCGGGCCAGGGGGAACGGGTTTTCGCTATCCCTTATGACTACGAGGGTGCCTGCGACGAGGCCCCCCAGGTCTGCCTGGGCGTGCCCTACTTCAACTGGGGTCCTGGCTACCTGAAGCGCGTTGGGGAGGTAATGGATGGGACCTGGAAGCAGCAGTTCGTCTGGTCCGGGCCGGACTGGAGCGACATCAACAACCGCGACACCAGCGCTGTAGGCTTTCTGGAGGGCCCCGCCCTCGCCGACGAGTGGGCTGGTCACGTGGATGAGTTCATCGCCGGGCTGGCGGATGGCTCCATCAGCCTCTTCGTTGGGCCGCTCAATTACCAGGATGGAAGTCCGTTCCTGGCCGACGGCGAAGTGGCCACCGACGAGCAAATCTGGTACATGGAGCAACTACTGGAGGGCATGGAAGGCCCCAGCGGGTAAGCCAAAACAGGTGCCAGGCACCTTCTGTGTGCCTGGCACCTCCTCACGATGAGACTGGAGGTATGATGAATGAACCGCTGACCGCTGTTGAGAAGCGTATATGGCTTTCCGCCGACCGCGCGGAGCGTCTAAGCCGCCTGGCCCAGGTTCAAGGGATCAACGAAGACCGGGTTATCGAAAGATCGCTGGACATCCTTTTCAGCCTGGCCGAGTTATTCGCTGAGCATAGAGAGCGGCCCATCTGGTCGTTTCTCTCCGAAGCCTCGTTGCAGCGCGTTTGGGACAACGGAGAGGATGCCGCATACGACAACTGGAGAGAGTTGTATGGTGTTCCAGCGCGGTGATGTCGTTCTGGTTCCGACGATTGCGCCGTGCTTTGGAACTGTAAAGGGTTCAGGATTCCGCCCCTTCTGCTCACCATCCAGCATCCAGTATGAAAGTCGAACTCCTCGACATCCGCAAATACTTTGGCCCCATCCGGGCCAATGATGGTGTCTCCTTAACACTGGAGTCCGGCGCCATCCACGGCCTGCTGGGCGAGAACGGTGCTGGTAAGACCACCCTGATGAAGTGCCTCTCCGGCTACCAGGCTCCCGACGGCGGCACGATCCTGGTGGACGGGCAGGCGGTGTCTTTCACTTCTCCTGCCGAGGCCGTCCTGCACGGCATTGGTATGCTCCATCAGGATCCCCTGGACTTCCCCCAGATGCGAGTCCTGGATAATTTCCTGCTCGCCTCAGACCGCCGCCTGCTCCCAGACCGGCGGCGGGGGCGGGCGACGCTGCGGGAACTGGGTACTCGCTTCCAGTTTGACCTGGATCCCGAGGCTGAGGTGACCAGCCTGACCATCGGCGAGCGGCAGCAACTGGAGATCCTGCGCCTCCTGGCCCTGGGTGCGCAGGTCATCATCCTGGACGAGCCTACCACCGGCATCTCTGCCCCCCAGAAGGCGCGACTCTTTGCGACTCTCCGCCGCCTGGCCGAGGAAGAAGGCCGTTCGGTGATCTTCGTCTCCCATAAACTGGAGGAGGTGGGCGAACTCTGCCACCAGGTGACAGTTCTGCGGCGGGGCAAAGTGGCTGGTGAGGCCGAGATGCCCTGTCCGGTGGACCGGCTGGTGGAGATGATGTTCGGGCGCAGCCTCCCGCCAACCCAGCGCGTCCCGGTGGAACCAGGGCCGGTGGTCCTGCAACTGGAAGGAGTGACCATCCCCTCCTACCGCCTCACCGTGGAGGACGCTGGCCTCCAGGTGCGCGCGGGCGAGGTGATCGGGCTGGCCGGGCTGGAGGGGAGCGGGCAGCGGTTGTTCCTGCGGGCCTGCGCGGGGCTGGAGCGGGTCGCCTCGGGCCATATCGTGGTGGACGGGCGGGACCTGACCAGTGCCCCCTATCGGCGCTTCCTGGAGGAGGCCGGCGTCGCCTATATGCCTGCCGGACGGCTGGAAGAGGGACTGGTCGGTGGCCTCACCCTCACCGAGCACTTCGCCCTGGCCGAGCGCAATGGCCCTTTCTTCATTGACTGGGCGGCCGCCCGGGAGCGGGCCGCCGGGCGCATCCGCCACTTCAACGTCGTCGGTGTGCCTGAGAGCCGGGTAGAGGCCCTCTCCGGCGGCAACCAGCAGCGGGTACTGCTGGCTCTGCTTCCGCCAGAGTTGCGGCTGCTGCTGATGGAGCATCCAACCCGTGGGCTGGATGTGGAGTCGGCCAACTGGATCTGGCAGCAGTTACTGGCCCGGCGGGAGGAGGGAACCGCCATCGTGTTCATCTCCGCCGACCTGGACGAACTGTTGGAGCGGTCAGACCGCATCGTCATCTTCTTCGGCGGCCGGATGTCGGCACCGGTGGAGGCATGCGACACGACGGTGGAGCAACTGGGGTACCTGATCGCGGGGAAAGACGTGAAGCGTGAAACGTGAGACGTGAAACCTGGAACTTGAGACGTAGGCCATGAAGATCACATCTAAGCTGAAGAACGTCCTCCTGAGCCTGGCGCCGATTCTCCTGGCGCTCCTGTTCACTACTTTGATCCTGGTCGCCGTCGGCGCGCCCCCGGGGGAGGCGTATCTCAACATCCTGTCCGGCGCTTTCGAGAGCCCGGAGAAGATCGCCGACGTCGTCGCCGCCTGCGTGCCGCTCATCCTCTGCGGCGTGGGGATGAGCATCACCTTCACCGCCGGCCAGTGGAACGTCGGCGTGGAGGGGCAGATCATCCTGGGCGCCATCTTCGCCACCTGGGTGGCCCGCAACCTCCTCTGGCCGCAGGTGCCGGTGCTGGCGCTGATGCTCCTGGCTGGGACGCTGGGCGGCGCGCTCTGGGGAGCACTGGCAGGCCTCCTGAAGGTCTACGGCAAAGTGCACGAGATCTTCGGCGGGTTGGGCCTCAACTACGTGGCGCAGGGGTTGGCCATCTGGCTCATCTTTAACCCCTGGAAACCGGCGGACGGGGCGACGATGAGCGGCACCGATCCCTTCCCCGATCCGGCCTGGATGCCCCGGCTGGGCAATCTGCGCGTCGCGCCGCTGGCGGTGATCCTGGCCCTGGCAGTGGTTGCCATCGCCTGTTTCCTCCTGCGGGGGACCCGCTGGGGACTGGAGTTGAAGGCGATGGGGAAGCACTTCCGCTCCGCCTTCATGCTGGGAGTCCCGTCCACGCCACGCCTGCTGACCGCTTTCGCCGCCTGCGGGGGGCTGGCCGGGTTGGCTGGCGCCATCCGCTGCTCCGCCAGATACGGGCGCATGATTCCGGAGATCTCCGGCGGGCAGGGCTACCTTGCTCTTCTGGTCGCCCTCCTGGCTGGCTATCGGCCCCAATGGGTGCCCCTCATCGCGCTCTTCTTCGCCGCCGTGGGGGTGGGGAGCCCCCGGCTGGAACTGAATATGCATCTGGATTCCTCCCTGGGCGGTGTGTTGGAGGCGTCGGTGGTGCTGGCGGTGATGCTGGTGAACGGCTGGCGGGCGCTGCTGGCCCGGCGACAGGCCCGGCAGGACGTAGGGGCAGGTCTTGTGCCTGCCCCAGAGGAGGAGGTGGCCTGATGGACACCAACTTCCTGGTTCGAACCCTCTCCTCAGTCGTGGCCGCCTCCACGCCGGTGATCCTGGCCTCCATCGGAGAGACGATCTCGGAGAAGAGCGGCGTCATCAATCTATCGCTGGATGGCTCCATTGCCCTTTCGGCTATGATGGGCTTCGCCGTCGCGTTTACCACTGGCAGCGTGGCGCTGGGGTTCCTGGCCGCGATGGCGGTGGGGGCCCTGATCGCCCTGACCATCGCCTTTGCCAGCATCACTTTGCGCCAGGAGCAGGTGGCCGTTGGTTTCGTGCTGACGATGCTGGGCCTGGAACTGGCCGATTTCCTGGGCAACCCCTTCGTCCGCAAGCCTGGCCCCTCGGTACCCCACATGCCCATCCCATACTTGGCCAAGATTCCCATCTTAGGCCCGGTTTTCTTCGACCACAACCTGATCGTCTACCTGAGCCTGCTCTCTATCGTTGTCACCTGGTGGTGGATTTCCAGGACCCAGCCGGGGCTGAAACTACAGGGAGTGGGGGAGCGGCCGGAGTCGGCCTTCGCCCGGGGGGTGAATGTCAACCGCCTGCGGTACGTCTACACCGTGATCGGTGGCGCGCTGGTGGGGCTGGCCGGGGCATCCTACTCGCTGAGCATCAAACTGGGCTGGAGTCACCGCCATACCTTCGGCATCGGTTGGATCGCTTTGGCCATCGTCATCTTCGGTGGCTGGAGCCCCTGGCGCGTGGCGGCGGGCTCCTATCTCTTCGGTCTCCTCAAAGCCCTCGGCAGCATCCTGCAGCGGAACCCGGCCTTCGCTGCTGTCCCCACCCAAATTTTCTCCTCCGCCCCGTTCGCGTTGATGATCTTCGCGCTGCTGTTGGTGAGCAGCGAGGGGGTGGACCGGCTGCTGGCTCTCCTGCCCACTCGCCTGGCCCGCACAATAGACCGGATCATCCGCGGCCGGTCGCCAGGGGGACTGGGAAAGCCGTTTGTGCAGGAGTGACTTATCCCGCTTGATCCCTTGCAGGAGGAAGCAGAATGTCTGATACCATGAACGTCCAATCCTTCGAGGGCCTTCTTAACTGGATTCTGACAGAACTCGAAGAGAACCAGTCCATCTTTGGCATCCACCGCTCTCTTTTCTACATTCCCCAGGAAGACAGTCCTTACGTCATCAAGGACCTCTTTGGGCACTACCTGGCCACCCCCATCGGGCCGGGGGCGGGCCCCCATACCCAGTTGGCGCAGAATATCGTCTGCGCCTGGCTCTCCGGGGGCCGGTTCATCGAACTGAAAACCGTGCAGATCATGGACGAACTGGAGATTCCCAGGCCGTGCATTGACATGGAGGACGAGGGGTATAACGTCGAATGGTCCCAGGAACTCAGGCTGGGTCAGTCCGCCAGCGAGTACGTCAAGGCCTGGGTGTTGATCCACGTCCTGCGTAGACTCCTGGGCTTCGAAGGCAGCGTCCCCTGCGGAACGGTTTTCAATATGAGCATCGGCTACAACCTGGAGGGGATACAGAGCCCCCCCATGACCCGTTTCATGGATAGGCTGGAGGATGCCTCCGAGGAGATCGCCGAAATCCAGGCAGTCCTGAGAAAGGACTTCCCTCAGTTCGCCGACCTTGAGATTCCAGCTCGTATCACAAACAACGTCACCCTTTCGACCATGCACGGTTGTCCCCCCGACGAGATCGAACGCATCGGCCGGTATCTGCTGGAGGAAAGGGGCTTGCACACCACGGTCAAACTGAACCCCACCTTGCTGGGCCAGGAGGTGGTGATGCACATCCTCCACGACCGCCTCGGTTTCAGGGAGATCCACATCCCCGCTGCTGTGTTCGAGCACGACCTGCAGTACGGCCAGGCGGTGGAGTTGATCAGATCGCTGAAGCGGGTGGCCGCAGGGCGAGGCCTGACCTTTGGGGTGAAGTTGAGCAACACCCTGGCCTTGGCCAACCACAAGGGCACCCTCCCCGGCGACGAAATGTACATGTCGGGACGCGCCCTCTATCCAATTACCATCAACCTGTTCCACAAACTTTCCCAGGAATTCGGCGGCGACCCTTCACTTCGACTGGGCTCAGTGCAAGCGTCAAGCTCAGGGCAGGCTCTGAACGTCTCTTTCTCGGCCGGAGCCGATGCCCTCAATCTGACGTCCATCCTGGCTGCCGGGGCCCGGCCCGTCACCGCAGTCTCGGACCTCCTGAAACCGGGCGGCTACTCCAGGTTCCTTCAATATCTGGAGAACCTGGAGAGAGACATGCACGACCTGGGGGTGACGAGCCTGGAGGAACTGGCCCAGGATAGGTTGGCCAATCTGGAACGAGAGGCCGCGCGGGCCCTGGAGGATCCACGGTACAAAAAGAGTTATCATCCCTACGGTCTTCCCAAGGTCGAATCGGGTCTGGAACTTTTCGACTGCATCACCGCCCCCTGCGTGCAGCAGTGCGCGGTCCTTCAGGACGTGCCGGAGTATGCCTGGTTGATCTCCCAGGGGGAGTACGACCGGGCGCTGGAGGTCATTCTCTCCCGCAATCCCCTCCCCGGCGTGACCGGTTACGTCTGTACCCACCTGTGCCAGACCCGCTGTACCCGCAATAACTACGACGAACCGGTTGCCATCCGCGCTCTCAAGCGGTTCGCCACCGAAAGGGGGAACGGACCTCAAAGGGACTCCCCTCCCCCGCTTCCCCCCCAAAGTTGGGGGGGACTGAGGGGGGGC
>DAOUEC010000094.1:0-13209 GCA_034430655.1 Anaerolineae bacterium
GAGGAACTCGGGGATGTATACTCCCTCAGGGTAGACCTGGTCCAGTACCAGGAAAGGCTGTTTAGGCTCGTAGCGCACCCAGTTGTACTGTGGCTCGAAGAGGTGGACATTGCGCAGGCCGTATTTTTCGACGACGTACTTGTGTTTGTTGTTCCTCTCGCCCACGTGGGCATCCACGACGACGGTGTCGTTGTGGCCAGCGATCAGGTTCTGGTAGCCAGCGGCCTGCAGCGCCCGGATCACCCCCTCCAGTTGCCAGGGAGCGGTCGAGCAGGCCGGGTACCAGGTCTGCCAGGAGATGTTGATTTTGAGGATGGTCTCTTTGTCCTGGGGCAAGGCTTCCCGGAAGCCCGCCAGTTCCATCAGTCGGGGGTAGTCTTCCAGCACCGTCTCCGGGCTGGTTCTGAGGAGCGCCACTGTGCCCCGGCCGGGAAAATCTTTGCTCATAGTTCCTCCGTAGGTAACAGATATGGTTCAAGTATACTCTACTTTGGGGCGGTTGTCCAGCGTTGTGGCTGCCGGGGGATGGGTAATCACCAGGGAAGCAGAAGTGTCAGGCAAGTCTTCTTGACACCTTCTCTATTCTGTGATAGTGTGTAAGCACATGCAGGGTGAAAGGATAAGATGTATGGCTGCACACGTGACCGTCGTCGGTAGCCTGAATATGGACCTGGTCGCCCGCGCGCCGCGCATCCCTCAGCCTGGAGAGACGATCATCGGCGGCGACTTTCACACTGTACCCGGCGGCAAAGGCGCCAACCAGGCGGTGGCCGCCGCCCGGCTGGGGGCCCAGGTCTCGATGGTCGGGCGGGTTGGGCGCGACGCCTTCGCCGGCCCGCTGCTCGACAACCTGGCTGCTGCTGGCGTGGGTCACACCTTTGTGACCCAGGACCCGGAGGCCGCCACCGGCGTGGCACTTATCGTGGTGGACGACACCGGGCAAAACAGCATCGTCGTCGCCTCCGGGGCCAATGTGCGCCTCTCCCCCGCCGATGTGGACACTGCCGAAGCCGCTATCGCCGCCGCCGCCGCATTGCTGCTGCAACTGGAGAGTCCGCTGGAAACTGTGACCCGGGCCGCTGAGGTGGCCCGCGCTCATGGGGTGACGGTCGTTCTCAACCCGGCCCCCGCCCGCCCACTGTCTGCTGCGTTGCTATCGCTGGTGGACGTGCTTATCCCCAACGAGAGCGAGACGGCGCTCTTGACTGGTATGCCCGTGGGAGACCAGGCCGAAGCCGGGGCAGCGGCCGTGGCGCTGAGGGAGTCGGGCGTGGGCACAGTGATTCTGACCCTGGGCGAACGGGGCGCACTGCTGGCGCGAGCAGGGGGGACAGAACTCTTCCCCGCCTTCGACGTGACGCCGGTGGACACCACGGCCGCGGGCGATGCTTTCGTGGGCGGCTTCGCCGTGGCCCTGGCCGAGGGCCGATCGCCGGCCGAGGCGGTGCGTTGGGGGAACGCAGCCGGTGCCCTGGCTACCACCAAGCTGGGTGCCCAACCCTCTTTGCCCACCCGCCAGGCGGTGGAGACACTATTGGCCGGAGAAACCGCTGCCAAGCAGGGCCGCTGAACGTTAACCGGCATGCGGCTGAGCCGATCGAGCGAGATTTCCCGGAAAGTCGAGCAAGGAACTTCTTGACGGGCAGCAGGCCAATCGCACTGGCTATCCTGGGCCAAACAACGCCCAACACGGTTGGACTACTACCCTTTTCCGAGAGAACTCTGAGCTTGTTAAGGAGGTATCATTATGGACGTCAGAATCTCAAATGCACATAAAAAGATCCCCGTCGTTCTCGACACGGACATCGGGACCGATATTGACGATACGTGGGCATTGGCCATGATGCTCAAGTCGCCCGAGCTTGACGTCAGGCTGGTTGTGACCGATACTGGGGACACTACGTACCGCGCTAAAATCGTAGCCAAGATGCTGGAGATTGGCGGACGGACAGACATATCTGTTGGCATAGGGGTTCCCCTTGGAAACGCCCCTGCCACTCAAGCGCCCTGGGTGAGAGGATATGAACTATCGGGTTATCCCGGCCCGGTCCACGAGGATGGCGTCGGTGCCTTGATTGATACCATTATGGATTCGTCTGAGCCCATCACGCTCATTTGCATCGGTCCTGTGCCAAACGTTAGCGCCGCTCTTGAACGTGAGCCGAGAATTGCCGAGCGGGCCAGATTCGTCGGCATGCACGGCAGCATTCGGCGGGGGTATGGCGGCAGCGAGAAGGTTAGCGCCGAGTACAACGTCCGCGCTTACCCAAAAGACTGTCAAAAGGTCTTCGCAGCGCCATGGGACATGACCATTACACCGCTTGACACATGTGGTCTTGTTCAACTTGAGGGGGAAAAGTACCGCGCGGTGTGTGACTGTGAGGCGCCGCTTGTTCAGGCGCTGATCGAAAATTACCAAATCTGGATAGAGAACGCCGGATGGGCGCGGGAGCTTGACACTGAAACAAGAAGTTCGACGCTTTTTGACACAGTAGCCATTTACCTTGCTTTCTCTGAGGAACTTCTTGTGATGGAGAGGCTGGGTATCCGGGTCACCGACGATGGCTACACCGTAGTTGACAATAACGCCAGGATGATCAACTGTGCAGTGGATTGGAAGGACCTACCGGCCTTTGAGGACTTTTTGATGCAGCGGTTGACGGGCAGACAGACGACGTCTACGCGAGAGGGTTAAAACGAATATGCTACGTAAACCCTGCCTCCCAAGAAGTCTGCAATCTGCAATCTATAGTCTGCAACTATGCATCTTTCTGGCGCTGCTGGCGGCCTGCACGCCGGCCACACCTCCTCCGACCCCCACGCCCACGCTCACGCCGTCACCCACGCCGACGCCATTCCCCACCCCAACCGCCACCCCTATCCCGCCGCTAGCGCTGACCATCCGCTGGCCTCAGCGAGTCTCGGCCCTGCAGCCGGTGCCCATCGAGGTGAAACTGGTGCCGCCGCCAGGCGTCAGCGTGACGGCGACCGTCCGCGCTGCCGTGCTGGACCCCGAGGGGCTACCCGGGTGGCAATTCAACCTGACGCCACGGGAGGGAAATCGGTACGCTGCCGATGAGACACTGCAATTCCCGCTCGAACCGCCGGAGGGGGACTGGCGGCTGGTGGTGTACGTGCAATCCACGCTGGAGGTCGAAGGGAAGCGGGAGTTGATTTTCCGGCCAGCCCCCATCCGTTTCCGTGACCTGACGGGTGACCTGCCCACCGGGGTGGACGTGCGTGTGCCCCAGGACTTCGCGGTGCTGGTGGCCCAGGGGGACCAGTGGGCCGGGGGGCGCGTGTGGCGCTACGGAGACGGTGAGATCGCGCTCTGGTGGGCCCCCGGCCCCATCGAGCCTCTGCTGCTCAACAACGCGGTCGTGATGCTGGAGACGACCCATGACCAAGATGCGCCACCTCGCGTGCTGGGCGTTGAGGAGATGGAGCGGCAGGGTCAAATGGCGTTTCTCTTCCACGAAGACTGGCCTGGAGCAGAGGGGGGGCCAGGCGAGGCGCTGGTGGTGCAGGGGCCTGACTACTGGCTATATGTGCTGCGGATGCAGGCTATAGGGAGCGACACCATTCCGCCGCTCCTGCGCCAGGTGTGGGAGACATTTGCCTTTGTGGAGTAAGTTCACCTCGAAGCCCCCACCGCCAGGTGGGGGAGCCTCACAGCCGCGCCAGCACAGAAGCCCCCACCCCATTGCTAACCGCTAATGGCTGATGGCTAACGGCTAGAAAATACCGATAGACGTGCCGACCCGGCGGTCGCTCTGGATGAAGTCATCCTCGTAGCCGCCGATGGGGTAGACCCAGCGGTAGATCCAGCGGGCTGCCTCGCAGGAGACATTCAGGCAGCCGTGGCTGCGCCGTACGCCGAAGTCGTTGTGCCAGTAGGTGCCGTGAATGGCGGTGCCGCTCATGTCGAAGAAGACGTTCCAGGGAATGCCCGGCAGGTCGAAGATGAGCACCGGCGGTGGTGGATCGTCTGGCTTCTGCGGGCGGTTGCTCATGTGGCGCGACGGCTGCTTCAGCAGCACACACGTCTCTTCCGTGTGCGTACTCAGGTCCACCACCGTGCCATCCTCCAACTGCGACGTCCCTACGCCGGAGGCGACGAGCGTGGTGAACGCGACCCGTGCCCCCTCGTAGCAGGTCAGCCTCTGTTGGCTCAGGTCCACTTCGATGCGCTTCTCACCCGCGAAGGGGTGAATGGGGGACATCTCGGCGCGGGGGATGCAGCGCACGTCCCGTGCCAATACCCACTGATAATCCGTCGGCGGTAGTTCGTCGAAGACTTTGTACCAGCCGGTGCCCTCCTCATCCTCAAATGCGTCCACAACGTGGTAGACGGTACCACCGTAGAACCGGTAGACCTTCCGGGCCTGGGGGTGAGGCCCACTGCGAGCCTCGGTGAAGACCTGGGAGACCTCGCCCCAAAAGCCCCATGCGCCCACATTGCGTATGAGGGGCTGAGGGGGATAGACGCGCACCGGGAGCACCCAGGCGGAGTGGACGTAGCCCAGGGGTGTTTGGTACCACAGGTCATTGTGGGCGCTGAAGGGGGCATGCACCTCGCCGGTGATGAGGAAGGACTGGTCGCGACGGAGGGTAGCCAGCCGCGTGGCGGAGGTGGAGGGTTGGTCGTAAAAGGCGAGGGTGTGGATGGCCCGGCCCATCAAGGCCCAGGCGTCGGTGTCCTCGTCTTCCTGTTCGGGTTCCGGCGGGATGGGATAGCGGGCGCGAGCGTGGAAGGCAGGCGCGAGTGCCGCCGCCGTGGTGGTGGCGGCGATCAGTTTAAGCATACGGCGGCGAGTGATTCCGCAGGACATCGGATAGATTCTAAGTATTGACGTTTACTGAGACTGGGAAATGGTCAGATGCGTGCTTGTACTTCCTCCAGATAGGGCTGTCGCCGGCCATGATGCGGTGTACGTGCGCGTTGCTCACCCAAGGGCCATCCTGGTTGCCGGAGTATAAAGCGTGATCAATCCACACCTGGTGCCAGGTGTTGTTGAGAATCTGGTCATTTGGACCGAACAAGTCGTTCATCCATTCCATGTTCCATACACTGAAAACACCAACTCCCAAATCTAGTCTTTCGCTCTCGATAAATATCCTTCCCTCTTTCTTGCCTTAAGTGAAACTTTGCCGCTTGGCCCATCCCCTCTTGCAACTGAAACAGCCACATTACCGAAGTAGTGATCAACCCTGTCATTATCACATCTTACAGCGTCCACGGACCAGGCTCATTTATCCCAGAGACGATGCCCATAAACAGCCAAAGCGCCGCTACCAATGAGCCTGTCCCGCGGGCAATCCAGCGCACCCACTTCGTTGCTCGGTCGCCAGCATCGCTAACGTTCGCCATACTACCATCCCTTGCACTCAGAAACGGTGTCGCGCATCAGCCGCCGCGTGGGCAGCGGAAGTCTCAAGTCCGGTTCGGGAGTGTTATGAAAGTTCGGGCAGGTTAAGCCTGCGAATTTTCCCGCTCTCCCCCACGCTCCAAATCGTGCGTGGTTTCGAGCGAACGGATCGCAGAGCGAGTGGTTAGGCGGGCTTCCCGCCCACATGCGCTGTGCTATGGCATATCTGCAAACGCTTCCACAGGCGCGTAGGCAACTCCCACCATGCTCGGTCCTGTGTGTGCTCCTAGCACTAGCGACATGGGCCCAACCGGCAACCACGTGCAATCAAAGCGTCGATCTACCTGCTCGCGCAGCATAGCCGCTCCTTCCGGGTTGTCCGAGTAAAGCACTTGCACTCTCAGGGCGCTGCCGGGCGCATGCTGTTTGGCCATGAGATCAACTAACCCTTTGACCGCTCGCTTGAACGTTCGTGCCTGCCCAATCTGCACGTATGTCCCCCCCTCTTTCTCCACCCCTATCAGCGGCTTGATGTTCAGCACCGAGGCGATCAGCCCCTTCATGTGGCTGATGCGCCCACCATGAATCAGGTACTTCAGCTCTTTTAACGTGTAGACGCTGTCGCTGGCCTTGCCGATCCGCTCCATCAGTGCTAGAACCCGCTCCTTCGTCCAGCCTGCTTCCACCGCCCGCGCCGCCGCCTCCACCTGCCACCCCGCTGCGGCTGACAGTGTCTTGGTATCTACGATGGTGACGTTCACCTCTGGCACCAGTGCTGCTCCTGCTCGGGCCGCGTTGACCGTGCCGCTCAACCCTGAACTCATGTGGATAGACAGAATGTCAGGGTCAGTGACGGCCAGCCGCCGGTAGGTCTCGGCAAAGTCACCCGCCGAGGGCTGTGATGTGATGGGTAGACTATCCGTCGCCGCCAGCAAGCGATAGAATTCATCCGGTCGGATGTCCACGCCTTCACGGTAGGATCTGCCACCGAGGGTAACAACGAGGGGAACAATGTGAATGCCTAATCCAGTCACTTGCTCTGGGGATAGGCATACGTCTGTCCCACTATCAGTCACGATTTGCATTGCTCCTTCTCCTTTGTACACCGGTCACATTCTCAGTTATCACCGGCATAAACCTCAAAAATGGTCAATTTCCCCACGACGGGACCTACGCCTGCGTGACATCAATGCCTCCATCGAACATGGGTGGCACTATTGTACCTCAGTACCCGTTGGCCGTCAATTTGCCTGACCTCCCAACCCCCTTCCCGCTTCAGGGAGGAGGCGAGAGAGAGCAATTGGACTTCCTGTGGCTTCCGGGTATACTTCCTGTGCCATGCACGCGGCAAGTTGGACCGCGCCACCCTGAAGAGGTGGCGCTGGAACACCCAACACCGGCTCTTCAGGCCGATGCTCCCGAGAAAGGAATATCTGTGATTGCACTACTCAAGCTGACTCTCGTCTTCGCTGGCATCGTGATACTACTGAGCCGCAAATGGAACCTGGGCCTGGTGCTCCTCCTCGCCTCCGTGGCAGTCGGGCTCCTCTTCGCCTACCCCCTCCCAGAGATCATGCGTGACATTCTCCTGACCACCGTAGATCTGCTGACGCTGCGACTGGCGCTGGCCGTCGTGCTGATCATGACCCTGAGTGAACTCCTACGCCAGACCGCCGGACTGAAGGGGATGGTCGAGGCGCTCCAGGCGTTGATCCCCAATGGGCGCATCGTCATCGCGGTGCTCCCGGCGCTGGTGGGACTTCTGCCGATGATCGGCGGGGCTATGTTCTCGGCCCCGATGGTGGACGAGGTGGGCGAGCGGCTGGGGGTGAGCCGAGAACGCAAGACTTTCGTCAACTACTGGTTCCGCCACATCTGGGAATATGTCTTCCCGCTCTACCCCTCTATGATGCTGGCAGCGGCACTGCTGGGCCTGACGACGACCCAGTTGGCGGAAGCCACGTGGCCCCTGACGGTGGCGGCAGTGGTAGGTGGCCTGCTCTTCGGACTGCTGGGGCTGCCACGGCGCGGCGCCAACGACCAGCCTCCGACCCTTCGCGCACAAAGCCTGCGCACGCTGGCGACGAGCGTATGGCCCATCGTGCTCGTCATCACCCTCTCGCTGACCCTCCCTGTTGACGAGCGCCTCAATTTGATCCTCAGCGTGCTGGTAACCATCGCGCTGATGATGATGGTCAAGCACATCCCACTGCGCGATCTGGGGGCGGTACTTCGCGAGCGCATCCCCTGGCAAACGGTGGTGGTCATCTTCGGTGCACTGATCTTCCGTCACGTGCTGGATACCAGCGGCGCCGTCCTCGCCGTTTCGGACGCTCTGACTGACCTGCATATCCCACTGGTGGTGGTCGCCTTTGTGGTGCCTTTCATCGCCGGGCTGCTGACCGGCGTGTCGGCAGCGGCCTTCAGCATCGGCTTCCCGGTGATACTGCCACTGTTGGTCGTGGGCAGAGGAACTATCGCACCAGCGTGGGTGACCTGGCTGATGGCAGGAGGTTTCCTGGGAGTGATGTTCTCCCCCGTTCACCTCTGCCTGGCGCTGACCCGCGTCTACTTCAAGGCCGAGTGGGGGCCTATCTACCGGCTCATCGCGCCGTCCGCGCTCCTGGTGGCGGGGACAGCCGGGGGGATACTGCTACTTTCCTAGCCTGTTTCCCCTCCCCTCTGTATAACCGTAGAACCGCGCACCCAGCGCCCGCCTCTCTTGCCCGACTTGCAATCTTTCCCCATCTGTGCTACAACACCTACACTACGAGAATAAGGAGCCGGCCATGCCCGCTATTCCACCGTTCGTGTTGAAGAAACTCTACGTCAAGGGATCCCTGCACGCCGAGGACGGCGGCTTTGCCCTCGACATCAAGAACACCATCGCTCCTGCCACTATTGCTGCCTTCACCGGCCTCGACGTGGATAGGCAGGCAATGGACCCCGCGCAGGTCACTCTGATCCCACCCGACGGTGATTCGCGCTCAATGAGCGCGGTATCCGCCGAGGCACCGCTCCTCTTCCCCATCGGCGCGATCGTCACGCTGCACGTCGCCGGTCAGACACTCGAGCCTGGCTCACACGAACTCGTCATCCACGTCGTCGTCCAGGAAGTCGGCCCACTCGACATCCCCATCTCCGATACGCTCGCGTAGCCGGCGAGGCGATGGAGTGCAGCAGGGCGGGCCTCTGCTGCCGTCACGTCCACAGCGAGAATGGGCAGGCGCGCGCTACCACCCTCCTGCTTCTTGCATCCTGCCCCCCGCCTGCTATAATCTCTCTCGATGAATGAGACCACCCGTACCCCGCGCTGGTCATTCACCGTGGCGCTGCTCTCGATCCTGCTCGTCGCAGCGGGCTTGCGCCTGTACCGTCTACCCGAACTGCCTCTCGGCCTCCACTACGACGAGGCCGCTAACGGCATCCTGGCCAGCGAGATCGCCCGTGGTCTCAAGACCCCCGTCTTCATCCCCTCCTACACCGGCAAGGAGGTGCTGTTCTTCTACTGGGCTGCCTTGTGGATGAAACTGCTCGGCGTGACACGGCTGGCGCTGCGGCTAAGCGCGGCCCTGATGGGGCTGGCGACCGTCGCGATAGCCGTCTGGGCAGTCCACGAATTGCTGCACGGGCAGCGCGACGCGGACTGGGTAGCACTCCTCACCGCTGCCTTCCTCGCCACCTCCTTCTGGCACCTCATCCTCAGCCGCTACGGGTTCCGCGCCGTGACCCAGCCGCTGTTGCAGACGTTGACCGTCGCGGCGCTGTGGCGGGGACTGCGCCCCCCAACCCCTCCCCTTCGCCCCTCCCCTTCCCCCCAAGTTTGGGGCGAAGGGGAGGGGTTGGGGGTGGGGAAGGGGGGCCTCCCCTGGCTCCTCCTGGCCGGTCTCTTTTGTGGCCTGACAGCGTATACCTACCTGGCCGCCCGCGTCTTCCCTATCCCGCTAGCGGCGGCGCTGCTGACCCTCCTCGTCGCCGACCGGGGCCACCGCCGCGCTCGCCTGGGCCAACTGGCCATCTTCGTCGCCGTCGCCGCCCTGACGCTGGCTCCGCTGGCCCATTACTGGCTGACCCACCCCGGCAGCTTCCTGACCCGCACGCAGCAAGTCGCTGCCGCCAGTTGGGCCGAAGTCTGGGCCGGGGTCCGCGCCTGCCTGGGGATGTTCTTCCTCCGGGGCGATCCATACATCCGCTTCAACCTCCCCCACCGCCCCCTCTTCGACCCCCTGACCGCCGCCCTATCCCTTCTCGGCTTCGCAGTTGCTGTCTGGCAATTCGTTCGCCTCCTGCGTGGCGCAAGTCGCCCTTCTGACCTTTGTCCCCTTGTCTCCTTGTCCCCTTGTCCCCTGGCCTCTGTCGTCTTCCTCCTCACCTACCTCCCAATTATGCTCCTCCCCAGCGCCCTTGCCACGGGCGAGATCACCCCCAGTAACATGCGCACCGCCGGCCTCCTGCCCTTCGTGTACGTGTTCCCTGCCCTCGGCCTATCATTCCTCAAATCCCAAATCTTGCGCCTCTCGCAATTCGCAATTCGCAATTCGCAATTTGTCATTGGTCATTGGTCATTGGTCATTTTGCTCCTGATCCTCCTGACCCCCATCACCGCCATCGCCTACTTCCGAGACTGGGCCCCCTCCGCCGCCCTGTACCACGCCGCCGACGGTGACCTGGCCGACGTCGCCACCTACCTCAACCAGGCCGATCTGTCCATCACCACCCCCTACGTCGCCAGCATCCACTACCGCCATCCCACGCTGGCCTTCCTGGCGCGGGACTACGGGGCGATCCGCTGGCTCACCGGTGGGAAGACCGTCGTTTTCCCAGCAGAGGGGGACGCGCTGTTGATCTTCCCGCGCTCGGCGTCGGAGGACCGGACCTGGGTGCAGTCGGTGCTGCCGGATGGCTCCCTCGTCGCCGCGCCTCCCGGTCCCGATGGCGCGCCCGCCTTCCACGCCTACCGCGTCGGCCCCGCCCCCGATTTGACCCCCACCCACCCGCTGACGGCCGACCTGGCTCACGTCGCGCTCCTGCTCGGCTACGACGTGATCGGCGAGCCCCGCTCCGGAGAGACCACCGGGATAGCCGTCTGGTGGCGCGTGCTGAACACCCCCGACCAGGAGGGCTACGGCCCCGTCGCCCGCCTCACCGATCCTTGGGGCTTCGTCTGGGGGGAGACCCAGCCCTTCCATTATCCCTCCGAGCAGTGGACACCAGGCGAGTGGATCGTGGACCACCTCTCGATCCCGGTTGACCCCGGCGCGCCCCCCGGCGATTACCTGGTCCGCCTCAGCCTCTACTCCGCGGGGGCCGACTCCTTGCTGCCCGTGCTCGACGACGCTGGCCGCCACGCCGGCACCGACGTCGAACTGCCCCTGCGCCTGGCCCGCGCCGCCACGCCGCCACGCCCTAACGACCTGGATATCCACAACCGGCTGGACGCCCACACCGGCGGCCTGACTCTGCTGGGGGTCAACCTGGACACGACCCACGCCCGGCCCGGCGAGCGGCTCTACCTGACCCTCTTCTGGCAGGCCGACGAATCACCCCTGCCCGATTACGACGTGCACCTCAGCCTGGGCGACCGGAGGCTGTACGCGGGCGCTCCCGTCCACGGGACATATCCCACCTCCGGCTGGACCGCCGGCGAGGTCGTCGTGGACCGCTACGACCCGCGCCTGCCGCGTGATACACCACCAGGCGACTATCCCCTGCGGCTCCGCCTGGGCGACCCTTCGACAGGCTCAGGGCATAGCCTGGCGCTCGACCTGGGCGTCGTCACTGTGCAGGCGACCGACCGCGTCTTCGACGCCCCGCCTATCTCCCACCCGCTCACCGCCGTCCTGGGCGACCAGGTCCAACTGCTGGGCTACGATCTATCAGCAGAGGCCGTCGCGCCGGGGGACACACTCACCCTCACTCTGTACTGGCGAGCGCTATTTGAGATGGACGAGGACTACACCGTTTTCACCCACCTCCTGGCCCCCGACGGCTCGATGACCGGCCAGCGGGATAACTACCCGGTCGGCGGCAGTTACCCCACCAGCCTGTGGCTGGCCGGCGAGGTCGTCACCGACGTCTACGAGATCCCTGTGCGCGCCGACGCCACGCCGGGCATGCACAACCTGGAGGTGGGAATGTACGTCGCCGAGACCGGCGCCCGCCTCCCCGTCGTTGGCACCTCCAACGACGCCATCATCCTTCAGATGATAACCATCACCGAGTAACCGCTATGCCCTCTTTCTGCAACTTGCAATCTATAATCTGTAATCTCCTCGACTGGCTCCTGGCTTCCCTCCCCATCCTGGCCGTCCTGGCCCTGATGCTCCGCTTTCGTTGGGGCGGAGCCAGGGCCGGTGCGGCCGGGTGGCTGGTGGCGCTGCTGGTGGCGGCGCTCCGCTTCGGCGCGGGGTGGCAAACATTGGCCTACGCCCAACTGAAAGGCGCGCTGCTAGCCCTCTTTGTGCTTTACATCGTATGGGCTGCGCTCCTATTCTACCGCGTCACCGACGAGGCCGGCGCGGTGGAGGCTATCGGCGTGGGGCTCCCCCGCCTCACGCCCGACCGGGGCCTGCAGGCGCTGCTCCTGGGCTGGGTCTTCGGCGCCTTCCTGCAGGGAGTGGGTGGCTTCGGCGTGCCGGTGGCAGTCGTCGCGCCGCTCCTCGTGGGGCTGGGCTTCCCATCCCTGACCGCCGTCGTCATCGCCTCGGTAGGCCACTCCTGGGCCGTCACCTTTGGCTCGCTCGGCTCCTCCTTCTATGCCCTCATCGGAGCGACGGGGCGCAGCGGAAAGGAGTTGGCCCCCTGGTGCGCGGTGATGCTGGGCTTAGCGTGCCTGGGCTGCGGGGCGGGAACGCTGTGGGCGGCGGGAGGGAGACACACGCTGCGGGCAGGTCTTGTCCCGCTGTTCATCATCGGGCTGGTGATGACCGGGGTTCAGTCCCTCGTCGTCACCCACGGACTGTGGCCCATCGGCGGCATGATGGCAGCGCTGGCCGGGCTGGCGGTTGGGGTGGCCTGGGCCAGGGGGCGCGCTAGGGGCTCGGTCGGGAGACCTCGCACAACGACAGGGGGCATGCCGCTCGGCTGGGCGCTGTTCCCCTATGCCTTGCTGGTCGTCATCGTGCTGGCAGCCCAGTTAATCCCGTCCGTGCGAGACTTCCTGGGCCAGGTGGTCATCCGCGTGGAGTTCCCTGCATTAATCACCGCCCGCGGTTGGGTGACGCCGGCAGGGATAGGCCGCACGATCAATGTCTTCGGCCATGCTGGGGCGCTGCTGACCTACGCCTCCCTCGTCACCTACGCGCTGTTCCACAGGCAAGGCCGCTACGAACCTGGAACAGCGCCCCGCATGGCGCGAACCGTCGTCCAGCGGGCGGTGCGCTCCAGCCTCGGCATCGCGGCGATGGTAGGCATGGCGGTGACGATGGAGCATGCGGGGATGACCCACCTGCTGGCCGACGGGGTAGCGCGAGTGGCCGGGCCGACCTTCCCGCTAGTCGCCCCTTTCATCGGCGCGCTGGGGGCCTTTATGACCGGCTCCAACACCAACTCCAACGTCGTCTTCGGCGGGTTGCAACAGCACGTGGCGACGCTGGTCGGCGTGAGCCCGCTCATCATCCTGGCCGCGCAGACGGCGGGCGGCGCGGTCGGCTCAATGTTCGCCCCGGCCAAGGTTATCGTTGGGTGCAGCACGGTGGGGTTAGGAGGCGAGGAAGGGCTTGTGCTGCGGGCCACGATGCGCTACGGTCTGATCATCACGGCCGGACTATCCTTGGCGACCGGGGTGGCAGTTTACTTATACGGGCGTTGAAAACAGGAACTTGCCTTTCCCTGGGTTTTC
>DAOUEC010000095.1:0-6965 GCA_034430655.1 Anaerolineae bacterium
CCCTCCTCTTTGAAGATTCTGTACCCGTGGTTCACCACCCGTATCAAAAATCCAGACATCGAACCCTTCTGCAGTCTCTTTTTCGATTATTTTCCAGCCAAATAGGCTTTCATAGAAGTTTGCTGTTCCCGCTATGTCTTTTGTCCTTATCTCAACCCAATCGAACGTATTTGCCATCGTAAAACCTCCTAAGCCTGCTGTGCCATGTGCCGTTTGTGCCATTAGTGCCATTAGTGGAGAGACCCCCCTGGCCTCGTTCACGAGGCGCTGCTCCGTAGACCGGCGAAGAGGATACACTCACCTGATGCGCGAAAGCAGAAGGATTTCTACCCCCGCTCCCACAGGCAGATGGTCAACCTCCTCCGGGATTATCGCCAGCCCGTCGGCCTGCACCAGCGAATAAAGGATGCCGGAGCCCTGGTCGCCGGTCAGCGTCGCCTCGTAGCCCGCGTCCGTCTCACGTAAGCGCACCCGCAGGTAGTGGCGGCGTCCATCCTTGCGCGCGATGGGCTGAGTCAGGCGCGCCGCTACCTTTGGGCGCGACCAGTCGGTGAAACCCTGCATTTTCAGGAGCGCCGGGTGGGCGAAGAGTTCGGTGCTGATCATCGCCGCCACCGGGTTGCCGGGCAGCCCCAGTAGTGGCACACCTACCCCCCCCGTCCCCCCCGCAGCGGGGGGGAGCCCCCCTGCCATCCCCCCCCACTGGGAAGGGAGTCCACCCCTCCCTGTCCCCCCGCACTGGGAAAGGGGCCGGATTTGCCCGAAGGCCAGCGGCCGCCCCGGCTTCATATTCAGCGACCAGAAATGCATCTCCCCTTCGGCCGCCAACGCTTGCTTGACCAGGTCGAAGTCGCCCACGGAGACGCCGCCGGAGGTGATGATCAAGTCGGCTCGCTGGGCCAGCGCCTCCCGCATCCCCTGCCGCACCCATTCCTCCCGGTCGCGGGCCACCCCCAGCAGTAGTGGCACTCCGCCAAACGCTTGCACCTGCGCGGCGACGGTGTAGGAGTTGGCGTCGCGGATCTGGCCAGGGCCGGGGGTCTGGTCGGGCGGCACCACCTCATCGCCGGTGGCCAGGATCGCCACCCGGGGCCGCCGCACCACCGCCACCTTCATTCGCCCAACCGCCGCCAGTTGGCCGATCTCCTGCGGGCGCAGTACCTGGCCCGGCTGCAGCACGACCTGGCCCGCGCGCACGTCCTCGCCCGCCGGCCGGACGTTCGCGCCGGTCACGGGTGACTGCAGCACCTCGACCCACTCGCCGTCCCGGCGGGTATCCTCGAAGCGCACGACAGTGTCGGCCCCGGCGGGGAGCGGGGCGCCGGTCATGATGCGCACCGCCGTCCCGGGCTCCACCCGCACCTGACTCACGTGGCCCGCAGCGACCTCCCCCACCACCCGCAGCCGGGCCGGGGTCCGGGCCACGTCCCCTCTGTGCACAGCGTAGCCATCCATAGCGGAGTTGGTCAGCGGGGGGATGTCCCCGTCGGCGGTGACCTCCTCGGCCAACACGCGGCCGGCCGCCTCCAGCAGTCCCACGCGCTCCGGCTCCAGGACGTGCACTGTCGCCAGGATGTGCTCCAGCGCCTCCTCGACGCTCAATACAGGGCGGCGCTCGTCAGGCACGGGACACCTCCAGTTGGGCGAAGGTCTCCGACTCGCTGGGCGAGGTCTCCGGCCGAGCCCCATGCTCGGTGTGCACCCCCCGCAGCATCTTGATCGCGTGGGGCAGGATGGGGGCCAGCGTCTCCATCCCCTCGCGTACCGCTCTGGGGCTGCCGGGCAGGTTGACGATGAGCGTCTGCCTGCGGATGCCCGCCACGCCCCGCGAGATGATCGCCAGGGGTGTCCTGCGGTAGCCCTCGAAGCGGAGTGCCTCGGCCAGCCCGGGCATCTCCCGCTCGATGACGGCCAGCGTCGCCTCGGGGGTGACGTCCCGTGGGGCCGGGCCGGTGCCGCCGGTGGTCACGACCAGGTCCACCTGCGCCTGGTCGGCCAACGAGATCAGCACACGCTCAATCTCGGCCTTCTCGTCGGGCACGATCGTCTGGCTCGCGACCTCAGCGCCCATCTTGCGCAGCAGGCCGGCCAGCAGCGGCCCACTGGCGTCCTCCCGCTCCCCTGCGTACCCCTTGTCGCTGACGGTCACCACGCCTGCTCGAATTGGCTTCATATTTCTGTTCCTCGTCCCCCCTCTATTTTGGTCATTGGTCATTATACTCGTTCTCCCACCGATCTGCAATCTTCATCCTCCATTCTCCATTCTCCATTCTCCATTCTCCACTCTCCATCCTTCATCGCTTGCCCTTGCGCCGACCCGTGGTACAATCTAGACCATTGCGGCGAAGGGAGGTACTATGCGGACAGTGAACAAGGTCGAGGCAGCGGTGGTTTTGGATCAACTGGTGACGATGACGCGCGCCATCGGTGATCCTGTGCACGACTACGTCATCCTGGGCGAGGGGAACACCTCCGCCCGCGTTGACGATGACACTTTCTGGGTCAAGGCCAGCGGCGTTTGTATGGCCGAGGCCGACGCACGGGCCTTTCTCCGCGTGCGACTCCACGACGTGCTGGCAATCCTGGACGCGCTGCCTCTGTCGGAGCACGAGGTGCGGGTGCGCTTGGCCGCTGCCAAGGCTGACCCCGACGCGCCGGGCTCTCCCTCCATCGAGACGGCGATGCACGCGCTGTGCCTCTCGTTGGGGAACGCGACGTTTGTCGGGCATACGCATCCCACGGCGCTCAACGGTATCCTGTGCGCACAGGGGGCGGAGGCGGCCTTCGCTGGCTACATCTTCCCTGCCGAAGCGCTCGTCTGTGGTGAGCCGCTCTTCGTGCCCTACGCGCCGCCGGGGCAGCCGCTGGCGCAGGCGGTGCACGAGGGGTTGCTGACCTACAACGACCGGTACGGCCAGCCGCCGCGGGTCATCCTGCTACAGAACCACGGCCTGGTGGCGCTGGGGCCCACACCCCAGGCAGTCCTGGACGTCACCGCTATGATGGTCAGAGCGGCCCGCATTCTGCTGGGTACATACGCCCTGGGTGGGCCGCATTTTATTGAACCTTCCTGAGGGCTTGCGGGCACGACGAATTAGCCAAAAATCCACCCGAAAAGTACCAGTCATGTCCGCTAGCGCGTCTTTGTATCTTTCGGGAAGGTCAGTAATGGAGGTAAAGCAATGGCACAACTCTTTCTGGATACTGCGAGCATTGACGAGATCCGTGAGGCGGCCAGTTGGGGCGTCCTCGACGGCGTGACCACCAACCCCACGCTGATGATGCGCGCTGGCACCGCCGATCTCAAAGCCAACACGCTCAAGATCGTGGAGATCGTGCAGGGGCCGGTGAGCGCCGAGGTGCTGAGCACCGGCGCGCCGGGGATGATCGAGGAGGCGCGGGAGATCCTCATCTGGTCGGAGCACGTCTTCGTCAAGATCCCCACCACCGCCGAGGGGCTGAAGGCGATGCGGGAGATCTCCTCCTGGCCCAACGGGCGCGTTAACGCTACGCTGATCTTCTCCCCGGCCCAGGCCTGCCTGGTGGCCAAGGCGGGGGCCACCTACGCCTCCATCTTCGTGGGGCGGATGGACGACGCCGGTCTGGATGGGATGGAGGTGGTGCGCCAGACGCGGACTATCTTCGACAACTACGGCTTCGACTGTCAGGTGCTGGCGGCCAGCATGCGCCACACGGCGCACGTCGTGGACGCGCTCCTTGCCGGGGCCGACATCATCACCGTACCCTTCGGCGTGCTGCAGAAGATGATCCGCAGCCCCTTCACCGACGTGGGGCTGGAGCGCTTCCTGGCCGATTGGGCGAAGGTGGCGGGGACGGGAACAGATTGAACGGATTGCCCCAATACGTACTCCCCTACCAGATGCACGCGCATCCGGCGCGGCATGACCCGCTCCAGCAGGCAGGCTAGCCGGAACAGGGGTTCGTTGAAGGCCAGGTAGGTGGGGTCGCCGATGAAACGCAGCGAGAGCCGCTTCAGCCCGGCGGCCCGCGCAAGATGCTCGATCCGCGCTGGTGTGTTGGCGCGGTAAAAGGCCGGGAAGGTGTCAGCCTCCGCCCGGTCGTAGAACCGGTCCACCAGCCGCCCCCGGCTCCAGCGCAGGGCCTGGTTGAATATCAGCAGTGGATGGCGACTGTTGGGCGTGAGGAAGACGAAGCGACCGCCGGGCACAAGCACCCGGGCCACTTCGGTGAACATGCGGGCCGGTGCCGAGAGGTGCTCCAACACCCACGAGCAGCAGACCAGGTCGAAGGTGGAGTCGGTGTAGGGCAGGGTTTCCGCCAGTCCACAGGACAGCGCCAGCGCCGGTGCGCGGTGCTCGCGCAATGATCTCAGGTCGAGGTCGAGCCCGGCGACGAAGCCAGCGCGGGGATGCAGCCGCTCCATCACCCCGCCCCGCCCGCAGCCCAGGTCGAGCACGTGCGCGGCAGGGGTCAGATGGGCAGCCACCAGGTCCCGGTAGACGTGGCTGCTGGGCCGCCAGCCGGGACGCATCCCAGCGTAGCGTCTGCGATAGGCCTCCTGTCGGTCTAGCGAGAGCATCATCTGCCAACTAGCAGTGTACCGATTTACCATATCATCTTGTAGGGGCGCACCCTCGTGGTCGTCCTCTAGGGTGCACCTCTGTACCGATATTATAGCCGCCCCTCTCGTCATGAGCAAGAGCCGGGATTTGACGATTTGGTTGCTCAGAGGTATAATACTGCCGCAAGCGTTCCTCGGTAGCTCAATTGGCAGAGCGGCCGGCTGTTAACCGGTTGGTTGCAGGTTCGAGTCCCGCCCGAGGAGCCAAGCGCCAGAGAGGGGAAGCATTGCTTCCCCTTTCTGTTTATCCTTGCTTTCGGTTACTACTTAGTCTGCCCGTGATGTGTCATTCCGAGGAGCGTAGCGGCCTGCCCTGAGCGTAGCCGAAGGGATGAGGAATCTCGTTTTTCGAGTGTCGAATCATTGCCAACGTGAGATTCTTCGCTCCCTTCGGTCGCTCAGAATGACGATGCCTGAGTGGTCACTGCTTTCGATGGTTACGGTGATGAAACTGATGGCGCTCCTGCGGACAGCGTTGGCCAGCCCCGTAGGGCAAGGGGTCTCCACCACGTTGCGCCATATCCGGCCATCTCACTTGATCCGGGTGGCGCTGGCGCTCTTCATCCTGTGGGCCGTCCGCCCCCCCCACGTCCTGGTCATCCTCGGCCCGCCCCAGCAGGTGGTCACCGCTAACCCCATCGTCGGCGTCCACACCCGTCTCACCGACGAGGTGGAGGAGTGGAAGATCCAGCGCACGCTGCAGATGGTGCGTGAACTGGGCACTCCCTGGATCGTCGAATACTTCCCCTGGCCCTACATCGAACCCGAAGAGGGGGAATTCGCCTGGGGCCACAGCGACGTGGTGATCAAGCACGCCGAGAACCAGGGGCTGACCGTGATCGCCCGGCTGGGCTGGGTGCCAGCGTGGGCACGTCCCGGCCCCGACGAGCAGGAAACCTCCCTCACCTACCTGGACACCGATCACTACGACGACTTCGCTGCCTTCGTCGCCGCCTTCGTCGCGCGCTACCGGGGGCGCGTGAACCACATCGTCTTATGGAACGAACCCAACCTCAGTTTCGAGTGGGGCTACCGGCAGGTGGACCCCGAAGGATACGTCGCACTGCTGCGGGCGGTCTACCCCCGCGCTCATGCCGCCAACCCCGACATGGTCGTGCTGGCCGGTGCGCTGGCTCCCACGCTGGAGCCGGAGGGAAGCGCCGCTGGTCTGAGCGACCTGGGCTACCTGGAGCGGATGTACCGGGCTGGTGCTGCGCCCTACTTTGACGCGCTCGCCGTCCACGCCTACGGGCTGGCGTTCTCGCCGGATGAGCCCCCCGCCTCCGGCGCGATCAACTTCCGCCGCGTTGAACTGCTGCGCGAGATTATGATCGCTCACGGCGACGACGACAAGCCGGTCTACGTGACCGAGGCGGGCTGGAATGACCACCCGCGCTGGGCCAGCGCTGTCCGCCCCGCGCAGCGCATCGAGTACACCATCGGCGCTTACGAGTGGGCTCGCCAGCACTGGCCCTGGTGCTCGTGCGTCGCCATGTGGGCCTTCCGCTACCCCGCCCCGACTCATAGTTACCACGACTACTACGCCTTCGTGACGGCGGACTTCGAGCCGAAGGTGATCTACCTCGAGGTGCAGGATTACACCCGCGGAAGATGAGAGGATGACCCCTGGCGCTGCAAAGTGTTGACTTCCGCGCCAGGTTGGGCTATACTTGGTGTACGCCAGACGAAAAACAGGGTCCAGACTGGAGGATGGCCAATGAAAAAGGGTTCAGGTTTTGGGTCCGGGCGAGGCGGTACTGTGTTGCCCGTTGTGGGATGGGTTCTCATAGTGGCGCTGGGCATTGGGCTCGTCTGGTTGGGCTTTACACTGGACAAGCGTGATCGGCCACCAGAGGTCGCTCAACCGTTGGTCGCAGCGTCAGCCACGCCGGTACAGGCGACTGTCTGGCCGACCGCTACCCCGCTGCCGTCAGCGACGGTGCCCAATACCCCTACCCCCACCGCTACGCCGTTGCCGACGGCCACGCCGGAACCCACCGCGATTCCTGCGACGGCAACCCCTGTCGTGGCGACCATCGTGGCTGGCGCTGACGGGGTGAACGTCCGCAGCGGGCCGGGCACCAACTATACACGCCTGGGCTATCTCGACCCGGGCGCTGAGGCTCAGGTGATTGGTCGCTATAGCGATTGGTGGCAGATTCGGTATGACGACGCGCCGGGTTGGGTTTTTGGCGAAATCGTCACCGCCTCCAACGCGGATAATGTGCCGCAGGTCGAACCGCCGCCCGCGCCGACTGCTGCTCCGGCAACCGCAACCCCGGTCCCGACTGCGGTTCCCCCGACGCAGGCGCCCGTCGACTTCCGCGGGCTGGTGCCGGATAAGTTTGAGGTCGAAGATGCG
>DAOUEC010000096.1:0-18480 GCA_034430655.1 Anaerolineae bacterium
TGAGCAAGGATTATGAAGTACTCACCGAAACCAGTGAGGCGATGGTATACGCCGCCATGACTCGCGTAATGCTCAGACGCCTGGGGCGTCCCCAGGCTGCCAGCCCATAGGATTTTTCAGACATGCTCTTAAAGACGGCGACGGGTTCGGGCAGAGGAGAATCCAGGTTACCCGCGCTAAAGGTAGTCGGTGAGGTAAACTTCATTTCGATGTAGTCGGCTGGACGAGTAGCAGTCAGCAGCAAGTCATAGCTATGATGTATGACCTGGGCATCGGGCCAGCGCACGGGCCAGGTGCGCCCGTTCAGATCGAGCACACCCACAGCCTGCACGCCGGTCCACAGCGGCTCCCAGAGATCATCCTCCAGCAGCGTCACCCGCCAGCGCCAGTCTCCATCGCGGCCTTTCTCCAGCGCCGAAAGCGTGAACGGTTTGCGCACGGGACGGTCGTGGATAACGTCTCCCAGGCCAGGATAGGCTGCACCCATCCACCGCATCAGGTTGGCGTACAGGGTGCGGTAGAGGTTGGGCGGCGGTGGTTGGTCACCGCCCGCGATGGGGAATTCGATGGCGTAAGGCATAATCATTCCTGGCCGGGCTTCGTCCGGGTTGGCCTGTGGCCCGGATGCGGCAACGCTCGCAGGCCAAGGCTTTGCAGCGTGTGGTTGATCGCCGTCCGCACCGCTTTCACCTCGTGGGGAAACCAGGCCCGCAGCACAGGGGCCAGGTCGCGCCGGCCCCGCTCGCCGATGGCCTCCAGCAGCATGAACTTGATATCCCGGTTGATCGTCTTCAGCCGGGGCCAGACCTGCCCTGGCTGTCCGGCCTCCTGCCAGTCCTCGAACCAGCCCAGCAGCCGTTCCACCCACAACTTCTGGACTCGTTCCCACCCCTTCTCCGAGTGATAGAGCAGGGGAATGCCGTTACGGTTATGTTCCAGGCGCAGCCACCTGTGATGGATGCACCAGTCTATCTTGCGGGTGATCTGGTCGGCGGTCAGGTGCCGGAGAGCGCCATAATCCGGCAACTTGTCCCACTCCCATTCCAGCGCCTTCTTGCTGCGCGATCCGTTGAGGATCAGCGTCAGCCCACTCCGGCCAGCCTGGTCAATGATACCGTCCGCGGCCATCAGGATAGCGTCAATCTCCTCCTGCGCCGGCGCTTCGGCCGGCAGGACGAGCGTTACGGGGATGGGTGGGCGTCTATGGCGACGAGGCATAAACTACCTCACTCGTTCACACTGACCTATTTCCCAGTTGGTATAGCGATGCCAATCCCTTGGCAAAATCGCCCGCCGAATCTCTACTCCGTGCTGTCTTGCCAGAGTCCGAGCCTGCCCAGTAGTCCCCTCCGCGTTGCTGACCAGCATTGGAAGGACCCTCACGGTGGTGCTATCTTCCTTGGCTCTCTGTTGCTCGCGTTCTTTCACCTCTCCCCAAGTAGTCACGAGTTGCAATACTTCATTCTCTCCAATCAATTTGCTCTCATTCTGTGGCATTCGCAGCTTGCACTCACACACCAAAACCCGTCGTGGACCGCTTCGATAGTCAAACGCCAAAATGTCAACTTCACCGGCTCCCTCTGCTTCTCGCAAATAGGATGGATAGGCGTTGCGTTCCACGCGGGGATATCCGTATTGTCTCCTTATCCAGCTTTCCACCTTGCCTTCGAACACAGTAGAGAGAAAGTCGGATTCTAGAAAAGCCACTGCCTCGGTCGAGTAGACTACCTGGAACTCGGGCAAGTGTTGGCACAGAGACCGAACTTCTGCTGGTTCTCGTATGATGACTCTCGGTTGAAGTTCAGGATGGTCTACGTCTGGATCCACAGTCCCAGCGATCACACCGGTATTTGCCGCCAAAGCGATTAACTGAGGCTCTGGCTCAATTACACACCCATTGTCCTCAAGGAAACGGGAGGCTCCGCCATTTAAGTTACTGGCTTTGACAGTCGTCCAGGAATCCCATTGGCTCAATAATTCTGTCAAGAACGCAACATCAAGGGGCTTGGGTTCCTGTCGTAACCTCTGGCCAAGGCATTGGTTGTACTCGCTTCGAATTACCCCCTCCTCATCTCGAGCTATCCTGACGGCACGATCGAGATTATACGAATTACTGTCCCATAGATACAGGAGCAGGTCAAGGCTGCCCCTATGACTGAGGGCAGCGATGATTACATTCGGATCGAGTGCGACAATCATAAGTATACCCCTCACAGTGCCTCTGCTTGCAGAGCTGCTTTGGTAAGCTTAAATACCTCTCGCGCATCGTCTGAGAAGAAGCCTTTGAACCGCTCCGGCGGATCAATTATGCTACCCAGATGGTCAATTTCTATCGACCTTGTGAAGCTCTTGCCCTTTACGCGGTCTACAAAGTAGACCTTCAAGTCCTCTGATCCCAGACTCCTGCTATCGCTGGGAGAAATCATCTTGGCCGTGGTCTCAGCAACACGGCGTCGGATTCGAAGGAGTAAATGCTCGCTGTGCGTTTCGATCAGGAAGTGTTTTCTCTCCTTAACCATGCGGATAAACAGATCGCCTAGTTCTGCCTGGGCACCAGGATGGAGGTGCGCTTCGGGCTCCTCAATGATGATGGTCGCTCCTTCTTCTGCCAGCGCACATTCCAGAACAATCGGTAACGTTTGTGACCAACCGAAACCTGTGTCACACAGACTGGTCCTCGTCCCTGCCGAATCCTCGCGCAATCTGACGTCAAAGATTGATTGATACGGTTTACGCTCCTTGTCCAGAGCATGCACTTCCAGTTGAATTCCCAAATCGAGTTCTTTCAGGCAAGAGTTGATCCACTCCAGGTTCCTCTCCCATTGATCGGTTCCCCAAGTAGCGAGGAAGTTCTCCAATATGTTCATGCCTTGCTTGCTAGCGCGGCTTGACGTGCCGCCAGGGGCGTAATAGAACCGCCGTGGCTCGCTACGCACAGGGCCAAGATAGTGCAGTGATTTGAGAAAGCCCGATATGACTTGGCGGAATTCGTCTAGCAATTTGCGAATGACGTCATAATCGCTTTCTTCGTTGTCTGTACTGCCAATCTTGAGTTCAGGCAGTACAGGTAAGAAACCTATTCCCACGCCGAAATCTTTAACTCTGTCCCACAGGCTCTCGGTCGCTGGGTCCGGGCGCTGTTCCACAAGACTGGGTGGAAAGCCCCACTCGCCATCAATTACTTCGCTTTCCAACCATTCAGCAGCGAAGATCAAAGGGCCGGTATCTTCACCCTCGACATTCAACCACCGAATTTCAATGCCCTGCAGAACAATTCGCCGGGTGGCTTGCGCTGGTCCGAAGGCGAGTTGAAGCGTAGCACGTGCCTCCTTGCCGCTTATAACCGGTTCACCCTTCGCCTGAGCCTGCAAGCGCTTCTCCTTTGATTGGAAACTTTCCAGCAGTTCAGGGCGAATCCGACATTTGAAAGCAAAAGCTATTGTGTTGTTCTTGTCCTGTCCAAGTTCGTCATCTCCTGGCTCTGTCTTGTGGTGAACGATATGCTGGAAAGAACCGGCGTCTATACCGTCTTCCGAAAACAAAGTTAGCGGTTCTCGGCTGGGAGGACTGGTGAGGCTCTGTCTCAACAACAACAGTGCGTGTAGGATCGCACTTTTGCCGGTCGAGTTGCGACCGAACAGCAAGTTGATCGGTCGCAACTCGATCCAATCACTATCTTCAAAGCCCATAAAATCCCAGATACGGAAGGCTTGGACACCCAAATCGGCCACGTCTTTCAATCTGACCACGGCCGTACCTCCTCAGCCTTTGGGCCTTTCATCCCCTGAACCTGGCGGAAAATGACCCTCTGTCCACGGATCAAGGTTTCCACACCCGGAGCCAGCCCGCTTTTGTGGACGAAAACGTCATGGCCTCCGCCATCGGGCGCAATGAAGCCAAAGGAACGGCTACGGCCCAGGCCAAAGTCCTTCACTGTACCTTGCTTAAAGTCCGGTGGAACCTGGTCGCGAGGTGGTTCATATCCACTCACTACCAGCGGATCTGGCAGCACTGGACGATCCTTGTACTCATTGACCTTGTTGAGGCCGTGCTCGATCTCCATATAGCGCGTCGCTTCCAGCCACGCATTGTCCCCTTCACGCCACTGCAACAGCGCCAACAATGCCTGAATACGTCCTACCTCTTCCAGGGATTGGGCATCGGTGGGATTCAACACATGGTCACCCAAGATGAGTCGCTCGAATTGTTCGATAGCCTTCTTGGTGAGGTTGTCGTCTGGCTTCCTCTCATCCGCCCACTGTTCATCTTGAAAGAGTTGTCTGTAACGCTGTTCCCGATCCGTCAGGTATAGCGTGGATTCGATCTTGACTGCGCCCATCCCATACGGCTTGCCCATGCCTAGTTTTAGCCGATAGGTGTCATCCTGGGCTTTATCCAGCACCCATAGCAACGCGCCCAACTCCACGTCTGACAGGTTCTCGAACCGGATCTGGAAATGGAAGGTTACACCGGCTTTCACCGGCCGGATCTGCGTGTGCTGTGTATCCTCATCGCCCACCGGCTCTGGTTCTTGAATGTCCTGGAAGCCCACGGCTCCTTTGTGCCAGTAGAGCTTCTGCCCCCGGATGATGGTTTCATCAGGAGTATCGCTGGCATAGTGGCGCAGACTTGCTGATTGATTGGGTGCCGTCTGCACCAAGTAGTGCTGAAAGGTCGTGGGCTTGGGACTACCCAGAATTTTTGGCACTACCGGATCCCCATCGGTCAGCCATACCTCACTTTGATCATCTTTGCGCCTGCCATCCGTGACAAAAACCCGCCCGGCATAAGCGCGCCCTTTGCCTTTACCCTGGGCTTTGGTGTAGCCAAACATCGCCTCTGCCAGGTCGGTGTCGTCTTCTTGGCACAATGCCTCAGGCACATAGTCTCGTGGGGAACTGGCGCGCTTTGCACCTTTGCGCCGGAAAGGTATGCGAAAGTTCGGCGTGTGGCCGAAGGCACGAATCACACCGTCAGAATCTACTAGATAGAAGATGGGCCTTCCCTCAATCAGACACCCCATCTGCCGGTCGAACGGTTTGCTCTTCTGGAACTCGGTCAGGCCAGCCCGATAGTCCCGGACGGCGTCGTCATCAATCGGGATCAGGTCTTTTATCGCTACTCGATCCCCCTGTATGCTCGCTTCTGGGACAATGCAGTGATTCTTTCGAGGTGAAGAACGTGACTTCCCCGCTTTGCTGCCGGATTCCAACATGCTGCCCGTGCAAACCATTATGCCCCGGTTGGGGTACTTGCCGGGCCCGGCAACACGATTAATGACCCATCGCCCTCTCGGTGTGCGCTTGTAAGTAAAACTGACCGGTATGTAGTCAGGGTGGTAGTCGGGCGAGTTGAAACGGCGACGCAGGACGGTGTTCGGCACGTATTGCTCTTTGACCTTGAGGAAAGACTCACCCTTTACCCGTTTCGCGGGCAGAATATACCACCGGTCTCTATGCTTGACCACGTAGCCAGCCTGTACCTTCCCTAAAGCGTCTCTATAGGGCCGGGCCAGTGGATCGGACCTGGGGGCCGCCACCGCGCGAAAGAAATACCTTTGCTGGTCTGTCACCCACTGCACCTTGCCATACCCCACGATCTCCACCAGCGCACGCAGCATCCCCCGCAGGCTGCTGCCGGGGATAACGGGACGAAGCCGGTCCTCGGTGTAGAAAAAGTCGGGCTTATTCCGCACCTGCTCGCGCCAGGGAAGTTTCTCCTCGGCTTTCTCATTCAGCGACCGCTTGAACTCGTCCGGCTCCAGCGCCGCCCGCACGTAGAGGGGCGATGCAGTCGTCAGTTCGCACTCTATCCAGCCGGTGTGCCGGTCGGGGTAGTAGCGATCCTGGTCGGGCAGACTTTCCGGGTCCACCGTCACTACTCGTTCCGGCAACGGCACAAAGTTGTAAGGCGCTTTGGCGGCGCGCTCCTGCCGTGGATTATTGTGCACAGGCCAGTTACTCATTGGAGCCCTCCTTCCGTCCCTCGGCCCAGAGCCGGGTCAGCCGGCCCTGGACGATGATCAGTGTCCCATCCTCCTCGTCGCGTTCCAGGTAATGGCGCACTCCCAGGCGCAATGGGTGCCAGCGGTCGTCTTTTTTCTTCGGCGAGTCGAAGGTTTGGGCGGCCGGCAGCGGCACCGCGTGGCGTAGCCCCTCTTGCCCCTCGGCAACCAGGGTAAAGCCATCTTTTTCCTCTTCCTGGTGATCGCCCCACTGCAATTGGGCTTCGTCGAAGCACCAGCCGCTCCTCCCTGTTCCATTGTCGTCAAGCAATCGGCCATGCCAGTTGCCCTCCCCGCCACGCCAAACCAGCAACTCGGCCTGCTCGCCAAAGAGCCGGGCCTGCTGCAAAGTAACAGCCTGCAGCGGCGGCGATACTCCTGGGAAAGCGTTGCCGGATAGAGCCAGCCGGCCGTCGGTCACCCGCCCCCAGATGACCCCGTCGTCAGCGTGGGCCAGGAGCGTGGTCAGTCCGTGAGCGACCGCTTTCTTTGCCAGCCAAGCAGATGGGTCATTGGCAAATTCGGCGTCTACTTCCACCGGTGTAACCGAGTAACTCCACCCATCTTTAATCTCGCGGCTCATTATCTACCTCCCTGTCAGGTGATCGCTCAACGCCTGGACGAATCTCTCCAGGCTTTGCCACACATCGTCGGGCTCAGGATCGGCTGTAACCTTGAGGCCCTCTCCTTCTGGTTTGATTGTCCATTCAGTCGGGGTGCCGCCTTGCACGTACCTCAGTGTGGCCGATTTACCTCGCAGCCGGCCCCGGCCCACGCTGCTCTCGCCGCCCAGCGGTAGGTCGCCGGTCCACAGGTCCTTCAGCAGCAAGAGCAACAGCCCGATTTCGTAGGGGTGAGGTTTGCGCAGGACCAACTCTAGAGTCAGGTGGCTACCCTTACCCCCAAAGATGGGTGCCTCGTTGAACAGATAGTTCTCCATCGCCCCGCCGGTAAAGCGATCCACCCGGATGCGGTTTTGCACCAGCGTATGGACATCCTTTACCACCGCCTCGTGGACCACCAGCCGACTGGCCCGGCGTTTTTCCTTGTCTTTCCAGTCCGGGTCCTCAGGCCCTACGCCAAAGAGTTGGTTGACCAGGCGCTCAGCCCTGACCCGATCCGGCGTCAGGGTATTGGCGATGCGCAAGGCGCGGGCGCGGAGCACTCCTGCCAGGCTTGTGCCGGGCAGCACCGGCTCCCGTTCAGCCTGACTTGGATCCGCTTCGTTATAGAGTGCCTGGTGCAGGTGTACCGCATCGGGCCCCTGGTCCGCCTGACCAAAGCCGGAGCGCACTAGGAGTGAACCATCTAACGCGAAATCAGCCTCCATCTCAAATCGGTGACGTTCGTCCGAATTGTCCGGGGCCACACCCAGTTTCTCGGCCAGGGAATTACCCTCGATCACTGGCACTACGGGCAAGTCTTGCCAGCCACGTCCTTCGGCCAGCCAGGCCAGCAAGCCATTGGGGGCGGTCAGATCATAGCGCCACACGCGCCACTCTTGTACCCGGCAACGCCCAAAGCCGCGCCGCTTGCGTGCCCCCAGACCGATCTCACCCAGTTCAAAGCCTTGCAAGGCCAACGCCAGATTCTGGCAGAGTCGCTCCCGCTGGCCTACCGGGATCAGCAACTCCAAACGGAGCGGAAATCGGGTGCCAACCCGCAACACCTCAATGTCGAATAGTTTTCCTTCCTTGGCCGTACGAGCCCTGCCGTCAATCCTGACCCCGTCGCGCAACTCTACCTGGGGTTGGGGGCCGATGGCATCCTCGACGATTAGTAGGCTTTGACTTCCCTTCATCTCTTCCTTTGCGCCTCGTTTGGCCCCAAACAGGTACGAGTCCTTCGCCTCAGCGTCACAGCCCCGTGTTCGCTCCCGCCAGTAATTGCGTAGTGCTCCAGCGATAGAAGCCCCTGGCAGCAGCGCAGAACCGTCGTAGGCGTCGCGCAACAGTGACATGTCGGCTGGCCCCTCGGTGTCGCCGCTGCCAAAGTGGGCCGGGGTTAACAGTTCCAGGTCACCCTCAACGACGATCCGCTCCACGATACGCCGCGACTCAAGCCAATGTTGGTTTCGTCTAATCATGTCCTCGCTCCTTTGCCGCTCGCTCCTTTGCCGCCCGATGCAGCACCCCATCCACCAGGCGGATGGTGTACTTTCTCGCCAGATCGTCAGTCAATTCGGCCTGCACATTGCCGATTTGGGGCAACTGGACTCCGGCCGGTTCCAGCCACTGCCAGATGGCTTGCGGTTCCTCCAACCGCGTCTGCAGCCAGTCCAACAGCCGCACCTTGTCGATTCGTGCCTCCCGGTACTGCTCGCGGGCACGAGCCTTGAGATTGTCATTCGACAGGAAGTCGCTCAGACGCTTTACGTCGCCAGATGGCAGGGCGTTCAGGGCGATAGCCCGCAATCGGGAAAGTTGCGCGTTGCTGGGCCACGATGATATTCTGCCGAGGTCTCTCCTGTAGATGTAATCAGCCAGCCGCCGGTCCAGATCACGCCGCAGCAACCGTTCGACCATCTTCTGGGCCAGTTCTTGGCTGTCCGGCCGGAGAGTGACTTCAACCGGGAGCGTTGGCTCCGGCTCGACCTGGCGAATGGTCAGCACCGGCTCTTCTGCGTGCCAGTTGACCGCCACCCGTCCGAAGCCCTCTGCTCTGCGCTGGCCGATGCCTTGTTCCTCCAGATGGCGCAGGTCGGTGGCGGCGATTGTAGCGGTGACATCAAAGACAAAGACGCTGCCGGCCTGGATTGCCTGGGACTGGTAGAGAGGCAAGCCCCACTTGCGGTTGAATCCTCCCAGGGGAACCACGCGCTTGAATGATGTCTTAGGTTCCACAGCGGTGTTTAACGGAGCGGGTAGCAGGTCGGGCCTCAGGAGATCGGCGTAGGTGCCGTCTGGCGTCCTCAAGATAGCGTCGCTCAGCAGTGTGATTGCCAGCGTGTCGCCCGGCTCCAGGTTGGTAGGAGCGCTTTTCGTCTCGGTCCAGTTCTGCACTTCTCGCACGTTTTCGATGCGCACCCGGCCATAGCCCCCGCTGCGCGAGCCGCCCAGCCACATATCGTCGCTGTTCAGCAAGTCCTCCAGCCTTTCGGCGTCCTCTGGCGTAGAGACAAGGATGACACCCCCAAAGCGTTCGCCCTCTGCTATGGCCTGGTAGCGAAAGACGGCGCCCTCCTCCTCGGTCGCGCGGCCCTTGACCCGCTCTCGCGCGGTGTGGACGTTGATCTGTTCCTGCGATTTGGTGAACTCGATCTCCTCGCCGTCCGGCCGACAGAAACGTTCCTTCAGGCCCTTGGCCTCGTCCAGGTAGTCGGCGACCTCCACGCTGAAGTCATAGATCGGGGTACCATCCTGCCGCAGGTCGGCACCTTTTTCGTGGAACCAGGATAGCGGCGCAGGGAGTGTGCGGGCCCCCAGGCGGTTCAGCGGATAACCGTTCAGATAGCGCGTCGAACCGTCGAAAAAGAGACGGCGACCGTCGGAGTCCCCGGCCAGATCGAAACCAGGGGTTGGCAGATAGCGATTGGCCAGTGCCCCCCGGATGGCGCTGCCCGGGACATAAGGGTACGAGACAGCACTGTTGGGGTCACCCTCCAGCCGGGTGACCAGCAGCGGCTCCAGCGTGTGAATCTCAAAGGTGAGAGCGATCATCGGCGCACCTCCTGGGCAAAGATCCTGAACTGTTGTTGGGTGATGTCTTCGCCTGGCCCATCCCCATCCTCTCGGCCGGCGTGGAGGGTTGCCCGCAGCCGCCCTCGCCCCCGGTTGCGGCCGGTACCGGCTCGCCGCAGGGCCAGGATGCAGGCCGCCAGCAGCGGCAGGTCGTCCGGTGCGACGCCGTCGGAGAAGGTCAACCGGGCCTCAAAAGGGGTCTGGCGCAAGACGACGCGCATGGCGCGCAAAGTGCCCTCTTCTGGCACACCGGTCTCCTCGTTCACAGCCGTTTGGTGTCGGATGGTTGTCAGCGAGTCGAACACGTCGGCGGGGCGCAGTCTTGTGCCAGAGGCTTCCAATGCCTGACGCATGGCCTGGCGCAGGTCGGCCGGTAAGCGGGCGTCACCGACACGTAGCAAGGCGTCGTCGGCCAGCGTACTGCCTGGCCCGCCCAGAAGCCGCTGAGCAGCCTTCTTCCAACGCACCAGGTCGTTTCCCTGTTGTTCCAGGGCATACAGAATGTTGGCACACTCTTCGTTGAGCAATCCTTTGAGTGTTCGGCCCCGCAGGTAGGGCAGGCCATACCGGCCGTGGCCGACTTCCTGGTCTACCAGGCTGGCCAGACCCTCACCCCGGCCAAACGTGGCATCGCTCAACAGCGTAAAACAGAGCCAATAGGTTTCCATCTCAAGCAGCCTCCTTTCCCCAATCCAGCGGTGTGAAAAAGTCCAGAGCCTCGACGGCGTCGAAATAGCCGCATCGCCCGGTGCCGTCCCATCCGGTGGTCTGCAATGCCTCGATACCGGCGGCCAAAGGGGGCAATGGTTTCAGTCCGTAGGCGCTGCGGAACCGGGCCACGGCTTCCGGTCCCTCGCGCAGAGCCTGTCGCAAGGCGATAACCTTGTTGCGTTTGTCTTTCCATTCTTCGCCGATCAGAAACTCTTTGGTGACGCGGGCAAACCCCGTCCACGAGCGCCAGGAGCCCGGTTGTTCTTCCAGCAGCACGGGGCGCATCTCCAGGTGGCCATCCGGTGTGGTGTATTGGCGCAGGCGGATGGCTTCGACGGTACCAAAGAGACCGGTGGCGGCAAAATGCCAGTCCAGAGCCGAATGTTTACGATCCCAGGTCTTCTTAGCATTGCTGCACAGATCGTAGGCCAGGTCACAGGCGCGGGCAAAAGGATAATGGGCTTTGACGACGGATGCTCCGGCGCAGGCCCGGATGCCTTTTGTGAATTTGTTGTCCTGAGCGTTCATCGCCTTTTCAAAGGCCTCCAGGTAGGCCGCTGCCAGCCCCAGCCCCAGCCGCCCGTCGGTGACAAAAGTCAAATCGTCGCCACCAAAGACGATAGGACGAAAGGGAGCGTAGAGACGCCCCTTCTCTTTGCCCAGGCTGACCTTGCCGACCTCTACCCATTCTCCCCACCCATCTTGCGTCTTGCCGATAATGGCATCTTTGTCTTTGACGGGATTCCAGTGGCGCAGGAGCAAGGTGCTAACATCGCTGAGCGCTTGCAGGGAAGCGACTTCGACGGCCTTTGAGAAATCGCGCATAGCCCGGATGTACAGCCGGTTGTCTTCAGGGTGGGGAAAGTCGTCCCGTAAGTCTTCGATCCGGCTGCCCATGCCGTTCCCGTCGGCGTGGACCACGGCAATGTAGCTGATCTCGCCCGCCTCACGGCCAAAGTGGTCAAAGTCATGTGGAACCTCCAGGCCAGCATCACCGAATAGGGGCAGATAGTTGGCCAGGCGTTCGTTAGCGGGCTTGAGGAAGCGGAGTTTGGCCAGGATACCGGCCGACAGAGGTCGTGTTGGAGCTTCTTTCGGCTTCAGGTCCGGTTCGTCGGCGTCAGTGCCCACCGCAGGCAGGCCTGTTGACCGACAGTTGACAGTGGTGCTTAGGCCCAGTAGAGGAGTGGAGACACGTCGCTCCTGTTTTTTGGTCGCCAGTCGGTCTATAGCCTCTTTCATCTTGTCGGCCAGCGCGTCGCTCTTCCAGTTCATCTCCACGTGGACGGCCACCAGGTCCAGGTCGGGGGCCTCGGCCAGCACCCGGCGACTGAGCCGCGTGACAAAATCCCTGGCAGCATCCCTGTTGGCAAAGAGAACAGCGCAATTGCCGCCCCCGGCATAAATTACCTCGGCGGTCAGGTCACCGTCCTCGATGCGCAGGTTGTCGTCCAGGTCATCCGGGTCGCCGGCGAGGTCACGTCCTGGTTTGACGTTGGTTTTGCCTGCCTTGCGTACCTCCTCAAACGGCCATAGGCGGGTGGCGCGCCGGACCAGTTCCGAGGCGCCGATGTTTTCGCGCAGCACGTTGCTGCCAAAGACATAGTTCTGGATACCGACGGTGTCCAAGAAAGTCAGGGTGTAGGTAGGCATAGTCACTCCTTTCCGGCGGGCAGAAATCCGCCCTATACGGTCTCGAACCAGGTTTTGAGATGGGCTTGCAAATCCGGCAATTGCCAGATGCCGAAGACGCGCACGCGGTTGCCCGCGTCCCACTCGCGGGCGATCTCCTGTTCCAGTCCCCGGGGGTCGTCCACAGCACACACCAGGCCGACGCGGGCCTCGTCACCACCGATCTGCCGGGCGCGGGTATAGATCTCCAAGAGTTTGAGCTTGGCCCTCTGGGGAACAGTAGTCACGCCACAGGATAGCGCAAAGAGCTGGTAGCCGCGCATAACGGCCACATCAATCTGAAAGCGGCTGGGGGTTAGCCCCACCAGGTCTTGTGCTCGATGCTCATAGCCGAGTTCTTTGATGCAGGCCAACACCCAGTGCTCCAGCCAGGTGCCATCCAGCCATAGCGATAGCCCTCTCGAACTCTTCAGGCCAGCCTGCCGGGCGGCGGCGCGCAGGTTGACCGGCTCCAGACCCTTGAGATCCAAAGCGCGTTCCAGGTGCTCCACCACGCCGGGTGTGGCACCAACGCCGAGCAATTCAGCCTTCACATCCCGCCAGGGACGTCCATCACACGCTTTCAGCACCTTGCGGCTGTCCTGCCAGGCCTGAATGCCGTCAGGAGTGCCGTACATCCGGGCCAGGGCGCGGGCCATGTCGGGCAGCACAGGCTCGGTCTGAATACGGCGGCCTTGCAACCTGATGCCGTGGAGGTCGAACACTTCTTTGATTGTCAGTTCGACGCTTTGCACCACCTTGCGCCGGAAGGCAGGCCGGCCTGGTTGGGGTTCGATGGGCATCTCTAGCGTATCGGCGTCCAGGTAACTGAAGACGACCTCACGACCCCGGCGCTTGCAGAATTCCTCAACGGCCTGGTAGGTGTGGATGGCCATGACCTTGGTGCCGCCGGTGTAGTTCAGCCCGATGGAGCCGGGGGATGTGCGTTCCAGGTAGTCTTCCACCTGCCGGCGGAGGGCAACAGTATTCTGCAAGTCCACGGGGATGAGCTGGGGGTGATGTTGTGGAAATTGAGCCATCAGGTTTTGGGCCACCTTTCCCGTGCCCTGGGGGCCTGCGGAGTGGATCAGGTAGAGAGTGCCGCCGGCCTTCAACAGCAGGCGGGCAGCCACATAGTTGGGCAAAGGGTTTTTCCCTACCAGTAAGAAGAGATGTTGGGTTTGATATGGAGCAAATTCACTCATAGCGTATACTCCTCAGCTCTGCCCTGCCCAAGAACAGTGGCGTCACCGCATTTCACGTCACCCTTTTGTAGTCTGCGTCATCAGTCATCTGTGTTTCTTCCATATCGCTCTATCATAGCATAGCGACCTTCAGCCGTCATCGGCAATCCTGCACATACTATCGTACGTAAACAGACGGAGCCGGGCGACAGCATACGCTGCCGGCACCGGCTCCGAGGTGTTTGTGTTGAGGCTTTCGGGCTGTGGCGAAGCATCTGTGGGACGCTCCTGCCCAGATTGTCGGGCGGGCTCTCTCTGTTGAAATCGAACGCGAATGCTTTCTCAGGGACGGGACGCAAGGCGGGCTTCCCTGGGGGCTACGTTGTGATGAGAGCAAAAAGCCGCCCGACCTTGCGGCGGGCGGCCTGATGTAGTACAATACCACCGCCAGGGCGCTCCGCCGCCTTGGCCACTGCCTCGGGCTGTACGAAGCCGCGAGGCTCTTTCGTCGTCAAAGGTGATGTTAGTATAGCACAACTTCAGACCGGATGCAAATGAACTGGCGGCGATTCACACAATCGTCGGTCGTTCTCCCTCTATCCCGGTCCGGCGGGACACCGCGATGGCCGCCGCCAAAGAGTGCGAAGACCACGGCGAAACGACGCGAGCGCGCCCGTGCGGTCGGGCGAGGAGGCATGCAGGCACCAGGCGACAAAAAATAGAGCCCCCATTAACGACTATGTTCTTCTGGTAGACATGTCGAAGAGGATGGCTTTAAGCATTGCTTACTCCTTCTACCACCTTCCCGAAGGCTTCAAGCGAGGAATCGACCGGGTGTGCCTCGGAGTTTTTCAGGCGAGTTTCTGGTCAATCTAGGAGTCATTGGGCTTGCGGGAAGGTTTGCCGACTTCTGGCGCGTCGAGAATCGTCGCCGCCTGGGGGTGGCAGTGGCCGCAGCCGACATAAGGGTCGGCTACCTCGACCTGGTACTTGGTGCACACGGCGTAGACCTCGACGCGGCGGACGAGTCCCAGCCAGCGCCGGGCTACCCGCGCCTCCAGCACCATTTGAGGGCAACTGTTGGCGCGCAGGATGTCGGGCACCGGGCAACGGGCGCACAGTTTGGGCTTCCACTGCTCCGAGTGCGGGTTACGCCCGACGAGGCGGCACTCCTGGGTGGAGCGGCCACGGTAGAAGTCCTCGTAGTAATAGGGACACTCAGTCCCAGCAGGTGTGCGCATCAACCAACCAACTAATCAACCAACTACTCCCCCGTGGCAGATACGAGCGCCTCCAGGTCCGCCGCCAGCGCCTCCAGTTCTGCGCCGTAGCAGGTCCAGTCCTCCCGTCGCAGACATTCCTGGGCCGCCTGGTAGTGCGCCTGGGCCGAGCGGGCCAGCGCCGCCACGTCGGTCGGCAATGGCTCGACCGGGGCCGTCACCGGCGCCTCGCCCAGCACCTGTGCCAGCCCCGTCGCCAGGTCATTGGCCATCGCGACGCGGTTGCCATGTACTACCAGCACGCGCTTGAGTTCGGGCAGTTGGCCAGATTCGGCCTGGAGGTAGAGCGGCTCAATGTAGAGCAACGTGCCGTCCATGGGGATGACGATCAGGTTGCCCCGGATGACCGAAGAGCCGCGCTGGTTCCACAGCGTCAGCTGCTGCGAGATGTAGGGGTCCTGGTCAATGCGGGCCTCAACCTGCATCGGCCCGTAGACCAGCGTCTCTTTGGAGAACTTGTAGACGCCCAGTTGGCCGTAGTCAGGGCCGTCGGAATCGGCGTGCAGCCAGGCGATCATGTTCTGTTTGCTGGCTGGCACGTAAGGGCGGATCATGATGAATTCCGTCTCCTCCGCGCCTTGTCCTGAGCCTGTCGAAGGGCCAGGCAGTCGCATAATGACGTAATAGGGGGACATCTGTGCCTTCTCCGTCTCTCGCATCTCTATCGGTGTCTCCCACAGGTCTTCCTGGTTGTAGAAAACCCGCGGATCTTGCATATGGTAGGCGGCATATACGTCGGCCTGGATACGGAACAGTTGCTCCGGGTAGCGCCAGTGCTCGCGCAGCGCCGTGTCCATCTCCTCGACGGGTGTGAAAAGGTCGGGGAAGATAGCCTGGTAGGTCTGAATCAGCGGATCGGAAGGGTCCACGACGTGGAAGACCGTCTCGCCGGTGTAAGCATCTACCGTAACCTTGATGCTGTTGCGAATGTAGTTGAGCCCCTGGGCGGGCTCTGAGTAGGGGAAGCGAACGCTCCGGGTGTAGGCATCGTACAGCCAGACGATGCGCCCGTCCACGATGACCGGGTAGGGGTCGGCGTCGAACCAGAGCATTGGGGCCAGTGTCCCCACGCGGTCGGAGAGGGAGCGATGAAATAGGATGCGGCTCTCGGGGCCGATGGCGCCCGATAAGAGAATAGGCAGGCTGTCGAAGTGGAGGGCGAAGGCTGCGCGGCGCAGGAAGCCACCCGTTGGCACGCCGTCGGGCCCCCGGTAGCGGGCGTAGACGTTCTCGTCGCCGCTGGGATAGTCGAACTCGTCCTCGCTGGTGTTGACGATGACGTAGTTAGTGGTCTTCTCGCCGAAGTAGATTCCCGGTTGGGTGATAGCAAGCGCGGGATCGGCGCTTTGGGGCGGGATGTCGCGCACCAGGAAGTGTGGCAGCCCCTCCTCGCTTACCTCGGCGACGGGGCTCAGGCACAGCCCATAGCCGTGCGTGTAGATGAGGTGTTGGTTGATCCAGGTCTGCGCGTCCTCACGCAGTTGCTCGACGTCCAGTTCGCGCACTGCCAGCGTGACCTCGCGCAGGCGTCCGTCGAGTGTGTAGCGGTCCACGTCCACGTCCGCGAAGGTGTAGTAGGTGCGGATCTCCTGGAGCTGTTCGTAGGTGGTGCGCAGCGGTCGCCAGTCCCACAGCCGCACGTTGTCGAGGGTATCGGCGTTGGCCTCCAGTTGCCCGGCAGTGAGTGTGCCTGCGACATGATAGTCGGACTCCTGCACATCCTCCAGGCCGTAGGCGTAGCGGGTGAAGTGGATGTTGTGCTCAATGTAGGGCCATTCCAGCGCCAGTTCGTTGGGTTGGACGGAGAAGCGTTGCACGAAGGCCGGGTAGAGCGGGCCGAGGACGCTCAGGGCCAGCCAGACTCCCCCCGCGATGAGCAGCAATCTCCACTGGCGGATGAAGACATTGACCAACAGCAGCAGTGCGCCGAGCGCGACCACGCCGGTCAACAGGTGCAGCAGCGGCAGGCGGGCGTGCACGTCCGTGTAGCCCGCGCCGAAGATCACTCCCCGCGACGAATCGAGCAGCGCAAATCGCTGGAGTTGGTAATCCACTGCTTTCCCTATCAGAAAGAATGCTCCCAACACCGAGAGATGCATCGTCGCTGCCCGCTCCTGAATCCACTGGGGGATGAGATACACGAGGGCGGTTCCGATCAATGTCACGATGATCAACCCCAGCAGCCAGTCCAAGAGGAAGCGGTAAAACGGCAGTTTGAAGACGTAGAAACTGGCGTCGAGGCCAAAGATGGGATCGCTCAGGCCGAAGGGGGCCGCGTGGCGGAAGGTGAGGAAGGTCATCCACCGGCCGCCAGTCTCCGAGGCCATCACCAGGGTGACGAGGGCGATCACCACGCTCAAGATGATGGTGAACCCGCGTGGGCTGAGGGTGAAGTGTGGACGCTTGTGGCTGCGCCATCGCAGTTGCAGTTGGCCCAGCAGCCGGTGTGGAATGATGTACCAATTGACCGCTAACATGGCTATCACCAGCAGGGCCCCTCCCAGCCATAGCCCGACCTGCGTCCACAGCCGGGTCTGGTACGTGCTCAGTTGGCCCACGCTGTCGAACCACAGCCAGTCGGTGTAGATGCCGACCGTGCTGGCGAAGGCGACGAACAGGGCCACGATCGCTCCGGCGGTGATGAGGCATCCGATGGTAGTACGTCTAGACTTTTGCTCCATAAGATTATCCCCTCTAACAAACCAACAAACTACGCCCGCGTGACGTACTCGCCGCTGCGGGTGTCCACGCGGATCACGTCGCCCTGCTTGACGAAGAGTGGCACCTGCACCTCCAGGCCAGTCTCCAGCGTCGCTCTCTTCAGCGTGCCGGTTGCCGTGTCGCCAGCGACGGCCATCTCAGCCCCGACCACCTTCAGATCTACCGTCGTCGGCAGTTCCACGTCTAGCGGTTCCTCTTCGTAGGTTGCCAGAACCAGTTCCGTCCCCTCTTTGAGGTAGCGAACCTGGTCGCCCAGCATAGAGGCAGACAAGGCCATCTGGTCGTAGGTCTCGGTGTCCATAAAGTGATACAGGTCGCCGTCGGTGTAGAGGTATTGCACGCCGCGCCGTTCGATGCGGATGTCCTCCACCCGGTCGCCGGAGATGAAGTTGTGCTGGATGGTCGCGCCGGTGCGCAGATTGCGCAGCGTGGTGCGGATGGTCGCCTTGCCCCGCCCCAGCTTGTGATGCTGGTACTCCAGCACTTTGTACAGTTCGCCGTCCATCGTGAAGGTGACACCTCTACGCAGCTCATTGACGTCAATCATGGCCAGTATCCTCCCATAAAGTTGCCTGGATTATACCTGTTTTGGCCTACACCGTCAATTGCGCTGCTCTCTGTCCTTGTCCTGTCCCCTGTAACCGGCCTGTAACCCGGCTGTAACGCCACCCCACTCGAAGCGCGATACAATGGATGTGTCTGATTGAGGAGGGCGGAGATGCCGGTCAGAGAGAACCTGCGAAAGGGGATGAGGGCAGCGTGGGCCGGACGGAGGGCGGAGGCTCTGGATGCCTTTCGGGCTGTTCTGCGCGAGGACCCCCTCAACGAGGCGGCGTTTCTGTGGCTTCGCTACCTGGTTGACGACTCCCACGGCAGACTGGCCTGCATCACCTGTGCGCTGAGGGTTTATCTGCAGAACTGTCGCGCCTACGCGGTGCTGTGGTGGATGTGGCGACGTGTGATCGGTCTGCCTGCCGGGGCCGCTTCTCCGCTGAGCCCTTCCCGACGTCGCTGGGAAGCACACCCGGTAGCCGTGGGGCTGGTCGCACTGGGGTGCTTTTCGCTGGGAGTGTTGATCTGGCCAAGAGTTCATCTTTTGGTCTGGACGGAGCCCCCGCCTGTGGTCGCTCTGGCCTTAGCCTCCCCCAGTTCTCCCCCGCAGACGGCCACCGTCCCTCCCATCCCATCGGCCACGCTCATCCCCACCTCTGTCCCGACCTGGACACCAT
>DAOUEC010000097.1:0-2206 GCA_034430655.1 Anaerolineae bacterium
GGCCAGCCCGATCTGCACATCACCGTGAACCCCGATACACGGATCATCACCAATGTCGAGGTTGTGCGGGATGCCTTCTGCGGCTGCGCTCGCTTCGTAGCCCAGGGGTTGGTGGGGGTCTCCGCCGACGACGCCGAACAGGAAGCGGGGTTGCTTCACCACCACTACCCCTGTCTGGCCGGGATGGGCAAGGACCTCGACTTCAACGACACGCTGATGCACGTCTCCGGGAACATTCTTAAGGAGCGCGTCGGCGAAGAGGTGAAGCCCTTCAAACGGGTGCAGTACGTCGTCCCGGGTCAGCGGAGCGAGGGATGAGTGCAGAGTACTCGTCAGTGGGTGCAGGCAGGGGCGTTGGGGGAGGTTCTATGTTTGAGGAATCTGCGCAGTGCACTTGATACGGCCGCTATGGAGACAAGTGGAGAGAACGAGATATTGGAGGTGCATACCATGACTCAGGAGACGATGCAACTGCCGATTGTTGGCATGACCTGCGCCAGTTGCGCCAGCACGGTGGAGCGGACGCTGAAAAAAGTCGAGGGCGTGCAAGATGCCAGCGTCAACATCGCCACCGAGAAAGGGCAACTGTCCTTCGCCACTCACGTGCCCACAGCGAAACTGGTACAGGCTGTACGCGACGTGGGATACGACGTGGCGACCACGACCATCACGCTTCCCATCGGTGGGATGACCTGCGCCAGTTGCGCCGCCACCGTCGAGCGGGCGTTGGGTAAAGTGGACGGCGTGGTGACCGCCTCGGTCAACATCGCCACCGAGCATGCTACCGTCGAGTATGTGCCTGGTGTGGCGACGCTCGATGCATTTAGCAAGGCGGTCGTGGACGTGGGCTACGAGGTACTGCCACTGGAGGAGGAGCGCGCCGAGGCAGAGGTGGACGAGGATGAGCGCAAGATGGCGGCCGCGCGGCGACGGATGGGGATCGCCTGGGCTTTCACTGTGCCCATCACTGCCTGGATGCTGGCGGAGATGCTCTTCGGGGTGGTCTGGCCCAGCCGTCTGGTCTTCGACCTGGGGATGCTGGTGCTGGCCGCACCGGTGCTTTTCTGGGTCGGCCGGCGCACTTACGTCTCGGCCTTCAAGTCGGTGACCCACGGCAGCGCCAACATGGACACGCTCATTGCCATGGGTACCGGTGTCTCCTGGCTGACCGGCATTGCCACCCACTTCGCATCGGTCGCCAGTTACGCTGGCGTGTCGGCGATGATTATGGCCTTCCACCTGACTGGCCGCTACGTCGAGGAGACGGCCAAGGGACGGGCATCGCAGGCCATCCGCAAATTGCTGGAACTGGGTGCTAAGACCGCTACACTGTTGGTGGATGGCCGGGAGATCGAGGTGGCCATTGCGCAGGTGCAAGTCGGTGACACGATGATCGTCCGGCCCGGCGAGAAAGTCCCCACCGATGGGATCGTTGTCTCCGGCGAGAGCGCCGTGGACGAGAGCATGGCCACCGGCGAGAGTATGCCGGTCAACAAGCAACCCGGCGATGAGGTCGTCGGCGCGACGGTCAACCAGGCGGGGCTGCTGCACGTCCGGGCGACCCGCATCGGTAAGGATACCTTTCTGGCTCAGGTCATCAGACTGGTCGAGGAAGCGCAGGGCACCAAGGTGCCTATTCAGGAGTTCGCCGACCGGGTGACGGCGGTTTTCGTGCCCATCGTCATCGGCATTGCGGCGCTGACGCTGGTCTCCTGGCTGCTCTTCCCCGGCACGATGCAGGCCCTGGTGCAGGTGGGGGCCTTCCTGCCCTGGGTCAACCCGGACCTGAGTGCACTCACCCTGGCCATCGTCTCCACCGTGGCGGTGCTGGTCATTGCCTGCCCCTGTGCGCTGGGGCTGGCGACTCCTACGGCGTTGATGGTCGGCAGCGGCATGGGGGCCGAAAACGGCGTGCTCATCCGCCAGGGGGCCGCCATCCAGGTGATGAAAGACGTGGACGTCATTATCTTCGACAAGACGGGGACCCTCACCAAAGGAAAGCCGGAAGTGACTGACGTAATTCGCCATTCGCCATTCGCCATTCGCCATTTGTTACGCTGGGCGGCGAGCGCGGAGAAGGGCTCCGAGCACCCGCTGGGGCGGGCGATTGTGGCCCGTGCTGAGGGGGAAGGGATCGCGCTGGGTGAACTGGCCGACTTCGAGGCGGTGCGCGGCAAGGGAGTGCGCGCCACTGTGGATGGGCACG
>DAOUEC010000098.1:0-3750 GCA_034430655.1 Anaerolineae bacterium
GAGCAAGGATTATGAAGTACTCACCGAAACCAGTGAGGCGATGGTATACGCCGCCATGACTCGCGTAATGCTCAGACGCCTGGGGCGTCCCCAGGCTGCCAGCCCATAGGATTTTTCAGACATGCTCTTAGGCATTGTAAGGCACTGTTACCACCTTATCGGCAATCTCCGTTTGCAAAGCCTCAATTTTGCCTGTAACGTAAGGCAGTATTTCATCCTGTGAAATGATGGTGCGTTCAGAACTGCGACGGAGCTTTAGCTCAACTCCGCCTGCCTCGAGTGAACGTTTGCTCACTGTCAACCTTATGGGAATGCCTATCAGGTCAGCGTCGTTGAACTTGACACCGGCCCTCTCGTCGCGGTCATCGTACAGTACCTCGACATTTGCGGACTGTAAATCAGCATACAAGCACCCGGCTGTCTCTCCACCGCCTTGCAAAGCGACCATATAGACGTGATAAGGTGTCACAGTAATCGGCCAGATGAGGCCCTGCTCATCGTGGTATTCTTCAGCCACACATGCTAGTAGACGCCCAACACCAATGCCATAAGACCCCATGACCACTGGCTTAGCCTGTCCGTCTTTGTCCGAGAATGTACAGCCCATAGACTCAGAGTAACGAGTGCCGAGCTTGAAAATATTGCCAACTTCCACTCCCTTCGAGGAGTGCATAGCGGCATCACAGTCGGGACAAGCATATCCATCCTCAGCTACAACGATATCTTCGATAACGTCGGCCTGATAGTCTCGCCCATAATTGATATTCAGTAAGTGATAGCCTTCCTCGTTAGCGCCTGCTACTAGATTGGGCGACTCTGGGATGAGATCATCTACAACTACGATCACATCCTTGATTCCTATGGGAGAAGCGTATCCCGGAATGGCGCCTATATCCCGAATTTCATCGTCTCTCGCTGGACGTAGAGACTTGGCTCTTACGGTGTTGGCCAGTTTGGTTTCGTTTACGTCCATGTCTCCGCGCACAACAGTGAACACGAATTTCTCTACGTCCTCCTGCCCCTCCGTGACTGTCGCTACTCTGAAGAACGCTTTGGCGGTTCTTGACTTAGATACGCCCAGGAATTTCGCCAGACCCTCGATAGTAGTTACGCCTGGCGTAGCAACTTTTTCAATCGGTCTGGGTTTCTCTTCCATTGGAGTAGGCTTCTGGAATCGGGCAATCTGGCGATTAGCCATATACCCGCACTTGTCACAAATGATCAAGGTGTCTTCTCCGATTGGGGTAAGGTACATGAATTCATGAGCTGTCTTTCCCCCCATCATTCCTACGTCCGACTTGACTGCTACTACAGGCAAACCACAACGGTGGAAGATATTAAAGTAGGCTTGGTAATGAGCCCCATACTGGGCGTCTAGGCCTTCCCAGTCCGTATCTAAACTGTAGCTATCCTTCATAGTGAACTCTCTTACCCGGATCAGACCGGCGCGCGGGCGAGGGTCGTCGCGCCATTTTGTCTGGATATGATACAGCAAGCGCGGTAGTTGCTTGTAAGACTGAATCTCCGTACGCACCAGGTCAGCGATGACTTCTTCATGGGTCATAGCCAATACCATATCTCGACCGTTCTTGTCGTAGAAGCGTCCCATCTCCGAACCGATCTCGTACCAGCGTCCCGTTTCCTTCCATAAGTCGGCCGGATGGACGACGGGCATGGTGATCTCCTGCCCCCCGATAGCGTTCATCTCGTCACGCAGGATGTTCTCGATTTTGGTCATTGAACGTCGTGCCAGGTGCAGATAACTGAAAATGCCGGCTCCCAGTTGATGTATGAACCCTGCCTGAACAAGCAACCGGTGACTGGCAATCTGTGCATCTGCAGGTGGTTTCCGTAAGGTCCGACCAAAAAGCTCACTCATTCTCATTGCAGCCATTCCTCCTTTGCTATAAGTGTGGTTCTTACGCCTGTCTCACATGCTGAGTGGCACAATGGGGTGGGGCAGAATTGAGTACCAGGCGTGCGGTCAAGATGAAAGTCCTTTGTTGATTGTGTCGGCAACTCTTGGGAGTCGGCGCCGCCCATCATCCCCGAGTCGGCCTCGACGGAGATGGGGTGGAGGTCGCAGCGGGCGAAGATGCGCTGGTAGGCTGTGAGTATCCGGGGGTAGAAGGCGTCCAGGCCAGCGGTGTCCGCGTCGAGGCTGTAGGCGTCCTTCATACGGAACTCGCGCACGCGCAAGAGTCCGCCACGCGGGCGAAGTTCGTCGCGCACTTTGGTCTGGATGTGGTAGATGACCCGTGGCAGATCGCGGTAGGACCGCACCTCCCGCCGCGCCAGTTCGGTGACTACCTCCTCGTGGGTCATGGCCAGCGCGTAGTCGCGGCCGCTCCGGTCTCGTACCCGCATCAGCGCCGGCCCCACGCTCTCCCAGCGGCCCGTCGCCCGCCAGAGTTCGGCCGGGTGCAGGACGGGCATCAGCATCTCCTGCGCGCCGAGCGCGTCCATCTCCTGGCGCAGGATGGCCTCAATATTGCGCGCCACGCGCCAGCCCAGCGGCAGGTAACTGTAGAGGCCAGCACCCAGGAAGCGCACCAGCCCGGCGCGGAGCGCCAGTTGGTGGCTGACCAGTTCAGCGTCGGCGGGTGGCTCCCGCAGCGTGTGCCCAAAGAGTTGTGATATTCTCATCAGTTCACCTCCTCGAAGAGTAGCAGACGAGAGAAACGAAAAATAAAACCAGCCTCCGGGGGTCGGAAGGCTGGCGAATCGAGCGGATGGCTGGCGGTGCCCGGGCAGCGCTAACCGAACCCCTGAGACGGGTACGGCCGCGGGCTGCTAGGGACAGGGAATGTATAACCCATCATCGCGCCATTCTTACCTCACCGGATTTATGTTAGCACAGGACGCGGTATCTGTCAAACTGTCCAGATGGTCAGGGGCGGTGTATAATACGGGCCGCTATGGATAGACCGCCATCGGGCCGGCACCAATTGTCGTTGGGGGTAATGAGCAAGGGGGAGCAGATGCTACAGACTGCGGTCGAGGCGGCCCGGCGGGCCGGTCGGGTGCTGGCTGAGCGTTACCCGGCCACGCGCACGCTCACCGTCAAGGGGTACCGCGATATCGTCACCGACGCCGACATCGCCGCTGAGGCCGTCATCCTTGACCTGATCCGCGCCCGCTTCCCTGGCCACACCATCATCTCCGAGGAGGCTGGAGAGAGCGAAATCGGCGGGGGCTATGCGTGGATCGTGGACCCGCTCGACGGGACGACCAACTACACGCACCGTGTCCCTGTTTTCGCCGTCTCCATCGGCGTGCTGGAGCGGAGTGAGCCGCTCATCGGCGTGGTCCATGACCCGTTGCGCGATCAGACGTTCGTGGCCGAGCGAGGAGAGGGCGCCAGGCTCAACGGCGCGCCGATGCACGCCAGCCGTGTGGCGCATCTGCACGATGCGCTGGTGGGGCTGGATTGGGGGAACAGTGACGAGGTACGCGAGCGGCTATTGGCCTACCTGCACCGGATCCTCCCGCGCTGTGGCACGGTGCGCGCGTTGGGGTCGGCGACGCTGGCGCTGGCCTACGTGGCGGCGGGGTGGCTGGATGCTTACCTCAACCTGGCGTTGAAGCCCTGGGATGTCGCTGCGGGGATGCTGATCGTCGCCGAAGCAGGCGGCCGGTGCAGTACACTGGAGGGGGAGCCCTATCGCGTGGATTTGCCGGGCTGCCTGGCGACGAACGGCCTCATCCACGAGGAGTTGCTGGCTGCGTTGCATGGGTCTGATGTTCCTG
>DAOUEC010000099.1:0-23028 GCA_034430655.1 Anaerolineae bacterium
TGGGTCTACGAGATGGACACGGAATACGTGCGTGACCCGTTTGCTCAGCGCGTCGTGATACGGGGCACTGACGCGGAAGAGGGCTTAGAGATCGTCCAGGTTGGTGACAGGCAATACCTTGTCTTTGAGGAAGGCCAGTGTATGTCCACATCGGCCAGCGAAGACGACGTGATGGACACGGAGATCTTCACGCCCGAAGACGTCATCGGCGGGCTGGAGGACGCCCGTCGCGTCCGGCCCGATGAGCGTGTCAACGGCATTCCCTGCCGCCATTACACTTTTGACGAGGCCGCTGTTGTCTGGGCCGGCTTCGCTCACGCCGAGGGCGAGGTGTGGGTGGCGGTGGACGGGGACTACGTCGTCAGGTACACGCTGCGGGCCGACGGCAAGAACCCCACCACGGGAGACGAAGGACACATTGAGTGGGAGTACGAGGTACGCGACGTCAACGTATCCATCACTATCGAACCACCGCCCGGCTGCGAGGTCGCGGAGGGCGAGTTCCCCATCATGCCCGACGCGACCGACATGGCCACGATGGGCGGTATGACGACGTATACCTCGGCCAGTTCCTTCGACGACGTGCTTGCTTTCTACCAGGAGCAGATGCAGGCCAGTGGCTGGAGCGATGCGGGCGATTCCTTCATCGGCCCAGATAACGCGATGCTAAGTTACGCCAAGGAGGAGCGCACCGTCACCATTGCGCTGACCAGCGAGGATGGGCCGGTTTCGGTTCTCATTATGAGCGAGTAGCGTCAGCGATCTGACCACGTGGACGGGCCGTTCCCGCGTCGGGGACGGCCCGTCCTTATCTTGCCACCGCCGCTTTTCCGGGTACAATTAAGTGCGCCGCCGTGAACAGGCGGCGCTGGGAGGAGACAACTCAACCCCGCCTCTTCAGGTCGGGGGGCAACACGATGAGAGGAACTGACGATGACCACCAGCCTTGATCAACTGTGCATCAACACCCTCCGCACGCTGGCGATGGACGGCGTCCAGAAAGCCAAATCCGGTCACCCGGGTATGCCAATGGGGGCAGCGGATACGGCCTACGTGTTGTGGACTCGCTTCCTCAAACACAATCCGGCCAATCCCGCCTGGCCCGATCGTGACCGGTTCGTCCTTTCGGCCGGGCATGGCTCGATGCTGCTCTACAGCCTGCTCCACCTCACCGGCTATGACCTGCCCCTGGAGGAACTTGAGGACTTCCGCCAATGGGGTAGCCGCACGCCTGGCCATCCCGAATATGGCCTGGCTCCTGGTGTCGAGACCACCACTGGTCCCCTGGGACAGGGCTTCGCCAACGGCGTGGGAATGGCAATTGCCGAGCGTTTCCTGGCCGCTACCTTCAACCGGCCTGGTTTTCCCATTTTTGACCACTTCACCTATGCCATCGTCTCCGACGGCGATTTGATGGAGGGAGTAAGCCACGAGGCGGCCTCGCTGGCCGGCCACCTGGGACTGGGCAAACTCATCTACCTCTACGACGACAACGAAATCTCCATCGAGGGATCCACTGATCTGGCCTTTACCGAGGACGTCCCAGCCCGTTTCCGCGCCTATGGCTGGCACGTGCAGGAGGTGGATGGATACGACCTGGGCGGGATCGGGGTGGCCCTCTGCGCGGCGCGGGAGGAGATGGAGCGCCCCTCGCTCATCGTCTGCCATACCCACATCGCCTACGGCAGCCCTCACTTGCAGGACAAAGCCAAAGCCCACGGCGCGCCGCTGGGGGAAGAAGAGGTGCGGCTGACGAAAGAGACGCTGGGCTGGCCGCCCGACGCGCACTTCTTGATACCCGAGGAAGTGTTGGCGGTGTTCCGGCAGGCGGTCGAGCGAGGACGGCAGGTAGAGGCCCAATGGCGCGAGATCTTCGAGCGTTACCGGGCGGTGTATTCTGATGAGGCCGCGCTGCTGGAGACGCTGTGGACGGGGAAGTTACCCGAGGGGTGGGAGGACGCGCTGCCCACCTTTGCCCCTGCCGACGGCCCGCTGGCCACTCGCAAAGCCTCGGGCGCGGTGCTGAACGCGCTCGCTCCGGTCCTGCCCACGCTCATCGGCGGCTCGGCTGACCTGGCTCCCTCCAACGTCACGCTGCTCAGGGGCTTCGCCGACTTCCAGCGCGAGAGCCCCGCTGGGCGCAACCTGCGTTTCGGCGTGCGGGAACACGCGATGGGGGGTATCCTCAACGGGCTGGCACTGCACGGCAGTGTGCTCCCCTATGGAGGCACTTTCCTGGTCTTTTCGGACTACATGCGCCCGTCGGTACGGTTAGCAGCGATGATGCACCTGCCGGTCGTCTACGTCTGGACCCACGACTCGGTCTGGATCGGCGAGGACGGCCCCACCCACCAGCCGGTCGAGCAGTTGGCGGCGCTGCGGGCCATCCCCAACCTGGTCGTCATCCGCCCCGCCGACGCTAACGAGACGGCCGCGGCCTGGCGCGTGGCACTGGAGCGGCGGGGTGGCCCCACCGCGCTGGCCCTTACGCGCCAGAAGTTGCCCGTGTTGGCCGAAGCCGCCCGCGACCCGGCTGAGGCGGTGGTCCGTGGGGCCTACGTCCTGGCCGATACACCCGGCATCCCCGATGTGCTCCTCATCGCCAGCGGCTCCGAAGTGCACCTGGCGCTGGCAGCGCGGGAACTGCTGGCCGAGAAGGGGGTGGCGGCGCGGGTGGTCAGTATGCCCAGTTGGGAACTCTTCGACGCGCAGCCAGCCTCGTACCGGGAGGCGGTGTTGCCACCGCAGGTGACGGCGCGGCTGGCGATCGAGGCCGGCGCGACGCAGGGGTGGGATAAATACGTCGGCCCTGCCGGCGATGTGGTGGGGCTGGATCGTTTCGGGGCCTCGGCCCCCTGTAAGGTGCTGATGGAGAGGTTCGGTTTCACCGCCGAAGCGGTGGCTGAGCGGGTGCTGCGGCTGCGAGATGGGTTGTAAAAAGACCGACGCAGGTTCATATCCTGTCACGTACACTGGCTACTACGACGCCGAGTGCCGGCCCGTGCGCGGCGTTGTTCCGGTAGAGGAGGTGATCACCCTCTACGTGAACGGCCGGCCACTGGTCAGCCTGATGTGCACGCCGACCCAGTTGAAGGAACTGGCGCTGGGCTTCCTGTTCAACGAAGGGCTGATTGAGGGACTGGATGACGTGGAGGTGCTTGAGTTGCGCGGCGGCGGGCGATGCGTGGACGTCTGGCTCAAGCACGACATTGAGACCCCCGGCCTGCGCATTATCACCTCTGGCTGCTCCGGCGGCATCACCTTTGAAGACGTGACCAGCGCACATCACCGGCTCGAGTCTGGCCTGCGCGTCACTCCGCAGCAGATGACACAGTTGATAGAAGAATTGTCACGCATTGCTATTCTCTATCGCCGGGCAGGAGGGGTCCATGCGGCGGCATTGGCCGATGTAAAGCAGCTGCTGTGCGTGGCGGAGGACGTGGGCCGTCACAATGCACTGGACAAGATCGCTGGCATCTGTCTGCGGCAAGGCTGGTCCACGCACGACCACATCCTGCTTACCACTGGGCGTCTCACTTCTGAGATGGTAAACAAGGTGGCGCGGATGGGGGTGCCTATCATCATCTCGCGCACCTCGCCGACCTCGCTTTCGGTCCAACTGGCGCAGGCATGGGGCGTCACGCTGGTTGGCTACACGCGGCGGCGCAGTTTTCGCGTCTACGCCGGTGCAGAGCGGGTTGTGGTCGCCCCCACCCCCGGCCCCTCCCCCAACTCTGGGGGAGGGGAGAGGGGAGCGTCTTCAAACGGTATTCAGGCCACGTAATGCTCCACGCTTGCCATCGGCCCCCAATTCTGGGGGAGGGGAGAGGGGAACATCTTCCCCCCCAAAGTTGGGGGGGGACTGAGGGGGGGCGAACGTGACGGGCTTTTCACGCCCGGCTAAACTGGTGTTGCTCAGTTGCCTCCTCATCAGCCCAGGGTACGCGCCTTTCGTTGTGCTGTTCAACCTTTACCTCAAGCGCCTGGGATACGGCGAGGCCTTCATCGGCGACCTGGTCTCGGTGACGGCGCTGGCGACCATGTTGACAGCGCTGACGATGGGATTTCTGGGCGACCGCGTGTCGCGACGCTGGCTGTTTCGCGTCGGCGTGGCGATAAACGGCTTGGGGCTGGCAGCCCAGTCGCTGCTGATCGGTCGCGCCGGACTGTTTGCTTCCACTGTCGTCGCCGGAATCAGTTTCCCCCTCTGGCACATCGCCTACATTCCCCTCCTGACCGGCTATAGCCGGGAGGAGGAGCGAGTGCACCTTTTCAGCGTCGTCGCCGCTGCCTGGCTGGTGACTGGCGTGCTGGGAAGTGCGCTGGCAGGGGTGTTGCCGGGCTTCTATGCTGCGCTGACGGGGGCGCAGCCGGAGGGGATACCGGCCTACCGCTTCGCGCTGCTGGCCGGCGCCGGTTGCTACGGCCTGGGGCTCCTGCCAATGCTGTTCCTCCCCAAAGAGAAGGAACAGCGGCAAGATGAGAGCACAGAACAGCACATCACCCCCTCGCGGGTCGTGCGTGGCCAAATCGCTGCCTTCACTGCGGTGGCAGCCCTGCTCGCCTTCGGTCAAGGAATAATTCTGCCCTTTCTCAATCTCTTCTTCAAGGAGCGGCTGGGGGCCGACGCGAGCACAATCGGTCTGACTTTCGCTGGTGCCAAAATGGTCGCCTTCGCCACCTCGTTCCTGGTGCCAGCGCTGACGCGGCGCTGGGGGCCAGTGCGCACGGTGACCGGTCTGTGGCTGGCCCTCTTGCCTTTCCTCGCCGGAATGTCCCTGGCCCCTTCCCTCGGGCTGGCGGTGCCTTTCTACTACGCCTGGGGCGCATTGTGGAACATGACCCTTCCCGCGACGCGGGCCTTCCAGATGGCGCTCATCCCCGGAAACCAGCGTGTGCGCGTGACCAGCCTGGCCGGGCAGGGCTCGGGCGTGGCACCGAGCCTGGCGGGGGCGGCAGCCGGTGCCCTGGCTGGCCGGTTGATCCTCCGTCTGGGCTACTCCACCGTCTACCTGTTAACCATCCCGTTCTTCTTCATGGGCACGCTGGTGTACTATGTCGTATTCCGGCGGTATGCGCGGGAAGGGACGACGGCCGCACGTTAGCCCGGCGGTGCTCTGCAATTGGAGTTGCTCTTGACATAGAACGTCTGTTCATGTATAATGAAACTGATTTCGGGGTTTCGCCGCGCAAGGTCAAGAGGCGAGGGGGCCGATGATGGATGAGCATCTCTCAGAAAGACAGCAGAGGATATTGGAGTTCGCCAACGAGTACATCAGGGAGAATGGCTACCCGCCTTCCATCCGCGAGATTGGCGCTGCAGCAGGGATCAGTTCTACCTCGGTCGTGAGTTACAACCTGCGGCGTCTGGAGGAGCAAGGTTACATCAGCCGGGACCGGGAGGTGTCACGTGGATTGAAGTTGACCTCCACGGCCCGCGCACAGATGATGCCGGAGGCTGTAGTTCGGCTGCCGCTACTGGGCCGCATTGTAGCCGGTGAGCCCGTCCCGGTGCCAGCCAGCGACTTTCCCCTGATGGGCGACGAGACAATCGAGTTGACCCGCGACATTCTGGGAGACCCGGAGGGATTATATGCCCTGCAGGTGGAAGGAAACTCGATGATAGATGCACTGGTGCACGATGGCGACATCGTCGTCATGCGTCACCAGCAGCGGGTTGAGAATGGCGAGATGGCAGCGATATGGCTGAAAGAGCGTGAGGAAGTGACGCTCAAACGTTTCTACCAGGAGGAGGGGGGACAAGTGCGGCTTCAACCGGCCAACCCCACGATGAGGCCGATCTACGTGGATGATCCCAGCCTGGTGGAAGTGCAGGGCAAGGTGGTGATGGTCATCCGGCAGTTGTAGTAACCAGCAGCACAGAGCATTGTGCTCCAATTTGGAACACGGATTGGCAGGTTTAGTACATCCGATGTTGTAGAAAACAGTCGCATAGCGTTGCGTTCCAAATGCCCAGTCTTACGGCTGGGCCTTTTTTGTTGTCAAATACAACCATCGTTATCCCAAGTTTCCCAACCATATTTGGGATAATTTTGCTTGACGTCACACAAATGTTCTGGTATGATATGATCGGTGATAGAACATTAGTTCTATTCTTTCCACGTGGCAACTCTAATACTGCTCTGAGCGGAGGGGCTTAAGAGTATACTGGGGATAGGGGTAAACAAAGATGCGCAAAAAGTTGGAGTTTCAGGCGGATAGGATCGAGGCGGTGCTGGCGTTGAACAAAGTCCCCGCACGGGTGACCGGCGGCACGGTGACGCCTCGCTGGGTGCGCTTCCAGGTGTTGCCTGCCGTGGGAGCGAAGATCTCCAGGATCAAGAACCTGAGCGAGGAACTGGCCGCCGCGCTGGATGCGCCCAGTTGCCGGGTGTCCCGGCGCGGGGCCGCCGTGGCCGTCGAGGTACCCCGCGACGATCCGCAGCCGGTACGACTCCTCCCCCTCTACCGCCAGTTGACCGGGGAGAGGGGAAGAATGGAGAAGGGAAGAATGGAGGGGGGAAGAATTCGCCATTCTTCCCCCATCCCGCCGGTATCCGCGATCCTGGGCCTGGCCGACGACGGCGCGCCACTGCTCATCCGATTGCCCTCACCTGACGTAGCCCACATTCTGGTGGCAGGCACGACCGGGTCCGGCAAGACGGTGCTCCTCCAAGCGATGATCCTCAGCCTGGCGATGACCAATCCAGCGATAAGGTTAAGGGCTAAGGCTAAGGCTAAAACCTCAACCTCGACCTTAGCCTCAACCTCAACCTTAGCCTTAGTCTTGGTAGATCCCAAGGGGCACGCCTTCAGCCCCTTCGAGTGCCTACCCCACCTGGCACGCCCGGTCATCAGGGAGGTAGAAGAGGCAGCCGAGGCGCTCCAGAGCCTGGTGCGGCTGATGGAGCGGTGCGGAGACCCTTCGGGTTTTCCGAAACCCAAGGGGTCTGTGGTGGTCGTCATTGATGAACTGGCCGACCTGCTGATGGTGGGGGGAAAGGCAGTGCAGCGAGCGCTGACCAGGCTGACGCAACGCGGGCGCGAGGCGGGCATCCACGTCATCGCGGCCACTCAGAAGCCCACAACGGCCGTGCTAGGCCCCCTGGTCAAAGCCAACTTCCCGGTGCGGCTGGTGGGGCGAGTGACTAGCGTCGAGGACGCGCGCACTGCCAGCGGTTGGAGTGGCACCGGGGCCGAGCGGCTGCTGGGGCGGGGAGATTTCCTGGCTGTGGCTGAGGGGCGGGTGATGCGCTTTCAGGCGGCCTACGTCTCGCCAGCTGAGATCCGGGAGGCGGTGGCTTGCCTGACGCAGGGCGGACCTCTGCCCGCCACCTTTCTTGCCCCTCCTGCACGCCGGGTCTCTTTGCCCTGGCCAGTGAGCCAGTTGACTGAGGTGTTCGGGGGAGGAACGTAGAATGGATGAGGGAAAGAAGCACAACAGTGGTTGGAGACGATTGAAAGTCTTCGCCGGACTGGTGGTGATGGTCTTTGCCGTGACGCTGGCGGTGATCGTCGGCAACCGCCTGAGTGACGAGGCGCTGGCAGTGCTGGCCGGAGCGGTGTGCGGCGTGGGGGCGGCCATCCCCACCAGTCTGCTCATTGTCGCGGTAAGTCGCTGGCGCAACGGGGAAAACGAGCGGCGAGCGCAGCCATCCATGCCGCAAGGGGTATATCCGCCGGTGGTCGTGGTCGCACCGCCGAGCGGGCAGCAACGGCCCAATGCCTGGAACGGTCTCCCACCTTCGTTGACCGCGCCGATGCAGCGGAACTTTACGGTGGTGGGAGGAGCAGCAGTAGACGCGGAGGTGATGTCCCATGAGCGCTACTCTTGACGTGAGGCGAGGTTCTCGAACGAGGCATGGTGGGAAGAAGCGCCGCCGGCGCGGTGCAGAGCCTATCGAAATGCGGGAACGGCGGCACGGCTATTTCCCGAAAGCCTTCACCTGGCGCGGGCACCGGTACGACGTGTACGCCGTGGAGCGCTGCTGGACGGTCTCGCGGCGGGGGCGGGGCGGCCGGGTGGAGCGGCACTGCTTCCGGGTACGCTGTCGCGAAGGTGAAAGCGCGAAAGAGGGCACATTCGAGGTGTATCAGGACGTGCGGCACAACACCTGGCACTTGCAGCCGGTAAAGCAGCCAGCAGTTAGCGGTTAGCAGTCAGCGGTGGCTAACGGCTAATGTGGCGTAAGGGCGCGGTGACCGCGCCCCTACCTGCTGGCTTTTCGGATTGGCTCTAGATCGGGAGGTTGGGCGATGAAGGTAGGACTATTGTGGTACGACGACGACCCAGGGCGTGACCTGGCGGAGAAGGTTGGGCGGGCCGCGCGGAGGTACCGGCAGAAGTTCGGCACGTCCCCCGATATCTGCTACGTCCACCCATCCACGCTCAGCGGCAATCCTTCGACAGGCTCAGGACAGGCTCCTTCGACAAAGCTCAGCGCAAGCGGCAAGGTGCGAAAGGTGGGCGGGGTGCGCATAGCACCGCTGCCCTCCGTGCTGCGACATCACTTCTGGTTGGGGCGGGAGGAGCAGCGACGAGCGAAGAGGAGCAAACGGACGACGAATTGATTGGACGGCAAGGGAGAAACGCCGGGGAGAAGAACCCCGGCGTTTTCTGTTTAGGGGGGCACAAGCCTCGTCCCGATGGACGTGTCGCATCGCTGGTGTGCGTCGCACTTGCTCACTATGTCCTATTCGGCTGCCAACCCCGCCACCAGCAGGTCCAGCGCTACCTCCGCTTCGATCTCCCCCGTCTTGATTGCGACGTCAGTGTCCAACAGGTGACGATACACCGTCTCCAGTTGCGCGGCGGTGAAGTGAGTCGCTTGGGCGTGGAGTTTGCGTGCCGGGAAGGGATGCAGCCTGAGTGCCTGGGCAATGTCCCGTGGCGTGGCTCTCGCTGCTTTCAGTTCCTTGACCTGGATCAGGAGCCGGAACTGGCGCACTATCATCGCCAGGAGGCCCAGCGGATGCTCGCCCGCATCCAGCAGGCGGTGGAGCGACTGGGCGGCAGTGCGGCCATCCCGTCGGCCGAGTGCGTCCACCAGGTCAAAGACGACAGCGGCCTGGGCATAGGGCACCACGGCGTCTACGTCTGCTGTCGTGATGGCCCGCTCACCGCTTGGAGATAGGGTGTAGGTCACCAACTTGACGATTTCCTGGTCGAGCAGGCGCAGGTCGGTGCCGACGACGGCGGCAAGTTGCCGGGCGGCCTGTGGTTCGATCTCGCCACCACACTTGCGGACGCGCTTTTCGATCCAGCGGGGCAGGATCTTCGCATCTGGCGGGTCGAAGCGTTTGACGTAACCCCGCTCCTCCCGTTGGGCTAGTTGAAGGATGGGATGCTGGGCAGGCAGGGGTTTGTCTTCGATGAAGACCAGGCGGGTCGTCTCGGGCAGGCGGGGGAGGTAATCGGCCAGAGCGGCCAGGTACTCTCCCTGGGAAGCGGAGAGTTCCCGACCTTTCCGAGGAGCATGCCGCCGCGCCAGCAGGCCCTTGACGATGACGAGTCGCTTTTCGGCCAGGAAGGGGATAGCGTCGCAGGCGTGGCGCAGTTCGGCCAGCGTGAGGGTCTTCCCATCGAGGCGGGTGGTGTTCAAGTCCACGGTGTCGGGCGGGCCGAGCCTCCGCTTGAAATCGGCCAGCGTCTCGGCGCGGGTGAATTCGTCTGCGCCGTGGAATACGTAGAAGGTGGGCGCGGGCTTTGTCATCTATCCCTCGGTGCGGACGTGGTGGACGAGGACGCCGGCTCGCTTCTCCCGCGTAACGCCGACGATGCGCAGGCTGCCGACGTCTGCCTGAGTGGTGACGCGGGCCTGGAAGATAGCACCCAGCGGTTTGGCCAGGATGAGCCCCAGCGTGGCGGCAGCGAAGGCCAGCGGCAAGCGGGCGATCCGGTTCAGGCAACCTTTTGGCTTGCCAGCGAGAGCGATGGAGGCCCCCAGTCCAGCCAGCGTGCCCCCGACGACGAGGTTGGAGCCGCATTGGGGATGGATGGCCATCTGCCACCGGCCAGCCTTCAGCCGCCGCAGCCCCTCCTGGGCGGCTGCCAGCACGTCCTCAGCGGGCACGTCACCGTAGATGTAGAAGCCCCATAGCGAGGAACGCCCCATCAGTCTGATGCCGCGGTAGCGTTCGCTGAGGACGTGCATCGTCGCGTGCTCCAGCGCGTGATTGCGGCGCACGCGGGAGATCCAAGGAAGGTCTAGCAAGGCAAGTGTTTCGCTCATTGGTCCCTCATAATCTCAATGCTCACGTTGAATCGGCGACGACTTCGGACAACAGTCTCCCAATGGGATCCAGTCTTCTCTATCCTCCAGGCTCACCGCCGGGTGGGCGATGGCGATCAGCCGGTAGCGGAGGCTGCCGTAGGGATGGCAAGTGACAAGGGTCAGCCGTTCGTCGTCGGTGGTCGTGACGTAGCGTGCGTTCTCGAGACGCACTTCCAGTGGCTGGCCGGCCTCGGGCAGAATCAGTATTTCGGAAACGGCGTAAGTATAGGGAACGTCGCCCGAATACACGATGATGGTATCCCCGGCCTCCAACGTGTACAGATCGCGGAAGACCTCGCCGTTGGTGGTGTTGTGGCCATTGAGGACGATGTTGCCAGGCATCCCCAGCGGCGCGGAGGTTTCGTGCCAGCCGGCGGCGTACATCGCCGGGACCTCCCACGCCCTCTGCGTCTGACCATCCACCTCTACCGTGTGCCAGGAAGCGGGCACGACAGGAGCATCAACGCCGATGGCTGGGATAACGATGCGGGTGGGCAGGGCAGGGGTGGGGGTGGGGGCGGGAGTGTGGATGCAGATGAGTGTGGGAGTGTGGGAGTATGGGTGTGTGGGAGCGGGAGTGGGGGGGATGCTGGTGACAGTAGGAGGAGAAGGAGAAGCGGTGGAGTGCATAGGGGGTGGTGTTGGAGTCGGCGTGAGGGGAAAGGCAGCCAGACGGGAACTCACATAGGGGTAGGCCAGCACGCCGCCGACGAGGAGCAACGACACACCACCCCAGGTAAGGACCTGGACTATTAGGCCGAGCCCCGTCTGTTCTGCCGAACCAAGGTCGCGCATATACGCTATCCACCAGTATGGGCCTGATTATACCCAGGCTGTCTTATTATCACGTAGGGCAGGTTTCCATATCTGCCTATGGGCGCGGCGGCTATGGAAAGCCGCCCTACATCAAGCTCAATGTGATGGTTAGACAGTCAGGGTGATTATACCCCACAGGTGTGGGCGGGACAAATCTGCGCCCCCCCCAATCCCAAGCCCTATTAGTGTCTTCAGTGCGCACTGGCGCGGTGATGAGTTCGTTCCCGGCGCTGCCGGTGATGTGCCGACGGAAAGTTATTCTTGATGCACGACGGCTCTGGTTCACAAGGGGTATCGTACATCAGAAATGCGCTAAAGGCAACTCTGCGGCGCGAGATCACATGTCCTCCCGCCTATACGAAGCAGGTGACAGCCCTTGTCTCTGCCGCTCAACTGTGCTATAGTATCTCGTGACTGCAAGAGAGGCGGAGAAAATGTCCAGGGATGAAGCCAGGCTGATCCAGCGGGCGAAAGAGGGAGACCCCACCGCCTTCGCCGAGATCTACGACCAACAACAACCAGCCATCTATCGCTACATTTTCTATCGGGTAGGCGACGTCGCCACAGCCGAAGATCTGACCAGCGAGGTCTTCGTGCGTCTGGTGGAGAGAATTGATCACTTCACCTACCGAGGCCGCCCGCTGCTGGCCTGGCTGTACACCATCGCTCGCAACCTGATCACAGACTACCGGCGGCGGGCCGGTCAGGCCGCGATGCTTCCGCTGGATGAACAATTGGTGGCCGAGGGGGGCAACATGGAACAGGCCGCAGAGCGCAGGCTTGCCCAGCGATGGTTGGCTGCCGCCCTGACCCACCTCACCGAGGATCAGCGGCAGGTTATCATACTCAGGTTTATCGAGGGATTGGATAGCGCGGAGGTGGCCCGGATGCTGGGCAAATCTGTGGGTGCCGTCAAGTCGCTGCAATACCGCGCCCTGGCCGCTCTGCGGCGCATCCTCGAAAGGAATGGGGGCTGATGCCACCGCCAGCCGTATCCCTTGTCTCCCCGGCCCGTTATGCAGTATGAGAAGGCCTCACAAGGGGACGACTATTCCATGAAACGTGACGTAGGCGCTATTCTTGACCAGAGCCTGACCTTATTGCAGAGCGGACAGGCTACGCTGGACGAATGTCTGGCCCGTTACCCCGACCAGGCCGCTGACCTGCGCCCGCTACTGGAAATGGCTATGGAAGTACGCCGCGTGCCTCTGCCTCTCTCCAGCCCGGGCGCCTGCGAGGCCGGAAAAAGGCGTATGCTGCAGGCACTGGCCGAGAAGAAGCGCCGTCAGGCGGTATCTCCCAGCCTGCCACCTCGCATGGCGAGGTGGATTGCCACTCTGTTTAGGGGAGAGGGAAGACCCGCCGTGCGGAAGCGCATACCCGCCTTCCAACTGGCCCTGGCGGCCGCTATGGTGCTCGTCCTGCTCATCGCCGGTGGCCTGCTGCTCCAGTCCTGGCTGGGGGGCATCGTTGTCCAGACTGCCACCCTGACCGACGTGAGCGGCGTCGTCGAAGTCCTGCCATCCGGCAGCGACGCCTGGCAACTGGCGGCGGCAGGCAGGGTCATCGTAGCCGGCGACCGCATCCGCACGGGAGGGTCTTCAGCCGTCATGCTGTCCTTCTTCGACGGCAGCACAACCAGCCTGGAAGCCAAGACCGAGTTGACTGTGTCCCAATTGAGTAGCCGGCGGGATGGCGGCAGCAAAGTCATCGTCCTGCATCAGTGGATGGGCCGGACCTACAGCCGCGTGCTGCGGCTGCTTGACCCCGCCTCCCGCTTTGAGATCGAGACCCCTACTGCCGTCGCAGCCGTGCGCGGGACGGTGTTCGCCGTGGATGTGGCGTCCGACGGCACCACGCAGGTGACGGTGGGGGAAGGGCTTGTTGAGGTCACGGCGCAGGAGACGACCGTCGAGGTCCAGCCCGGGCAGGCGACCACCGTGCAGCCCGAGCAGCCTCCTGCGCCCGTGATGTCTGCGCCCGCCCCATTGCCTCTGGAGATGCCACAACCCTCGGCCACGCCGGGTCCTTTCCAACCGCCTTCAGGGACGCCGCACCCGCCCGGCCAGACCAGGACGCCTGAGCCACCCGGCCAGACCAGGACGCCGCAACCACCTGGCCAAACCAGGACGCCGCAGCCACCCGGCCACACCAGGACGCCGCAGCCACCCGGCCAGACCAGGACGCCTGAGCCACCTGGTCAAACCAGGACGCCGCAGCCACCCGGCCAGACCAGGACGCCGCAGCCACCCGGCCACACCAATACACCGCAGCCTCCTGGCCAAACCAGGGCGCCAGAGCCACCCCATACGCCGAAGCCGACCAAGGCGCCAAAGCCGACCAAGGCACCGTAGTCGGAGGATCCGGTCGAATCGCCGGATCCTCCCCGTGGCCACGACTGACCAACCGGGATAGTGGTGGCGACGGCTGACCAATAAGATCACCTCGCCACCGTCAGCACATCAAGCAAAACTCTGCCCCCAGGCATATTGCCTGGGGGCTGCTTCTTGGACCGGCTGCAGGTTTGATCCTCTCCCTGGCACGGCGATCACATTTCGAATACGCTGGACGGCGACTGAAATCGCACCTGTTTTGGGTCCTCGCCGGGTGACGGCTGCAGCGCTTTAGTATTTTAGTACTATATTTACTGGGAAGGCATACCCTCTCCCGCGGACCCCACGTTAAACAATTAAAGAATCTAGTCCAAGGACGGGCACGGTGGTTGAAACTGCCCATATATTGCGTGTTGCGAAAACGCTCTGTGTCGGTTTCTGGCATCGGCACAGGCCGGTTTCGCTACAATACTCGTGACTTTGGTCACCAGGCAATCGGGTGTGATTTGTCATAGGTGAGGTGAAAGTGAGGTGAAAATGAAACGCGGCCCACTGCACAGCCATCCGGTGTTTCTGGTGCGGCTGACCCGCCGGTTTGAGCGGCTCAGATCGCGCCTGTCCCTCAGTGTCGAACGCCGCAGCCAGGGGCAAGGATTGACGGAGTTTGCGCTGATCCTGCCGCTCTTGCTGCTGCTTATGCTGGGCATCATTGAGTTCGGTTACGTCTTCACCGTCTACAGCGGCCTGTTTAATGCCGCCCGTGAGGGAACGCGGTATGGAGTCGTCCGGCCCAGGGATGCATCTGGCATAGTCCACACCGCGAAGGAAAAGATCTTTCTGGTCAATCCTGACGAAGTGGATATCACTGTAGCATACGACAGTGGGCCTGGCACCTTGGTGTTCACCGACACGGCGCAGGTCCAGATTGGAGATCGGGTGGCGGTAACGCTCACTTATGATCTCCCCACGATCACCCCCATGATCCAGCCCATCGTGTCCACCCTTCACGTCGAGACGGGGGCAGCGCGTACCATCTCTACGCTGGGGATAGCGGGTTTACCTCCCGGTGGTGGGGGTGACGGTGGCGGATCCGATAGCGATGGGGATGGCGTGCCTGATGGCGAGGACATCTGTCCGGGCTTCGATGACACCCTCGACACTGATGGGGATGGCGTGCCTGACGGCTGCGATAACTGTCCCGATGCCGCCAACCCTGACCAGGCCGACGCCGATGGCGACGGGGTCGGCGATGCCTGTGACGTCAGCACAGTAGCCATCCACCTCAGCGTTACGGTCGTTCCGCAGACAGTGTACAGTGGTGATCCCGTGCAGTTCACCTACATCGTTACGAACACTGGCGACGTGGACTTGACTGACGTAGCCATTGTGGATGGCTTCGGAAATACCATCAATCTGGGCAATCTGGCGGCAGGCGCTATGGCGGTCAGGACCGTCACCGAAAATATCAACACCACAATGACTAACAACGTCACAGTGACGGCCACCGATCCGCAGAGTGAGACACTGAGCATCAGCGACAGCGTCACAGTGATGGTCATCGGCCCGGCCCTGGACCTGACCGTGGAGGTGAACCCAGCGGTGGTTTCTAGCGGTGAGGTGGTGACCTTCACTTACACCGTCCAGAACACCGGGGATGTAGACTTGACCAACGTGACCGTCGTGGACGGCTTTGGCACCTCCGTCGCCCCCGTGACTCTGATAGTGGGCAGTCCTGCCGTGTTCTGGCGGGTTCCTTATCGCATTTATGAGACGACGACGAACAATGTTATTGCTACGGGCACCGATCCGCTGGGCGGGACGGTGAGCGACAGGGAGGGTGCCACGGTGTTTGTGGAACTCCAACCCATTGTCATCAACGAGCCTCTCTACGAGAGCGGCACCGTGGTCAATGGCACGGCCGAGGCCGGGCAAGCCGTCTCCATCCGCGACCTGATGAGCGATACCTTCCCATCTCTCAGCGTCGTTGTCCAGCAGGGCGGGGCCTTCGAGTTTACGGGCCTCCCACCGCTGGTGGCCGGCCATGTGATCGTGGTGGAAGGGTACGGCAAGTGGGATTCGGCCGTCGTCGGCGGTGATTTCGATCCTATTGTGATAAATGAGCCTCTCTGTCATGGCAGTAGCGTGGTCGGCGGCACGGCCGAGCCTGGACAGACAGTCACACTGGTTCTCGTGGGCACCGGCTACCAGGACAGCACGACGGTGGCTGCTGATGGGCAGTTCACCTTCAACCTGCCCGATACCCAGCCCTTACAGACTGGCCGAACCGCCAGTGTCAATGGGTATGGAGAGAGCGTTTCGGCTGTGGTCCAGGCGTGTACCACAAACGCCCATATCGTCATCTCGCCCCAGTGTGGCCCCACTGGCTCGATGGTTATCACTGTCAAGGGGTACAACTGGGAATACCAGAATAAGAACGATGGCATTACGATCAAGTGGGACGGTAACAACATAGGTACTTTTGAGGCTGATGCCCAGCCATCGCAATGGGAAACGCAGGTCACCGTCAACGTAACGGCAGGGGTACATGAAGTAAGTGCCGTAAATAGGAAAACTCCCGAGGTCACAGCCGTCTTCGTCTCCCCTTGCCCGGCACCCAACCTGGTGGTTTCCGACCTGAGCCTGATCACCACTGGCCCCATCTCGACCTACCAGTCGCTCGACTTGAGCGTGATGGTGACCAACATCGGCACCCGGCCAGCCAACAACCTGTTCTGGGTTGATCTCTATTCCACCGAGCCGACTCCACAGACGACGGGTGTCGCCTGGGCCGCCGTGAGCGGTCTGGACGCCGGCGCCAGCATCCCGCTCACCATTACCATCCAGAGTGGTTTCGCCACTGCAGGTACCTACCAGATCTGGGCGTTGGCCGATTCCTGGGACCAGGTGAGTGAACTCGACGAGGGGGACAACGATTACGGTCCGATCACGGTAGATGTCTCCGAGGAGAGCACCCCGCCGCCAACTCCACCCACCGGGACTGGGTCTATTGCAGGGGAGACGTGGGTCTCGCTGACCGGTGTCCCTGTGCCGCACGGGCGCGCCAACGTGTGGTGCATAGGCGAAGAGGGCACCGTAGTCGCCTCCACCGTCTCCGACGACAATGCCAGATACGAACTCTCCAATCTGCCTGTCGGTACCTACACCGTGATCGGTGAGACGTGGATTAACGGCAGCCGGTATTCGCGCACATTGGACGGGATTGTCGTCAGTGAAAATGAGACCATCGTGCTTCTCATTATCTTGTACAGGGACTGATGCACTATGTATCGGGACGATCCCGGCTCACGACCGCAGGCTCTCCCGCTCGGGATAGGCAGACGGGCGTGGTCAGCACACTGGTGGCTGGCGTGGCTCATCGCGCTGTTGGCGGCAGGGTTGGCGACTGGCGTGTCCTTCGCCGCAACCGACCCCGACTGGGCCGGCACAGAGCCGGAGAATATCTCCAACAGCCCGCCGAATAAGGCCTGGCAGCCGGTCATTGTAGCCAGCCCATCGGGAAGGATGGTGGTTGTCTGGAGTGATCAGGAGTCAGTGGGAGCGCCACGGAACATCTACGCCCGTCGTTCAGATGACAATGGGCAGACGTGGTCCGCGTCAGAGGTGATATCCGGGACTGCGTACGAGTCGGCGTTGCCTGACGCGCTCGTCGTTGGGGGCCAGGACTTCGTCGCCTGGGTAGACCAGCGCACGGTAGGTGGACAGAACGTTGCAATTTACGAGGCGGAGATCGGAGCCGGAGGGGCACGCCGCGTTCTGAGCCCTATCCCGTTGAGTAGTACGCGGCCGCGTCTGGCTGCCAGCGCGGGCGGGTTACACGTAGCGTTCAACGCCGGAGCCAACATCCTCCACGCTGCGCGCCCGCTGACGGCGACAGCGTGGCCGACAGCGACCTGCATCTACACGTCTACGGCTGCCTTCGGCCCATGGTTCCCGATGCTGGCCATCGGCCCGGATGGAGAGACGTTGCACGTGGTCTGGCAAGAGGTTGACCTGGGAGAGTGGGCGATCATGTATGTGCGCGGGGAGGTAGATGGTGCCGACGTGGACTGGGAACCTGCTCGCACACTCTCCACGGGGAGCATGGAATTGGTCTACCCGGCCGTCGCTGCCGATTCCAGCGGGAACCTGCACGTCGTCTGGGGAGAGGTGGTCGGGGCAGGGGCTTTGGAGGATCGGGATCAGTATGTGCGCTACATGCGCTACGACGCGGCCGATGATCAGTGGATCTCTCCTGCAATACGAATTGATGATGACCCTGTGAGGGTCAATCGGCACAATCCGACCTACACCGCTCCCCGCCTGGCCCTTCTGGAGAAGGACAACCAGGTAACGGTTTGTGTTGCCTGGCACGGATTTCGGGCGGGTGATCCTGAGGCCGAGGAAGTGCTGCTGAGTTGCTCCCAGGATGGGGGGGACTCCTGGTCGTCACCACAGAACGTGTCGCGCAGCTCTGATGATGGGTGGGCGATCTCCATTGAGCCGTCCATCACGTTTGGTGCATTGGGGCAACTGCGCGCGGCATGGCAGGAGCGCACCGGCGACGACGTAGTAGAGGATTACGAGATTTACTACACCCGTGCCCTGAACAAGGCCTTTCTACCGCTCGTGGTGAGGAACTGGAGATGATGGTGGACACAGGCGGGCGGCGCACACTACTGCTGGTGCTGGTGGTGGGTTCCGGGATCGGCTGTCTGCTGCTGCTCGGATACCTGCTGTGGGCTGACGTGCTCGGCCTGACGCCGGCGACGGCAGCGCCGCCCGCCCCGACGCGAGCATTGATTGGCCTGTGGGACGCCTACGAGGAGGCCCGCGCAGCAGCGCAGGCACAGGCGGCAGATGCTCGCCTTGTATCGGCTGCGACCCAATGGCAGGCGGTGAGCGAAGAGGCGCTGTTGGCCGGCGCCAGCAATTGGTCGTTTGTGTTCTACTCGCCGGCGAGCAGCAGCTCTCTTGATGTCGGTGTGAGCGCCGGGACGGCGCGGGTGGTGAACCAGACGCGAGTGTGGGTCGCTCCGACGGCTATGGTCGAGGGCACCTGGCAGGCGGGGCCGAGGGATGCGTTAATGGCGTTTCTGGCCTACGGTGGCCGCGCGTTTCTCGACAAATATCCACAGGCGATGGTTGACCTGCATCTGGCCGAGAGCGACGGCGGAGGTCCGGTGTGGACCATCGTCGCGCTGGATCCTGAAGACCGGAGCCTGCTTTCGCTGCTGATAGACGCTGACACAGGGCAGGTTCTATCCGTCGCGCCCTGATCACGGGGAAGGTGAGTTATGAAATTCAAGCGGAAAGAGAGAGGGCAAAGTCTGGTTGAATTCGCGTTGATTCTGCCTGTCCTGCTCATCATTCTGGCGGGGGTGCTCGACCTGGGGAGGCTTTATTACGCCTACGTGGCGGTCACCGATGCGGCGGCGGAGGGGGCGGCCTATGCCGCCATCCACCCCGACGACGCCGATCAGATCTTTGATCGCGCCCAGGCCGCCAGCGGCGGGCTGATCGAGATTGATGAAGGCATGGTGGAGATTGAGTGCCCGACCATAGCGTCGGGTGACCCTATCACCGTGACTGTCAGTTACACCTTCACTGTGGTGACGCCATTTATCAACGCCATGGTGCCCGACGATATACTGATGCTACGTGCCGTTGCTAGCGAGGCTATTCTGACTGGCGGATTCTGAGCAGGGAAGAGGAGGTTCAAGATGGTGAAATTTCTACAGGCAGAGCGCGGGCAAGCGCTGGTCATCATGGTCTTTGCGATAATTGGCCTGTTGGTCATGCTGGGACTGGCGATTGACGGCGGCACAGTGTTTCTCGAACGCCGGCGCATGCAGAACGCCGCCGACGCTGCGGCGCTGGCCGGCACGCGGCTGTTGGCCGAGGCGATCTGTGGCGACCCAGGAGCAGATGATGCGGCTATCGCCGCAGAGGTCAACGGTTACGCCGAGAGCAACGGCGTGGAGGACCCTGACAACAACGCGACAGCCGACTATGTGGACTTTGACGAGGTGGTGCTGGGACGCGTGGGCGACGGCACCATACCGAATGGTGCCACCGGTATCTCAGCGACGGTTGAGATCAACCGCCCGACTTATTTTATGACGCTGGTCGGGATAGACACGGCTGGCGCTTCTGCCGATGCGCTGGCGATGACCGGACCGCCTCTCCTCGCAGGCGGCATGAGGCCATTTGGGATACCACTCCAGGTCATGCAGCAAACACCCGTGGGAGATTGCTTTACGATAAGCTTCAAGAACTGCGATGATAACAAACCTGACGACTGCCTGATCAAAGATGACAATGGCGACACAATCGGCCACCACCGAAACTGGCTGAACCTGAACCACGTCTGGAACCAGGGGGAAAACCCCAACTTCCCTCGCGCCACCGGCAGTAGCGGCAATGCCAATGACCTGAAAGATTGGATGGAAAATGGCTGGGACGGCACGCTCTATGCCGACTGCTTCTGGAGCGAGGGCTGCCAGTGGGGGGACTTCATCCACGCCAAGCCCGGCACCAACTCAAGTCCCATAGGCCATGTGCCCATAAATACGGCTTTCTTCGTACCGATCTTCGACATCGTCCCGCATTATGACCAGATTCCCGAGCCCAAGGCGGGTTCGGTGCCCCAGGGCTCCAACTACTACTACCATATCGTCGGCTTCGCAGCAGTGCGCGTTCCCACGGGAGGTGATGCTAATCAGGGCGGAGGTACGATCCGCGCGTGTGTGGAAGAAGTGATCATGGGTGAGGGACAGCCAAGCCCGAACACGGGGTTTGGGTCCGACGCGTGCGCGACACACACGATGGTGGTCAGCCTTTGGCGGTAGACGCCGCCGATATTGGAAAAGCCACACGACGATGCTGAGGCCATTCTATTCTCCAGGGCCATCGCGTCTCGTCCGGCCAGGACAACGGACGAGGACGCGATTTCCTGCAAGTGCGCGTCTATCTCGGCGTGGGAGGACGAACACATGACACTGCGTAAGAAAACACTGATCATCATTAGCGCGACGGTTGTCAGCCTGCTCCTGGTTCTGTATGCCGCCTCGCGAACTATCTTGCTGGACGGCTTCGCCGAACTGGAGGAACAACATACTCGCCAGAATGTTGAACGAGCGCGGAGCGCTTTGCTCGATGAACTCTCCGTTTTGGATACGATGGTTTTCGATTGGGCCGCGTGGGACGACACCTACACATTCATCAAAGACGCCAACGAAGAGTATATCGAGTCGAATCTCGTAGATGAAACTTTCACCAGTCCCAGGCTCAACTTCATGCTGTTTATCAACTCCGCGGGCCAGACCGTCTTCAGCAAGGGCTTCGATCTGTATAACGAAGAGGAAATGCCTGTTCCGGAGAGTTTACAGAAGCACCTTGCTGACGACGCTCTTATTCTGCGCCACCCCGACACAGAGAGCAGCCTAACGGGGATCGTGCTTCTTCCCGAAGGCCCTATGCTCGTCGCCTCACGGCCTATCCTGACCAGTGAGGAAGAAGGCTCTGTTCGCGGGACGCTGATTATGGGACACTACCTGGACTCCGCGGAGATCGAGCGCCTGGCTGAGATCACCCATTTGTCTCTCACCCTGCGCCGGTTCGACGATGCACAGATGTCGCCCGACTTTCAGGCGGCGCGTTCGTCTTTGGCAGCATCTTTGTCGGAAAAAGCACCGATTTTCGTCCAGCCACTGGACGCAGAGTCCAGCGCGGGATATGTCTTGGTAAGGGACATTTACGGGGAGCCCAGTCTTGTGTTGAGGGCGGACATGCCCAGAGGAATCTACAAGCAGGGCCAGGCCAGCGTGCTGTATTTTCTCTCATCGCTCCTGGCGGTTAGCCTGGTGTTTGGCGTGGTGACCATGTTGCTTTTGGAGAAGGCGGTACTATCCCGGATGGCTCGACTTAGCGCTGATGTCAGCAGCATTGGCGCAAGCAGTGACCTATCGGCGCGCGTGTCGGTGATGGGCAAAGATGAATTATCAAGCCTGGCTGACGCGGTCAACGGGATGCTGGCGGCGCTGGAGCAGTCCCATAGTGAGCTACGGGAGAGCGAGGAACGGTATCGCCTGTTGTTTAACAGTGGCAATGATATGGTGTTTGTCAGTGAAATGACAAATGAGGGCGCGCCGGGCAAACTCGTTGAAGCCAATGATGTCGCGTGTCGAAGACTCGGCTACACAAGAGAAGAACTGTTGCAGCTATCGCCTTTGGACATTGCTGCTCTTGAGAGCGGGAGCCTTTTTCCCACGCTAGCAGAAAAACTTCTGACCGAGAAACAAGTTCTCTTCGAAACGGTGGGCATTGCCAAGGACGGCACAAAGGTCCCCGTTGAGATCGGTACCCATCTGTTTGATCTCAATGGACAGCCCGCCGTGTTATCCATCGCTTGCGATATCACCGAGCGCAAGCAGGCGGAGGGAGAACGGGAGCGCCTGCTGGCGCAAATTCAGGAACAGGCCCAACAGGTGCAGCAGATCATAGACACAGTACCGGAGGGCTTACTTCTCCTGGATGCCGCTGGGCAAGTCATCCTGGTCAACCCGGTGGCAGAAAAAGACGTAGCCGTTCTGGCCAGTGCCGGGGTGGGAGATACCCTCACCCACCTGGGCGACCGGCCGCTGGCCGAACTATTGACCTCGCCTCCCAAGGGGCTGTGGCACGAGGTAACGACAGACGGCCGGAGCTGTGAGATCATCGCCCGGCCGCTGGAAGCCGGGCCGGAGCCCGAAGGTTGGGTACTGGTCATCCGGGACGTGACCCGGGAGCGGGAGATCCAACAGCGTGCCCAGCAGCAGGAGCGGTTGGCAACGGTGGGCCAACTGGCAGCTGGCATCGCCCACGATTTCAACAACATCATGGCGACTATCGTCTTGTATGCCCAGATGTTATCACAGACGGAGGGCCTGTCCCCCCGGAGCCGCGAGCGATTGGCCACGATCAACCAGCAAGCCACGCACGCGGTCAACCTGATCCGGCAGATCCTGGACTTCAGCCGGCGCGCGGTGCTCGAACGGCAACCCATGAACCTGTTACCGTTCGTGAAAGAGCAGGTCAAACTGCTTGAGCGCACCTTGCCGGAGAACATCAAGATAGACCTGTCCTACGGGCTAGGCGAATACACGTTGAATGCCGATCCGACGCGCATGCAACAGGTGATGATGAACCTGGCGCTCAACGCGCGGGACGCAATGCCGGAAGGGGGAAACTTGCGCATCGGATTGGAACGGATACGGATCGAGGACAATAAAGAAGCAGTGCTGCCCGAAATGGAAGCCGGGGACTGGGTGCGGGTGACAGTGTCGGATACCGGGGCCGGCATTCCGCCCGATGATCTCCCGCACGTCTTCGATCCCTTCTTCACCACCAAAACGCCTGGAAAAGGCACTGGGTTGGGGCTGGCCCAGGTGCACGGCATTGTGAAGCAGCACGAGGGTGAGATTGACGTGGAGAGCCAGGTAGGCCGAGGGACGACCTTCACCGTCTACTTGCCGGCCCTGCCGGTGCATCCGGCGGAAGCGCCCACCCTGGAACTGCCGGCCCTGGCCCGGGGACGGGAAGAGACCATCCTGGTGGTGGAGGACAAC
>DAOUEC010000100.1:0-3814 GCA_034430655.1 Anaerolineae bacterium
TGTCAATGACCACGCGCAGCATGGCTTACCCCGCAGCAGAGGCGACTTCTTCGCGGGCCTGCTTGATGATCGCCAGTACCTCCTCGTCGCTCAGACCCACGTTGCGCTCGGCATTGCGGGCTGCGGTAGTCTCCAACCATTCGAAGAATGCTTCCCGTTCCTGCCGAAAACGCTGGAACTGCCGGTACTCGTCCAGATTGACGATGACCGCCTGGGGCCGACCGAAAGTTTGGACTACATACGTTGCACGTTGCTCCCGCACCACCTGTAGGACGTCGGTCAGGCGTTGTCGCAGATCGGTTGTGCCGATGCTTCGCTCCATAGCGAGTCTCTCCTCAAAGAACTTAAAAGGCTTGCAATCATTATAAACCTTATATACTTCGCCGTCAAGTCGCCGCATGCGGCCTTCTGCCCGCCAGGGGCACCAACAAGTCGGCCCGCCTGATCATGCCGGGCCTTGACGTCCTGCCTCCAACTGTGATACAATGTGACAGAGATGCAGCGACGATGACATAAGGCAGGAGGCACGACGTGGCGAAGGTTACGCACGTGGTCAAGCGAACGGGTGCTGTGGTGCCCTTCAGGAAAGAGCGCATCACCAACGCCATCTATCGAGCGGCGGTGGCCGTGGGCGGGCGCGACCGGTCCATTGCGGAGGGACTGACCGACCAGGTCGTGGCCATGCTGGAGGAGACCACACCGCCCGGTCACATCCCTACTATCGAGGAAATCCAGGACATCGTCGAGAAGGTGCTGGTTGAGAGCGGCCACGCCAGAACGGCCAAAGCCTACATTCTCTACCGCGACGAACGCGCCCGTCAGCGGCGGGAGCGGGCCATGCGCTCGGTTCGTCCCTCCGAAAACATCCCCTGGCGCAAGATTTGGGAGGTTCTTAACTGGACTGTGGATCACGACCTCCATACCGTCGAACGTCTGAACGGGCGCATTGCTCGCGGGGAGTTCCTCCAGATCGTGCGGGAGACCGACCGCGCTTATAACGAGGACATTACAGCCGCCTCCGAGATCATCAGGGAGCGCCGGGACGGTGTGAAGATTGTCATCATCGCCGGGCCCTCCTCCTCCGGCAAGACGACCACAACTGTCAAACTTAGCCATCTGCTGAATAAGATGGGCCTCAGCCTGGTTCCCCTCACCGTGGACAATTACTTCTTCGATCTGGAACTCCATCCTAAAGACGAGTTCGGCGACTATGACTTTGAGACGCCGCAGGCCCTCGACCTGGAACTCATCAACGAGCACCTGATGCATCTGATCGCCGGGGAGGAGGTGCGGATTCCCTTCTACGAGTTCAAGACCGGCAAGCGACACGACGATCATACCCCTATGCGGGTTGGGCCGGATGACGTCATCCTTATTGACAGTCTACACGGCCTGTTTCCTGGCATGACGCAGTCCGTTGACGACGAACAGAAGTTCAAACTGTACATCGAGCCGCTGCTGCAGATGAAAGGCCCTGATGGAAGGTTCGTGCGTTGGACGGACCTGCGCTTGATGCGCCGCATGGTGCGCGACGCCGTTCACCGCTCCTATGATCCCCAGCGGACGCTGGAACACTGGCACTACGTTCGCTCTAGCGAGATGCGCCACATCATCCCCTACGTCAATACGACTGACTACATCGTCAACAGCGGCCTGCCGTACGAACTCCCCATCATGCGGGTCAGCCTGTTCGATCACTTCGAGAAGTGGGTAGAACAGTACAGGGATGACCCGCTGCGTGAGGATGCATTCACGCGCGCCGAGCGTGTGTGCCATCTCCTGCAGTTCGTCACTCCGGTCGAGGACGATTCCGCCATCCCGCCCGACTCGCTCCTACGGGAGTTCATCGGCGGCAGTTGCTATGAGTATTGAGGGCATGGGGGCGCATATAGAAGTTGGGGGAGCGTTGGGAAATGAGCAAGTCCAGCGCCGGTCGAGTAGGAGCGAAGCGACATACCTTCTTCATCGCCGGCGCGCTCTCCGCGCTGATCCCCAAAGAGGCCATCACCAGATATCTGGGCCGGGACGCGCCCAGGTGGATTTCCTACCCGGCGTCAGCGGTAGGCGGCTTCGTGCTGGCAGTCTGCTCGTGTACCATCATTCACTCAGTGCTTCAGTGGTTCCCACCCCGCTCAATGTACTCCAGCGACTGATGGCGGAAATAGGTGTTGTATAACTCGGCGTAGTGACCGCCCCGGGCCAGTAGCCCCTCGTGGTCCCCTTCCTCGATAATGCGGCCCTCGCGGATGACGAGGATGCGGTCGGCGTGCCTGACAGTGGAAAGGCGGTGCGCGATGACGATGGAGGTGCGGCCCCGCATCACCGTCTCCAGCCCGCCCTGGATCTGCGCCTCGGTGAAGGGGTCCACGCTGGCGGTGGCCTCGTCGAGGATGAAGATGGCGGGGTCGTGCAGCAGCACGCGCGCCAGCGCGACCAGTTGTCGCTGGCCCATCGAAAGCCGCGCCCCTCGCTCCCCCACGTCGGTCTGCAGGCCGTCGGGCAGGGCCTCCAACCAGTCGCCGCCGCCCACCTGACGGGCCGCCTCCTCGACCTCGGCGTCGCTCGCCTCGGGCTTGCCGTAGCGAATGTTGTCGCCCACCGTGCCGGAGAAGAGGAAGGGCACCTGGGGCACAATCCCCAACTGCCGCCGGTACTGGGCCAGGTCGAAGGCGCGGATGTCCTGCCCGTCCACCAGAATCTGCCCGGACTGGAATTCGTAGAAGCGCGCGATCAGCCGCGCCAGGCTGGTCTTGCCCGCACCGGTGTGACCCACCAGCGCCACGTTCTCCCCCGACTCGACGGTCAGCGCAAACTCGGGCAGCACCACTTCGTCGCCGGTGTAGGAGAAGTTCACGTTGCGGAACTCGACCCGGCCCTGCAACTCCGGCACCGGCCTGCTCCCGGTCTGGATGACCCTGGGCTCGGCGTCCATCAGCGCGAAGACCCGCTCGGCAGCCGACAGACCGTCCTGGAATTGGCTCCAGAAGGAGGCGATGCTGACCATCGGGAACCAGAAGTACCCCATCGCCTGGATGAAGAGGAACCACTCGCCCGGCGAGATGGCCCCTTGCAGCGCATTGCGCCCGCCGAAGTAGAGGGTGACCGCCAGGGCGATGCCGAAGGTGCCTCCCAGTAGGGGGAAGATGGATGTGAGCGTCAGCCCGCGCACCAGGTTGACCTTGTAGGTCTGTTCGTTCAATGCGGCGAACTCGTCATACATCGTCGCTTCCTGGCGGAAGGACTTGGCGACCCCGATGCCGCTGACCGATTCCTGGATGTTGGCGTTGACCTGGGCCAGGATGCGGCGGGCGTTCTGCGTGACCCGGCGGGCGATGCGGCGGAAACTCAGCGCCAGCGCGACGACGAAGGGACTCATCGCCAGCATCAGCAGCGTCAACCCCGGCTGGATGGTGAGCAGGACGGCCACCATGATGAACACGACCAGCACCTGGCTCAACAGATTCATCGCCAGGTCCGCGACGGCGGCAAAGTCCTGCGTGTCGGAGGTGACGCGGCTGACGATCTTGCCGGTGGGGTGTTCGTCGAAGAAGGAGAGGTCGCGCCGGGTGACGGCGCTGAAGACGTCCTCGCGCAGTTGCAGCACCACGTCGCCGATGGTCCGGGCCGAGAAGGTCTGGCGGACAAAGTTGAAGAGCCACGAGAGCAATCGCAGCCCCAGGATGCCGCCTGCCAACACGGCCAGCAGGTGTGGGGGCGGGTTCGCCAGCAGCCGGTCCAGGCCCCGCGAGATGAGGATCGGCACGCCGGTGTCGAGCAGCGAGCCCAACGCGATCATCAGGGCGACGACGAGCAT
>DAOUEC010000101.1:0-11015 GCA_034430655.1 Anaerolineae bacterium
GAATCCATTGGCGCGATTACTACGTATCCCGTGCACGGCGGGCTCTGATAAGAGCAGGGCTGATGGCAAGCAGCGGACAGGGGATTTGGGCCATCACTCCAGAAGGTGAGCGATGGCTAGAAGAGCACCCAGACGGCGGGGGCGAGGAACTGAACGCCTACATCGGGTCACTTGAGCGAAAGGGTGCTGCTATAGATAGCAGACAGCGCCGGTCTGGCCAGATGGCTTCTCCTCATACCCGAAGCGTTGTGGATATGGATCGTCCCGCCGAGTTCACCGTGCGAGGTCGCACTGTACGCCTGTCTGGTCGTCAGACACTCGAACAGGCTCGCCGGGCCCTCGTCCACGGCGTTCCACCTGAAGCCCTACAACACAGAGGATGGGTCGTGGACATAGATGGGCAGCCCGTTGGCGTCAAGTGGTTGTTCAGGGTGGCGACTGGGCTGACAGATTTCAATACCAGCCACGCTCGTAGCATCTTCTCACGGCTGGGGCTTGAGGTCTATGACCAGAAAGAGATGGACAGCACAACACCACTGCCGTTACCAGCAAAAAGAGGTCGCCCGCGCAAGGAGCCCCAGGAAGACGCGCAGCGGCGATACAACCTGCTGGACGCCGAGATTCACGCCGTGCGGGACTTTCTCGACGGCAAGGCCCGCAGCCGCCCCAGCGATGAGCGGCTGTGCTACTGGGTTTACCTCTGCCTCACCTTCGAGTTACACGACGAAGGCTGGCGGCTGTTTACCCTCATTGACCCGTCGCAGGTGCCCAAGACCCTCTACGAGCGCACCAATCGTTTTGCGCAGGCTTGCCGCATCCGTGCGGAGGTACAGACGTGATGTCCCAGGGTTATCCCGCCACTCTCTACGACCATTTCGAGCGCCTTATCGCCCATCTGCCGCCCCAGGCGCGGCTGGCGCTTGTGCTCGATCCGCCCGGACTGCTGGGGCTGGGAGAGACCGTGGACGTCGAGGGATGGCGCTGGGCCGTCTTCCACTACGACGGCAACGACCTGGCCTTCCGCAAGGCCTACGGCCACCACGGCCCGGACGCCCCCCACCTGGTATGGGCTACCCGACTACCCGACCACCCGACTACCCGACTACCTGACCACCCGACTACCCGACCACTCGACCTCAGTTTCCTGACCGACGTGGTGCGCCGCGCCGACGGCATCCTCGACCTCAGCCTGCTCGGCGTGCTGAAGACGCTCAAACCCCGCGAGATCTGGCCGCCGGAGGCTGTGGCCCGCTTCGAGCCGCTTCTGGCCGCTCACCTGGGCGCGGTGCTGGCCGCCCACGCCGACCTGCGCCGCACGCTGGGCCCCGGCGTCCCCCTGGACACCCACTGCCTGCGCGCGCTGGCGCTACACGCGCTTCATCCTGCCATCTCCATCAGCGACCTCACCTTCCGCGACCCGGACCCCCGCCAGGTGCTCACCCGCTACCTGCGGTTACTCGTGCAGAAGGAATGGGACGAGAAGGGACTGGCCTTGTTGCAGGAGCAGGCCCGCCTGGCGCCAGAGCCATCCGCTGGGGAACTGGCCCCCTGGTTCGAAGCGCCCCCGGCGGGACTGATGCGCTACCTGTACCTGCGCCGCCTTCTGGCCCGGCAGCGCGTCGCCAACATCGCCGCCGTCGCGCGCGTACTTCTCCCCTTCGATCCGCGCCCGCTGGAGCCCTGGGTGGGCTTCGCGCTACGCCTGTGGGACGACGACCCCGCCTGGCGCGAGGCTCTGGTAGCCCGCGCCGAGCGTGCGCTGGACGAGGCGGAACTGGATGAGGCATTGGCCCTGCTGGAAGCCGAGCGTCCTGCCGACACCTTCGCCGCCCTGGCCGATGCCGAGACGCCGGCCGTGGTCTACGGGCTGGGGAGGCGACTGCTGTCCGGCGTGACCAGCGCCGAGGAACTGGGCCGCGTCGTCCTCACCTGGGCACGCCGACGACCCCCACTGGCCGCCTGGCCGGAGACCCCTTACAGTCGCCGCGCCCGTGACCTGGCCGGTTTCCTGGACGAACTGGCCTTCCTGTTCGACCGCCTCACACAGGAGCGCCGCCCTGAGCTTGTCGAAGGGATGAGTCCACCAGCAGGATTGGCCGGGCTGGTGGATTGGTACGTCGAACAGCGGTTCTACGATTTGGAGTACGCCGGCGCCCGCGCCGCTGATGCGCTCCGGCGGCTGCCGGGACTGGCCGAAACTCTGCGCCCGCTGCTCGACCGGGTGCGGGCGACGGTACGGGTGCACTTCGACCACCTGGACCGGGAATTAGCCCGCCGCATCGGAGAGGACTGGCGCGGCTACCTGAGCCACCCGCGCCTATCGTCCAACGTCCTGCGCGACACCATCATCAAGCCGCGCCAGAAGGTCAGCCGCGAATCTAGCGTCTGGATCGTCGTCTTCGACGGCATGCGTTACGACAGTTGGGAGCGCGTCGTCAAGCCCCGCCTCCTGGAGCGCTACAGCCTGGACTGGGAGCAGCCCTACCTGAGCCTGCTTCCCTCGTGGACCACTATCGCCCGCACGGGGCTCCTTGCGGGCAAGCCCCCCGAAGCCTGGCGCAGTTATCGCGGCCGGGTCACGCTGGACCAGGGGCTGCTGGCGGCGCGGTTCTTCGGCTTGAGTGAGGCCGAGCGCAACCGCCGCCTGCGCTTCTACTCCGGGATGGAATCGGACCGCACGCAGCGCAAACTCGACCCACGCAAACGCTTTCCCTACAACGTCCTCGTCTTCAACGTCAGCGACGACAACCTCCACGCCGTGCGGGGCGACCTGGTGGCGCTGAACGAGGTGGTTGCATCGCTGCTGAAGGGCATCCTGGAGACACTGGACGCTCTTGTGCAGCCCGACGACACGCTCATCGTCACCAGCGATCACGGCTTCGTCGAACTGGAGCCAGACCAATCGGTCACGGTCCGCGACGACACCCGCTGGCAGCGCTACGTCGAGGGTGGCCGGCACCCTGTGCACTACCGCTTCATCCGGGGCGTGGAGCGCCCGGAGGGGTTGGCGGAGGATGAGGCATTGACGTTCGAGTACCCCGGTCTGCGTGACGGCCAGTTCACCGTGGCGGTGGGCCGGCGCTGGTTCGCCCGCGAGAAGACCACCCGCGCCGACCGCTACACCCACGGTGGGCTGAGCCTGGCCGAGATGGTCATCCCCGGCGCGGTACTGCGCCCTATCGTCGCGCCGCTGGTCAGGCTGGCACTGGAGGGCTTCCCACGTGCGCTGTCCGTGCGGGAGGGGGAAGAGACCGTCGTCGTGTTCACGCTGGTCAGCAGCGGCAACCGGCCGGCCCACTTCACGCTGGAGGTCGGGGCCAATACCGCCCGCGAGCCGTTACATCAGGAGGGCGACCTGCGGCCGAGGCTACGTCTCCCCGTCTCCTATCGCTTCACACCTGTCTACGCCGATGTCCCAGGCGAGGTGGGCACGGAGCGCGTGAGCGTCAAAGTCGTGTACCAGGACGTCGAGGGAAAGCGCCGCAAACTGTCGCGCTCTGCGGCAGTCACCGTCGAGCCGCGCAAAGACGTCGTAAAGTTCAGCCTGGGCGGACTTGACGCATTAGGTGATCTGTGAACAGGGATTGGGAATTTGGATCGCTGACTCGCTGACTCGAGGAGGATGAGTGGACACTTCGCTGACGGCAAGAGCAGACACGCTGGCACAAGAGCACCTGGGCGACCGGGTCGTCCTTAAGCCCCTCACGCGCTGGAACGAGGCCTACAAGGAGTTCCCGCGCTACGTAATGGAGTATCTGTGCGCAAGATACGTGGATCCGGGCAATCCCATCCCCGGCCAGCAGCGGATTGACCGCCTGCTGGCCGAGCACTACGCCGAGAGCGAGGCCCGCGAGTTGATCAAGAGCCGCATCAAGGAGAAAGGCGAGTACATCCTCTTGGGCCAGTTGCAGGTGCGGCTCGATCAGGCCCGCGACCACTACTGGGCGGAGGTGCCGGCGTTGGGGGACAATTTCGTGCGCATCAGCCCGCGCGTCCTGAGCGACTACGGCGAACCGCTGCTGGCCGGCGGGGCCTGGGGCACGCTGACCATCGAGTACGACGCCCGCTACGAACTCAAGGGCCGCATCTATCCCTTCTTCATCCGCCAGTTCCGCCCCTTCCAGATCACCCGCCTGGACCTGGACGACTACGTCGAGAAGCGTCGCCTGTTCGACACCGACACCTGGATCGGCCTCTTGATCCAGTCCATCGGCTTCAACCCCGACCGGCTGAGCGAGCGGGAGCGATGGCTGATGCTCCTACGGCTGGTGCCCTTCGTCGAGGCCAACTACAACCTGATCGAACTGGGGCCCCGCGAGACCGGGAAGACCTACACCTTCCGCAACACCTCCAGCCGTTCCTTCGTCATCTCCGGCGGCAAGGCCACACCGGCCACGCTGTTCTACAACATCGCCACCCGCAAGATCGGCATCCTGGGCTACAAGGACATCGTCTTCTTCGACGAGATCGCCAGCACCAGTTTCAGCGACCCGGAGGCGACGATCAGTGTGCTCAAGGACTACATGCAGACCGGGCACTTCAGCCGGGGGCCGCTGGAGTTCACCGCCCAGGCCAGCATCGTCCTGGGAGGCAACATTGACACCGACATGGAACGGCGGGAGCCCTCGCCGCGCTATCGCCATCTCTTTGAAATCCTGCCGCCGGAGTTACAGGACTCCGCCTTCCTGGACCGCATCCACGCCTTCCTGCCCGGCTGGGAGATGCCCAAAGTGCGGCCGGAGAACTACGCGACCGGCTACGGCTTCATCACCGACTACCTGGCTGAGATCTTCACCCGCCTGCGCCGTCACAACTACCAGACCCACGTCGCGGCGCACGTGGACTTCGGCGGGATGACCGGGCGCAACCAGGACGCGGTCAAAAAGACCACAGCGGGGTTGCTGAAACTCGTCTTCCCCCACCGCACCGCCGAGGACATGAGGCAGGATGAACTGGAGACCTGCCTGGCCCTGGCCGTCGAGTGCCGCCAGCGGGTGCTGGACCAACTGGCAGTGATGTTGCCGGAGGAGTTTGGGGGAGTGAGGGTGGAGGTGGGGGTGCAGGGGTGAGAGAGAACCGGAGTGGGGTGACTGCTCAGGCTACTCCTGTTAACGATTGGAGTCGCCTCTAGAGGGCTTGCAGCCGAGCGTCCACCTGCGTGGACGCGCCTGTCCACGTAGGTGGACAGCCAGCTTTAGCGCGGTTTCAACCGCTGGTTGTGGGAACGGGCGGACTGACGCCGTAAGCGAATAGCGAATGGCGATCAACCAACGTCCAGTATCAAGTATCCAGCATCAAGCACAAGGAGGCACAAGTGAACAAACAGATCATTGCCACGGACAAGGCTCCCGCTGCCGTCGGGCCGTACTCGCAGGCGGTGCGGGTGGGGGACCTGATCTACACTGCCGGGCAGTTGGGCATCGTGCCGGGCACGAAGGAATTCGCCGGGCCGGACATCGAGAACCAGACCCGACAGGCGTTGCAGAACCTCAGGGCGGTGTTGGAGGCAGGCGGCTCTTGCCTGGAGCACATCGTCAAGACCACCGTCTTCCTGGCTGACATGGGGGAATTCGCCCGGATGAACGCAGTCTACGCCGAGTTCTTCCCGGAGGACCCTCCCGCCCGCTCGGCGGTACAGGCGGCCGCGCTGCCGCTGGGAGGGCGGGTCGAGATCGAGGCGGTAGCCCAGGCGTGACAACCACGGTTGAGTGCAGCCCACCCCGACCTGAAGCATGTGTGGCATAATCCTGGTGATGCCCACCTCACAATCCCGCACCCTTCGCAACACAGCCGTTTTCACCCTCACCCTGCTCGCTATCGAATTCCTCGACGAGTTCGTCTTCGGTGCCCGCGAGGCGGCATGGCCGCTGATTCGCGCCGACCTGGGCCTGAGTTATGCCCACGTCGGCCTGCTGCTCAGCCTGCCCAGCGTGGTCAGCAGCCTCGTCGAGCCCTTCCTCGGCATCCTGGGTGACGTGTGGAAACGGCGCGCCTTGATCCTGGGAGGCGGCGGCGTGTTCACGCTGGCGTTGCTGCTCACAGCGCTGAGCCAGAGTTTTCCCAGCCTACTCATCTCATTCATCCTCTTTTACCCCGCTTCAGGCGCGTTTGTCACCCTGTCGCAGGCGACGCTGATGGACGCCAACCCCACTCGCCGCGAGCAGAACATGGCCCGCTGGACCCTCGCCGGTTCGCTGGGCGTGGTGTCCGGCTCTGCCGCACTGGGTGCGGTGGCGGCGCTGGGCATGGGCTGGCGCGGGTTGTTTCTCCTATTTGCCGGGCTGACGCTGCTCTTGCTGACAGTAGCATACCGCATTCCCACACTCCCCCACCCTCACACTCCCAGGAAACCCTTCTTCAAAACGGGCGTGGTCAATGCACTGCGCGCGCTACGGCGGGGCGAGGTACTGCGCTGGCTGACGTTGCTGGAGTTCTCCGACCTGATGCTGGACGTATTGCTGGGCTTCCTGGCGCTGTACTTCGTGGACGTGGTGGATGCGACACCAGCCCAGGCAGGCGCAGCCGTGGCGGTGTGCACAGGGCTAGGGCTGCTGGGCGGCCTGTTGCTCATCCCGCTGCTGGAGCGCGTGCGCGGCCTGCGTTACCTGCGTCTGAGCGCGGTGGTGGAGTTGGTGCTGTTCCCCGCCTTCCTGCTGGTGCCAGGCGTCTGGGCCAAGATTGCGCTGCTGGGGCTTTTGGGTCTCTTTAGCGCAGGCTGGTATTCCGTCCTTCAGGCGCAGTTGTACTCGGCGATGCCGGGGCAGAGCGGCACGGTGATGGCAGTGGGGAATATGTTCGGATTGGTAGGTGGGTTGATCCCACTCGGGCTGGGGCTGGTGGCCGAGCGGTTTGACTTGATGGTGACGATGTGGCTGTTGCTGTTGGGGCCGCTGGCGCTGCTGATTGGCATTACGAAGCGCGTGAGGGAGTAGACGATAGCTCTTCGAGCGCAGCCCGCATCCGCTCCAGGGCCTCGGTCAAGGTGGCACGCGGACAGCCAAAGTTCAAGCGCACAAAGCCTTCTCCCCCTGCACCGAAGGGGGTCCCGTCGTTCAACGCCACCCTGGCGCGCTCCAGGAAGAACTGGTTGGGGTTGCCTGGAATATGTGCCCCTCGACAGTCGAGCCAGGCCAGAAAGGTTCCTTCCGGCGGCTTGCACTTGATGCCGGGCATGTGGGTGGCGATGTACTCCAGTAGATAGTCACGATTAGCCTCCAGGTAGGCGAGCAGCGCGTCCAACCACACCTGTCCGTCACGGTAGGCGGCCAGGGCGGCCGTGTAGCCGAGTATGTTGACGTGAGACACCAGGCCCGCACCGACCTGCTTTAGCCTGGCAAGCAGGTCTGGGTTTTGGACCACGCCCGCCGAGCAGGAAAGCCCCGCGATGTTATAGGTCTTGCTGGGCGCGATAAGGGTGATCGTCTGCGCCCCGATCTCCGGGGCGAGGGAACCTATCGGGACGTGACGATGGTCCTGGTAAACGATATCGCAGTGAATTTCATCGGAGCAGATCACGATACCGTGGCGCAGGCAGATCTCGGCCAGACGCTCCAGTTCGGTCGTCTCAAAGACGCGTCCCACCGGGTTGTGCGGGTTGCAGAGCAGGAAAAGCGAGGTGCGCTCCGTGATTGCCTGCTCAAAACCGTCAAAGTCGTGTTTGTATCGCTCGCGTTCCTCGACTAGTGGCACGGCTTTGCAGGTGCGCCCGGCATTCCCCGGTGCAGCGAGCATCGGCGGGTAGACAGGGGTCTCCACCAGCACCTCATCGCCCGGTGCGCCGACGGCATGACAGGCCAGGTTGAATCCGGTCACCACGCCGGGAACAAAGATTATCTCGTCCGTCTCGACGCGCCAGCCGTACAACCGGGCCAGCCGTTCCTGAATCACCTCGCAAAAGCCGTCTGGTGGTAGTCCATAACCAAAGATGCCATGGGCCACACGCTCTTCCAGGGCACGGATCACCGGTTCTGGCGCGGTGAAATCCATGTCGGCCACCCAGAGGGGTAGCACATCCTCGTCGTAGCAGCGCCACTTGCCGCTATCGGTGTGACGCCGGTCAATGATTTGATCGAAATCGCAGGACACAGTTTCCCTCCAACACGCAATATGCAACACGCTACCCCAACGGGCAGACGTACCGCGCGAGTTTGCGCTATGTGGCCTTGTACGAGGCGACGGCGTACTTGGAATCGCCCACCTTGCGCTTGAACTCGGTGATAAACGATAGTTCGCCTAAGAAAATCCCCGGTGAGGATATTTTGGGAACCGCTCGACTTCCCCGATGAGCGACCACGGCCCGGTCCAGGTGATGCGCACGTGGGCCAGGCGCCCCTGCCAGTCCTGACCCCCCCCAGCCCCCCCGAGGCGGGGGGGAGTTTTGTCATCCTCGAAGAAGACCAGTTTGTCCGTGCGGGTGCGCCCCCACCAGCGCCCCTTCTTCCGCCCGACGACGAGCACCTCGACCGTCTGTCCGAGCAATCGTCCATTGATCTCGTCCACGATCCCGGCCTGCAAGTCGTCGAGCGCCTTGCGGCGGCGCTTTTTCTCCTCCGGCGGCACGTCGTCGGGGAAGCGGCGGGCGGCCAGCGTCTGCGGGCGGGGGGAATAGCGGGCGATGTGGGCCTTGTCGAGCCGCAGTTCGGCCAGCAGGTCGTAGGTGCGCCGGAACTGGGCTTCCGTCTCGCCAGGGAAGCCGACGATGACGTCGGTGGCGATGGAGACGCCAGGGATAATCTGGCGGATGCGCGCGATCAGGCTGCGGTAGTCGTCGGTGGTGTAGCCGCGTCGCATGCGGGCCAGCACCTCGTCGTCTCCGGCCTGCACCGGCACCTCAATGTGCTCACACACCTTCGGCAACTCCGCCACCGCGTCGAGCAGCCCGTCCGTCATCCAGTTGGGATGGCTGGTCAGGAAGCGGATGCGCTCCAGGCCATCGATCTCGTGGATGCGCCGCAGCAGCCCCGCCAGAGGGGTTTCAAGTTTCAATGTTTCAGGTTTCAGGTTGCAACTTGAAACCCGAAACCTGGAACCCGGAACCAGATCGTACCCGTACCGGTCCACGATCTGCCCCAGCAGCGTGACCTCTCTCACACCCTGCGCCACCAGTGCCCGTGTCTCAGCCAGGATCTCATCAGCGGGGCGGCTCCGCTCGGGGCCACGGCGGTACGGTATAATGCAGTAGGCGCAGGCATGGGAGCAGCCCAGGATGATGGGGACGTAGGCCGCGACCAGGTGACCGCGTTCGTGGGCCGGGAGGATGAGGTCGCCATCTTGCGGGCGATAGCGGTGGGCGGCCTCCGCCGTCCCTTCGGCAGACTCAGGGCAGCGCTCCAGTGCCCGGCCCTGGTCCACCAGGCCCCGCGCGGCCAGGTAGTCCAGCAGCGGCCCCGGCTCTGAAGGGGGCATAAAGACGTCCACCCAGGGGAAGCGGCGGCGCAGCGGGGCCGGGTCGTGCAGGCCCACCAGGCAGCCCATCAGCCCGATAGTCACCTGCGGCCGGCGCTTCTTCAGCGGTTTCAGCGACCCCAGTCGCCCGTAGACCTTGTCCTCGGCCGACTGGCGCACGACGCACGTATTGAGCACGACGACATCCGCTTCCTCGATGTGGTCGGAGGCCTCATACCCCAGCCGCTCCAGCGCCGAGGCCAGCCGCCGCGAGTCGGCCACGTTCATCTGACAACCAATGGTCCAGATGTAGTACTTCACAGCGTCATTCTAACCCATCCTGGCGAGGCGTCAAGGCGGGGCGTCACCGGGATTCTGCCGCGAAGCCGAGTTTGGCGTCGCCAGAGCATTATCCCGCTCTCACGATTTTGCCTTTGTCATAGCCTCATGATATACTCAACAAGCTACTCAACCGGCGCTTATCCTGCAACTGGTGGATGATTTAGGCCACGATGTACTAGACCGTGCTTACGCACTGAGGAGAAGCTATGAAGGCTCTGACAGAAACTGTTACAAATCTACTGTATGAAGTCCACGACTCACCCAACCTTGCCCTAGCATCTCGTGCTCGCGTTGTAGAGTGGCTTTCGGCTGGGAAAGAGTGGGCTCTGGTAGAGATGCTGGAGGAATTGTTTCAAATCGCTGAAGAAGCAGGCATCACGACCAGCCAGTTGATGACACGCTTGGCATTTGAATTGGACACTGAACCGGTGCCGCAAGTTCAAGAGCGGTTCTTCCGAGATGTTCCATTGCCCCCCGGCCTGACGGGAGAGCATCTACGAGAGGCTATGAACCAAACGCAGCAGATGATTGCTCGTGTCAACCAGAGCCTGCGGTTTGGCGCTGGCTTTCCCTTGATTAACTTCATTCAGGCAAACAACTTCAGTGGTATCGTGTCGAACATACTCACAGATTCCTTGGATCAGATCAGCCCATACAAACATAACCACGATCAGCGCTTTCCTGACCTCAGGAATCCATTGAACGGCGTGGGTTTGGAGATGAAGGCATCAAACAAGCCGGGGAAGGGAGGAGAAAGTCACAACGGACACGGTGGATGGCATCTGGTGTCTTGCTTCGAACTCGATGAGACGTCGGGGAACATGCTGTTCGTACACATCGAAACAGCCGAATTAGTTGGGTACATTGATGAACCGGAAGGAGACTGGCATTATTGCGGCTCAACCGTCAACGAGGAAACAGGTAGCCAGCGAACAGAGACTTATTACACAACTGGCCGTGGCACATCAAAATTAAGAGACGGAAGCATCTATTTGAACACAGATCGAGTTAACAACTGGAAGCGCTGGCGACATGACAAGAGCTATCCAATTCCGTTGCACTCGCCTCTATACTTTCAGCGTATTGATAACAGGACAAAAGCTCCTTCACTCCGCAATCCCGATACACTCGTTTCGTGGTCAACCGTGAAGAATCAATGGCTCTCTGGGAATTGGCGTGGTATCCCCCATATGTGGGGGTTGGCGTCTCCTGCCAAAGTGGTACAATTGGCTCATCATATTCAAGGAGGTCATCAACCATGGCAATTCCACTCCGTTTTGAAAATAGTG
>DAOUEC010000102.1:0-2935 GCA_034430655.1 Anaerolineae bacterium
CGGACTAACGGAGCCTCACTCATTTCACTCATCGGCCAGCACCTCCAGGGTGGCGGCTATGGTGCCCTCCACGGGGATGGGGAGTTGGTCGAGGATTTTCAGCACCTCCTGTTTGCCTACCGGAGTGGGCAGCGCCACGCGCAGCCGCAGCATCACCTGGGTCTCGCCACCGCTGGTGTGCAGCCTTTCCAGCAGGTGGCTGAGCGGCCCGGCCTCCTGCAACCCGCCGCCATCCACCTCAATCTCAATGGCCCTGACGCGGTCGTCACGGCGCAGGCGGCCCTCAACGTCGGTCTGCAGGTTGAAAGGCGTTCTGTGGCGGTCGCTCTTGACCACGATGCAGCGTCCAGGCGGCGGGGGCTCTCCAGTCTCCGCTTTTTCCGCTGCCCCTTCACCAGGAACCGCTTTCCTCTCTGGTTCTGGCACCGCGTACTCAATGCCCGCCTTCTCCAGTTGTTCCACTCCTACAACCGCCGGACCGTGGGCCTTCAGATAGAGCAGCACGTCCTCGGCGAAATCCCGTGGCGCGCGGTTCTCAGGGCCGTAGACGTTCTTTCCCCGTACCATCACTACCTCGCCCTGCTGGTTGCACAGCGCCAGCACCCGCTCTCGCAGGACCTCGGAGTTCACCAGGATGGGCTTGCCCGGCACCATCAAGAAGGCCTGGCGCAAGCGGTCAAACCGCACGCCGTTCTCCCCGGCGTTCCGCAACTCGGCCAGGATGGCGTCGTCCACCACCTCCGCCCCGAAGGATTCCCTGGCCAATCTCAAGACCTCCTGCGCATCCAGCGAGCAGTCAATGGGCCGGAAGTACAGTTTGCCCCCCCGCATCCCCGGCTTCATCCACTCGCCGTAGTTGGCCGCCAGTTTGGTCTTCAGGTCGCCCTCCTCGCGTTCAACGTACTCTTTGAGTTGGGCCAGTTTATCCTTCTCCTTCGCCGCCGCCAGGTCACGTTTGAGTTGCTGGCACACGAGCAGCCGCTGGGCGCTCAGGAGGAAGCGCTCTGTGGCCGCCAGATCGCCGGCCACTTTGGGACGCACCACTAGCAGCGTGTTCCGCCATTCGCGCCCGTGGTAGAATTCGCGCAGCGGTTCATCGTCCAGGTACTGGGTCGAGACCATCACCCGCATGGCCCGTTGGCGGGGCACTTCCTCGATTGGGTAGACGAACGTGTTCGTGCCGCCAGCGATCTGGCCGATCATCCCGGCCAGCCGGACGCGCGCCTGGGTTGGTCCCTGCTCCTTCAACTGCCGTGCTGCGCGGGCGTTGATGCTGACCGGCAGGTTCTCCTCGCTGCGGATGACGTACCGTCCGTCGCTGCGCCATAAGTACCAGGCTGCGTCCTCCAGCCTATCTAACACACGGGTGATCTCGTTGGGGTTAACTCCAGGGCGGAGGCAGCCCAGGGCGATCTGCGTCGCCTCTGCCCCGGCCATCTCCGGCACGAAAGAGCGTAACAGGATCGTGGCCAGGATGTCCCGGCTCAAGGGCTCCTGGCGTGTGCGGGCGATGTCCTCCTGCGCCCGTGCCAGGAGCCGGGGGTTGAGTTGGAACAGGTCATCGTTGACCTCGCCGACGTTCGGGTCCACGTCGGCAGGCAGCAACAGGTCGCGCTCGGAGGCGAAGCGACGCAATACACCGGAGAGCAAGAATAGAACACCTCGCGTGTTCTGGTACTCCCTCGACGCGCTATAGGTCTGGAAGAGGACGTCCACCAGTTCGGGGTGGAGGGGGTAGTATGCCAACATCCGCTCCCGGCAGGCATCCAGCGAGGTGTCGGTCAGGCCCACCTGGGCTCTGTGCTGAGCGTACAGCCCGATGTAGTCATCCACCGTGCGCTGAGCCGCCTCCTCGTCAATCTCCTCAAACAGGCGAAAGCGTACCACCTGGGCCTTGTCCTCGCCCGCGCCCAGGTCCTTGAGGAAGATTTTTCCCCGTCCCAGCCGCCCGAGCAGTTCTGCATCCCGGCCGTACAGCGATGCCAGGAGGAGCAACTTTACCCTGGCGTCCTCGGTGGCCTCTGTGAACACTTGCAGGAAGTTCAGGTTGCGTTCGCGACGGGTTTTATCCTCGATGGATCCGTACCAGGCCTCCAATTCGTCCAGCACAAAGACCAGCGGCCTCTCGCTCAGCAGCGCCTGTAACTGCGCGCCGGTCGGATGATCGAGTACCTGGCCCAGCACGTCCTCCCGGCCACACTTTCTGAACAGTGGCTCCCAGACGAACTCGGGGTCTTCATCGAGCAGGTGGCTGGTGACCACGTCCACGCGTTCGGGGAAGGAGAGGTCTATCCCCCGGCGGTTGAGCCACTCCCTGCCCTCGGCCGGCGAGTGGAGGATGTGGTACAGAGCCAGCAGCGTGTGAGACTTGCCGGTGCCGTAGTCTCCGGCGAAGATGAACGTTCCCTGAGCGCGTTCCCCCGACAACCGTTGGGCCACGGCGCTCAGCGCCTGCCTCAGCGCCTGAGTGGGGTAGGTCAAGGCCAGAATGTGCTGCGCGGAACTCTCGGGTTTGGTGGGATCATCTACGTTGTACAGCCTGACGCTGCCGAAGACGGCACCGCTGCGCACCTCTTTGGAGATGATGACGGCGTCTTGGATGACCATTGCTGTGTATTCCTTCCCCTACCGTTTCTTGATCTGACAGCCCGGGCTATCACCTGCCTTGCTGCCTCTTTGCCCATAACGGGCAGTGTAGCCACTCCAGGCGGGGGCTACGGGGCCGGTCACAGTCCCCCAGCCTGCCACCTGCTTCGCTGCCATCATTGTAGCACAGCCACGCCTGGGGGACAAGCGTCTCACATGTGAGCGTATCGCATTTGGGACAGATGGTCGCGAACTGCCCGCCGATGATTGAAATCACCGGCTGGTACCACGAAGTGCGTTGAAAACGCACTGGCGGAACCTGTTTCCAACAGGTTTTGAGTATCAGCGG
>DAOUEC010000103.1:0-12848 GCA_034430655.1 Anaerolineae bacterium
ACCGCCTTTTGCTCGTACCAGCCAATGTCATAAGAGATCGGCAGGTCGTTGATGTCGTCCAGGCTGAACGCTTCGGCCAGTTTCTGGGTGATCACGATCAGCGAATACGAATCGTTGCACTGTCCGGCGTCCAGAATACGCGGGATGCCGCCGATGTCGCCCAGGTCCAGTTTATTGTAGCGGTACTTGGCGCAGCCGGCCGTCAGGATGACCGTGTCGTGGGGCAGGCTCTCGGCCATCTCGGTGTAATACTGTCGCGTCTTGTGCCGCCCGTCGCAACCGGCCATCACGACAAAGCGTTTGATGGCCCCGCTCTTGACCGCTTCCACGACCTTGTCGGCCACGCTCAGCACGGCCCCGTGCGCAAAACCGATGGGGATGGTTCCGTGCTCCAGTTCCTGCGGGCTGCCCGATTTCAATGCCGTGGCAATGACTGGGCCAAAGTCCTTCTGCCCGCCGTCAATGCGGTCGGGGATGTGCCGGACGCCGGGCCATCCGGTCATGCCGGTGGTGAAAATCCGGTCTTGGTAGCTCTTTTTGGGTTTGATGATACAGTTGGTGGTCATCAGGATCGCGCCGCCGAATTTCTCGAACTCTGTTTGCTGATGCCACCAGGAGCCGCCATAGTTGCCCACAAAGTGGGGGTACTTTTTGAACGCCGGGTAGGCATTGGCGGGCAACATCTCACCGTGAGTGTAGACGTTGACGCCCGTGCCCTCGGTCTGCTGGAGCAACTCGTCCATGTCGCGCAGGTCGTGGCCGCTGATGAGAATGGCTGGACCTGCGCGGACACCAATGTTGACCTGGGTCGGTTCGGGGTTGCCATAAGTAGACGTATTCGCCTGGTCCAACAAGGCCATGGCCTGGACGCCCATCTCGCCGCACTTTAGCACCAGCCCCACCAGGTCATCCACCGATGCTTTCTCGTCCGTCGTGGCCAGCAGGGCCTCCTGCAAAAAGGCCAGTAGCGTCTCATTATAGTGCTCCAGGACGTAGGCGTGGTCCGTGTAAGCGGCGAGTCCCTTGAGACCGTAGGTCAGCAACTCTCGCAGCGAGCGCACGTCCTCGTTCAGATCGGGGTCAGCCATGACGCCGACGGTCGAGCCCTTTTGGACCAACTCCTCCAGGTCTCCCGTTTCGGGGAACCAGGTCGCCATGTCGGGCAAGGGTTCTGACGTTTCCACGGCCTGTCCGAGCCTATCCCGCAACTCGAGCGCCCTTTCCGCCAGCGCGACGAACCGCTGTGGGTCAAAGTTCGCATTGGTGATCGTGGCAAAGAGCGCCTGGGCCACGAACAGGTCCGCCTCCGGGTCGGAAATCCCCAGTTCCCTGGCCCGGACCCCGTAGAAAGAAATGCCTTTCAGGAGCCAGATCAGTAAATCCTGGAGACTCGCCACATCGGCGTCTTTGCCACAGACGCCGCGCACCGTGCAGCCCTGATTCTTCGCCGTTTCCTGGCATTGAAAACAAAACATACCCATTTTTTACTTTCTCCGTTTGTGTATTGTGGAATTACATTACACCACCAACATCCCCATGTCGCTGGCGAACAGCCCCAGCCGGTCGCCGGGTTGCACCGGCGCGTCCAGCCCCTGATCACGAGCGCCGGCCTGTTGATAGCCCAACCACGGCGCCATCGAGTTGCGGGTGGACAGAAGCGCCCCGTTCAGAAAAATATGGTAGATTTCGGCGGGCGCGATGGACAATTGCTCCAACGTCGTCCTCACCGTCTCCCCCGGACGCGGCTCTAGCCGCACCACGCTTTCCCGGTCGGGCCGGGGGTCGGGCGCGTGGCGGCGCAAACTTCCGTACAAGTGAACCTCTACCATTGGCATTCCCTCTATCCATGAATGAGCGCCGGCAGGCAGCGGGTGCAGACCCACAAACTCTGCCCCTGGTGGCGGACGGGCACCAGGTGGGCCTCGTCCTCGACCACTTCGCAGCGAAAGCACCGCTGGGCGATGTAGGCCGGGCCGCGTTCGTGCATCAGCGCCTCGGCCTTCTCCTCGTCAAAGGCAGGGGCCTCCCGCGTCTCAATGCTCAACGCCCCGGTGGGGCAGACCGGCAGGCAGAACCCGGCCCCATCACACAGTGCCCCGTCCGTCACCCGCGCCTTGCCACCCACCAGGACGATGGCCTCCTCGGCGCACGGTGTCACGCAAACGCCGCAGCCGTTGCACAGTTCCTCGTCAATTTTTACAATCTGTCGTATTGCCATACGCTCACACGGCCTTCACGCTCTTGATCTCGGGAATTTGTTCGCGCAGCATGCGCTCAATTCCCATTTTCAACGTCATCGTGGACATGGGGCAACCTCTGCAAGCCCCGACGAGTCGTACGGAGACGACCCCCTCGTCGTCCACGTTGACCAACTCCACGTCTCCGCCGTCTGCCTGGAGGCTCGGTCTGATGGCCATCAGGCTCTCTGCCACTTTTTGCTTCAGGGTATTCTGTTCTGTGTTCATCTGTTTGATCCTCCTTTGAGGGCGACCACAAGGGTTCGCCCCTACACATGATTCAATCCGTTTTTCTCAATTCGCTGTAGTATCCGCCCCCCAGACAATTTCGTAAGCACACGTAATCGCGCCCTGGGGACATAAGGTCTCGCATAACGCGCAGTAGTCGCAGTCAGCCGGGCGGGTGATGAACGGCCCTTCCGGCCCCATCTCCACCGCGCCCGTGGGGCACTGTTCGACACAAGTGCCGCACCGGTCACACAGCGACAGGTTGATCTCAGGTAACACCCAGCCTTGCATAAAAGGAACCGCCTTTCTGCCATCAGTGTAGCAGAAAAGCGGTCGTTTGTCTACGACAAAAGTCACATTATGCTCCGACTAACACGGGCAGCGCAAAAGCGAACGTGCATCCCTCGCCCTCCACACTCTCGGCCCACAAGCGCCCGCCGTGCGCCTCGACCAGGCTGCGGGCGATGGTCAAGCCCAACCCGCTGCCGCCTGTGGCCCGCCGCCGGGCGCGGTCTCCCCGCCAGAAGCGCTCAAACAGGTGCGGCAGGTCCTCGGGCGGTATGCCGGGGCCGTCGTCGGTCACGGCCACGATCACCTCTTGCCCTTCGGCTCCGCTTCCCTCGGCTCCGCTCGGGACAGGCAGGACAGGCCCCTGAGCCTCCGCGCGCACGGTGACGTGTCCCCCCTCAGACACGTACCGCAGCGCATTGCCTAGCAGATTGCCCATCACCTGCGCCAGCCGGTCTCTGTCCGCCTCGACGAGCGGGAGGGAAGCAATCGTCTCCAGCGCCAGATCTACCCCGCGCTCCTGGGCCTGGATTCGATGGGTCTCTACCATTTCCTGCAGGAAGGGGACCAGGTCGAGCGGGGCCGTGTGGAGATAGAGTTGCCCGGCGTCGGCCAGGGCTAGTAAACGCAGATCCTCCACCAGGCGAGAGAGGGTGTGCGTCTGGGCCAGCGCCGCTTGCAGGTTTTCCCGATCGGTGGGATAGACCCCGTCCAGCATGGCCTCCAACGCCCCCTGAATGACAGTGAGGGGGGTGCGTAGTTCGTGGGCCACATCGGCGGTCTGGTTGCGGCGGGCTTTTTCGGCGCGGGCCAGGTCGGCTGCCATAAGGTTAAAGGCGGCCGCCAGTTGCCCGACCTCGTCGTGTGAGCGGACGGAGACGTGGGTGTCCAGGTCGCCAGCAGCGATGGTGCGGCTGGCCTCGGTGAGTTGCTGCAGCGGGCGGGTGATGGAGCGCACGAGCAGTGCACCCAGTACCAGCGCGACCATCAGCGCCGCCCCGCCGGAGACTATCAGCGTGACTCTCATTTGCTCCAGGAACGATTGTTGTTCCACGGTCAGCCACTCACCGCCGGGCGTCAGCAGCGTGCCGGCCCGTTTGCCATCCACGAGGATGGGCAGGCCGGCCTCCAGTTCGCCGGCGCTGGCCGTCTGGCCCATGCCGGCCCCAGTCTGGTCGGCAACGATGTGACCGGCGGCGTCGGCCAGGCGCAACGGGGGGCCGGTACCCGCGCCACGTCCCTGTCCGCGCCGGAGCAGCGATGCGACGCCATCCCAACTGCCGTGGGCCGCATAGTAGCCGGCCAGGTCGGCGGCGGTCTCTTCCCAGCGGCTTTCGTTGTCGCTATCGCGGGCGTAGCGCCGGAACTCGACCTCCGTGGTGCGCCCGGCCAGTAGCAACGCTCCGCCGATGCCGATCAGGATGACTGTGGCGAAGGCGGCCACTAGTTTCCAGAACAGGCTACCGCGCATCGGTCTCCCCATCGGGCATGTAATCGAACTTGTATCCCGCGCCGCGCACGGTGATGACGTGGCGCGGATGGGCCGGGTCGGACTCAATCTTGCGGCGCAGGTTCTTGACGTGGGCGTCAATCGTGCGCTCGAACACGTACACCTCGTCACCCAGTACCCGGTCGAGCAGTTCGGCTCGCGTAAAGACACGCCCGGGTGTGGTCATCAGCACTTGCAGCAGGTTGAACTCAGCGGGGGTCAGGTGCGCCTCTCGCCCGCCGGTGGTGACGGTGTGCGCCTCGCGGTCGAGCACGACGTCGCCGCCGCGCAGGACGGCCGGCGGGGTCGGCCCGCCTCGCGCCCGGCGGAGTACGGCCCGCACACGGGCGACGAGAGCGCGCGGGCTAAAGGGTTTGGTGACGTAATCGTCGGCCCCCAGTTCCAGCCCCACCACCTGGTCGGTCTCCTCGACGCGGGCGGTGAGCATGATGACCGGCGTATCGCGCTCGCGGCGGTAGCGGCGGATAAAGTCCCACCCGTCCATCCCCGGCATCAGCAGGTCGAGGATGACCAGATCGGGCTTTTCGTGGCGGGCGACAAAGAGCGCCTGTTGGCCGTCGTTGGCGGTCACGACGCGGTAGCCAGCGTCCTCCAGGTAGGCCCGCACGAAGCGTACGATTTCGGGCTCGTCGTCTACGACGAGGATGGTCTGGGGCATGTGGTTTTATTGTAGCACGAAAATCTAAAGTTCGCTATCACAAGGGGCGGAGGATAGGCTAAGGCGCGTCGCCAAAGCCCGGCTCGGAGAGGTCGCAGATACCATTGTCGTTGGTGTCCACGTAACGTTTGCACTGGCCGGGGTAGGGGTCGTTGACCTGGCCAAAGGGGCAGGCCACCGTGCCGGGCGTCGCCGTTGCCAGGGGCGTCGCCGTCGCTGTGGGGGTCTCGTGCTCTCCTGGCTCTAGTCCCAGGATGATATTCGCCACGTCCGAGGGAGCATACATGCTGCCGTCAGAGAGAGTGCGGACGCAGGTGATGGGGCTGGCCTCCAGGCCGTAGGCCGCCAGATGAGCCAGCCCATCCGCCATCGGGATGTCGTGCTGGGCGCACAGTTCTTCCACGGTGAACTGGCCCCATGCTCCTGTCGGTCCCCCGGCCTCGCGCTCCTCCGTGGTTGTGTCAGGGGGAATCGTTTCCTCCTCCGCCGGTTCCACTGTTTCGTGCTCTTCCGTGGTCGTGTCGGGAAGAACCGTTTGCTGTTCCCACGACTCTTTGATATTCTCACCCCAGTCCATCACCGTGCCAAAGGGAGAGATGTGATAGGCCGAGCCTATCCAGACGACGACCGTGAGGAGCAGGGCCACGATGAACTCGGGCTTGAGCCGGTATGTGTGACGGGCGCGGTCCCGCAAATAGCTGCGCAACACTTTCCAGTTCAGGATCAGGTGGAACACGGCAAAGAGCGTGCCGACGTATCCGATCAGGGAGTGAATCGCCTCCCACTGCTCTTTGTCGAACCCCAGGATCCGCCAGCCCGCGGAGTGGGCAAAACGCCCCGGTGGGGCGACAAAGAGCGCCACCCCGGAAATCAGCAGGGCGATGGCGGCGAACAGCAGGTAGAACGACATCAGGCTGCGCCAATTCCAGGAACGACGGGTTTCTTTTTTCTGGGTTGTTTCGGTTTTCATTTATCTCAATATCTCCTGTGTTTGATTGGCCCACAATCAGCCCGGAGGTTTAACCTCCGGGCTGAGGTCAGTGGGCTTGCTACAACTACCCTTGGTTCTTGAGCCGTCCCTGCCCCACCCACATCGGGCGTCCGGTCTCGTCCCGCAGGACGATCGTCTCGCCGGTGGTGAGGTTCTCGACAGTTCCGGCCTTGAACTCGCCATCCTCGTAAAAGCCGAGCACCGTTATCTCATCTCCGACCTCCAGTCCAAAGTCTTCCCGGTACGCGGACTGCCCCATACCGATCAGCACCTGGCCCTCGGCGGTTTGGATGGTGATCTCGTCATCTACGACGATCACTTTTCCGGTCAGGGTTTCCCACTCGACGATTCTCACCGTCCTGTTGCGGCCCTGGCCTGCGCCGGAAATTCGCCCGCCTCCATCAAAAGCGCCCGCGCCGCCGAAAGCGCCGCTACCGGAGGCTCCCCGGCCCTGCGCCACCTCGCTGCGTCCGTAGGCGTTCTGATTGAACATCTCTGGCTCGTTGCCGTCCCACTCAACCGCGGCCTCGCGACCTTGCCCCCGACCACCGGGGGAACCTTGCCCGGCCTGGACTTGTGTGGGGTTCAGCAGGATATACGCCGTCCCCGCCAGCAACGCTACTGCCAACACTCCAACTAGACCGTAATTCAACACTCTTTTCGTCATTTTTTGTACCTCCTATGTGTTTGATTTTGACGAAATCTCTACTCTTGTTCCAACGATTCACGCTACCACTTTGCATACTTGCTCCTGGGCCCGACGCGGACGGGCAGGCATCATCTTTTTGGTCATGCCGACGATCCACTTCCAGTGGAGCGCGACATGTACCACGATGCCGGCGATCATTACCAGGCTGCCTAACGTGTGCAGGTCGCTCCACGTCCCCCGGCTCAGGCCCAGCAGCGTCGTGGCAAAGCCTGCGTTCCGCCCGCCCTGGTAGCCGCCGCTGCCCATCAGCAAAAAGGCCACGCCGGTCGCGCCGGAGAGCAGAAACGCCAGACCGATCACCGCGTCCAGCACATAGTTCAACCTTGCCTTGTTCATCTCAACACCTCCTTTCGTTTGATTTGCCCATAGTATACCCGGCTTGCGTGAAGGTTGGATGAAGGAATGATGCGGAAAGTGTGCAGGATAGGCCAGAATCAAAAGCCCCCGGCCTGGAATCTTGTCCAGGCCGGGGGCTAGCACAACGATGGAAAGTCAGTACCCCAGTCGCCGGCTGCGCCGGTGCATCAACACAGACGGTATCAGGAACAGCACCCCGCTCACCAGCAGCACGCCGCTATCCAGCCACGGATTGAGCAACCCCATCCCCAGCACGGCGTGGTTCATCAAATCCTGGGCGTAGGTCAGCGGGGAGAGGTAGGCCAGCGTCCGCGCCACCGCTCCCATCTCTGCCAGCGGGACAAAGACGCCGCTGATAAAGAGCAGCCCCCAGCGCAGCAGCGTGCTGGGCATCTGCACGTCGCCCGGATTGCGGGTGGGGATGGAGCCAAAGATCAGCCCCAGGGCCGAGAAGGAGAATGACCCCAAGATCACGCCGGCCGCCAGCAGCCAGGGCTGGGCGATACTCGCGCCAAAAGCCGTCACGCCGACGAGCAACGCAAAGGCCGACGTGCCGATGGCAAAGAGCGCGCCCACCGCCGTCTTGCCCAGGAGCAAGGTGAGGAGCGACATCGGCGCCGCCACCAGCCGGTCATAAGTGCCCAGCCGCCGCTCCAGGGGGATGATGAATGGCCCGGCGGCGGCTGCGGTGAAAAAGCTCGTCAGCGCCAGCAAGCGGGCCACCCCCTGCGCCGCCGCCATCTCCCGCTTTACCGAGAAGGAAAAGAACATGAAGAACGGCATCATAAAGCCGAACATTATCATCCCCGGCTTGAGGTAGTAGACTTTCATATCTTTGACGGTCACGGTCCAGGCCTGAACCAGTTCGTCGCGCAATCGTTGCAGCCATCCGTCTTTCATCGCCGACCTCCCATCCCCCGCCGCCGGGGCTTGCTACTCTCTGTTTTGTGCTGCACCGTGCCCACCTGCTGGCCCGTGATCTCGAGGAAGACATCCTCCAGACTCGGCCCCAGCGTGTTCAGGCTGACCACCCGCAGATCGTGTGAGCGGGCATAGTCCATCACCTGCGGCAGCAGCGCCGACGGGTCCTGGGTGTATAGCCGCCACTTGTCCCCCATCTTGACCGATGTGGTCACTCCAGACAACTTTGCCCAGGAGACCTCGGAGGTTTTGGAAACCTCCGAGGTCTTTGACTTCTTCGGCTCCAGCGCCACCTCCACCGACTGCACCCGTTGGAAGGCCTGCTTGAGTCGCTCCGGGGTGTTAATCGCCGCGATCTGGCCGTGATTGATGATGGCCACCCGGTCGCAGAGTTGGTTGGCCTCCTCGATCTGGTGTGTGGTCAAAAAGATGGTGGTTCCCTCGGCGTTCAGTTGGCGGATCAAATCCCGGATAGCGCGGGCGGACTGGGCGTCCAGGCCGGGCGTCGGCTCGTCCAGGAAAAGGAGCGCCGGTTTGTGGATGATGGCCATGGCGATGCTCATCCGGCGACGCATGCCCTTGGAAAAGTCTTGCACCTTTATGTCCCGCTTCTCCCACAGACCAAAGGTTTCCAATAGTTCCCGCGCCCGCGCCGTCCGCTCGCCCCGGCCCACGCGGTAGAGGCAGGCGGTGAACATCAGGTTGTCCCAAGCGGTCAGTTCGGTATAGACGTTCGACTCCTCCGGCACCAGCCCCATCCGCCGCTTGACCGGGTAGGCGTCGCGGGCCAGGTCGTGGCCGTGGATGATGATGCTCCCCTCGGTCGGCTCCAGCAGCGTGGTCAGCATGCGCTGGGTGGTCGTCTTGCCCGCCCCGTTGGGGCCGAGGAAGCCAAAGACCTCACCCTGGCGCACCTCAAAGTTGATGTGATCCACGGCCAGGAAATCGCCATAGTACTTGGTCAGGTTTTGTACTTTGATCGCATTGTTCATCCGTTGCTCCTTCGCCAGCCCAGCGCGTCCTCGCGTGGGCAGGCCTCGATGCAGGCCCCGCAGGCAAAGCAGTCGGCGTGGATTTTCTTTCCATCGTAAAAGTCGGCCATCGCGTTGGTGGGGCAGGCTTTGACGCACAGTTTACACTCTTTGCACGCCTCGCGGTTGATGCGCGGGCGGAACAGGCTCACCTGCTCCACCAGCCAGCCCAACAGCCCAAAGGGACACAGGAAGTGGCACCAGGGCCGGTAGATGAACAGGCTGGCGATGAGCACCGCGGCCGAGAACAGCCCGACCCCCAGCGTGAACTTGAACGAGAATAGTTGGAACGGGTCAATGACACCGATCCAGTCCAGCCCGGCGGCGACCAATCCCGCGACCAGCGCCACAAAGGCGACGATGCACACGCTGTTGGAGAGCCAGAAGGGCGGCTTCCACTTGGGTAGATTCACGCGGTGGAGCAAGTCTTGTAATAGCCCCAACTGGCAGCCCCAGCCGCAGATAGACTTGTTGGACACCCAGACCATCAGCAGTAGGATGACCAGCATAGCAGCGATGGGCAGCACGAGTCGGTGTTTCACCAGGACTGCGGTGAGCAGCGTGCGCAGCGAAGAGACGGGATTAGGGTTCAGGCCTCCCGGAATGAGAAGGCCAAAGACGAAGCCAAAGATCAGCACGCCGCCGATGAGGAAAGCAAGCCGCACTTTGGGCGCCACCTGGCGACGGCGCAAGAGAACTGTGGCGGCAATGACGGCCACGATCCACAGAACGAATTTTACCAGTACGAGCGGATTTAGGGTCATTTGATTGGACATCTGATTGCCTCCGGGTTACAATATTTTCGTGGCTTTGGTGGGACGCGGGGTTTTGACCACCAGAAAGCGGAACACCCCGTCGCTTTCGTTGAACAGGCGATGCGGGATACGGGCCGGGCTGACGATGAGCATGTCGGGGGACACCTCTTCCCGCTCATCCTCGATCTCGACGATGCCGCGCCCTGCGAGCACGTAAAAGAACACGTCCACCGGCGTGACGTGCCGCTTGAGCGCCTCGCCGGGCTGGAGCGTGACCATCACTGCCTGGACGTGCCCTGTGTCGTGCAACCCCCGCGCGCTGACGCCGTGGGGATTGGGCAACTCTGACTCTTCCAACGCTTTGACGATTTTCACAAGTTCCTCCTGTTTTGGTATGTGCCTTCAATTATACAACTTTTCTCCGTCGTTGTCTTCGACTTTTGTCGGTTTTCTCATCCAGGGCTATGATCTCGAACGGCCGCTGGATCGCCCCTGTTGGACAGATCGCCTCACACAGGCCGGTATAGTTGCAGGCTTCCGGCGTGGCGACGATGGCTTTGCTGTCTTTCACAGCCAGTGCTCCGGTGGGACACACATGAACACACAAACCACACCCATCGCAGCGGGTCGGATCAATCAAAGGTACGGGTTGTTTTGCCAGTTGCCGGTTTCCCTGGATCACGTCGCCACCTTGCAAAGAAAAACGCTCAGGTTTCTACGTTCAGTATACCACCTGAGCGACGTATTGTCTTCGACTTTTGTCGAATTTGGCTGCGAATTACTCGCCGAGCATCGCCTTGGCTTTCAGCCCCTCCCGGTCAATGATGCGGATCTGGTGTCGCTTCACCTCAATAAGCCCTTCTTCGACCATGCCCCGCAGCGCCCGATTGATCACGTCGTGCACGGTACCGAGCCGGGCAGCCATCTCGGCCTGCGTGGCCCAACGGTGGCGACGCAGTTCCCCTGCGGACGCCCGCTCCAGCAAGTGCCGCGCCAGTCGCGCTTCCACCGTCCGCAAAGACAGGTCCTCTATCAGAGATACGAGATACAGCACGTGTTCGGCCAGGTTCTGGAGAATACAGCGGGCCATACCGGGGTGCTGGTCCAGCAGTTGCAGCATGGCTTTTCGCTGGATGATCCAAACCGTAGACGGCTCCAGGGCGACGACGGTAGCCGGGTTGGGAGTGGTGGTAAAGACGCTGACCTCGTTAAAGGCCTCGCCGGTGCCCACGACGCGCAGCACTTGTTCGCGCCCGTCTGGAGAGAGCTTGACCACCTTGAGCCAGCCATCCTGGACGACGTACAGACCGGCACAGGGTTCTCCTTGCCCAAAGACGACCTGACCGGTCTCATACTCCCGCCGGATGGCCGCCCGGGCGACGGTCTTTAGCGTTGCCGGGTCTAATTCCGTAAAATATGGCAGCGCCGACAATACTTTGGCGGCGGCTGTGTGGGCAACATTCGCTCTCGACATACTTTTGCTGGTCTCTGTTCGCTCCACTTCAGCGCTGCGCCTCGGTTTCCAGCCCCTCCCGGTCCAGGAGCATGATGCGCTGGCGCTCCATCCGCACCAGCCCGGCGTCGGCGAAGGCCCGCAGCGTGCGCCCCACCATGTCCCGCACCGTGCCCAGGTGGACGGCAATCTCCTCCTGCGTCCAGCGCCGAGCGATCTCGTCTGCCTCGGCCTGCTCCAACAGAAAGCGCGCCAGCCGCCCTCGCACCGTACGTAGCGAGAGATCCTCCACCAGGTTGGTCAGGTGGTCCAGCCGGCCGGCGAAATCCCGCAGGATAGCCAATGCCAGTTCAGGGCACTCCATCACCAGGCGATGGAGGTCGTCGCAGGAGATGGCGTAGAGAGTGATCGGCATGAGGGCCTCGACAGTGGCGTGGTTGACGCCGTGGGGCTTGAAGGGAGGCACCGTATTGAAGGCCTGGCCTGGCCCCAGCCGCACCAGCACCTGTTCGCGGCCAGCGGGGGAGAGACGGTAGACGCGCACTTGTCCTTGCGCGACGAAGTAGGCCGCCTGGCAGGGATCACCCTCGAGGATGACCGTCTCGCCCGGCGCGTAGGTGCGGTGAATGGCCACGCTAGCGACACGGGCCAGCGTCTCGTCGGAGAGGCCGGCGAAGAACGAGATGCGGCGCAGAGCCTGAGCAGTGGTCTCCATCGCAGCACCATTGTAGTCGAAAAAGCGATTGCGTCAAGGTGCGTTTGGCCGCAAGACAAGCCCACAGTCCCGCGCATTTCGCCGACCGGTACTGGTCGGGGTGGGAAAAGAAGGGCAGCGGGCAGCGTTCGCTTGCGCGGGAGCCGCTATTGCCTTATAATCCAGGCGGGTTACCATCCCAGGCGGTGGGGCATACTGATTGCCAGGCGACGGAACCGGTCAGCGCATCTCGGAGAGGAATGACGTAAATGAAGCCGGAATTATCTTTGGATCTGCTACTTCAAGAGGCAAACGTTTTTTCCCGGATGGAATCCAGCCATTCTGAACCCGCCATTTATGGGATTACAGACGGCAAGGCTATTGGCACGTATTTCGAGCGCAAGTTCCAGGACTATCTCAGTTCAAGGTGCTCATACGAGCAAGGTAGTTCAGCCAGGGGCATCGACTTTCCTGGTCTAAGAGTGGACATGAAGGTCGCTCGCATCACACAACCGCAATCATCGTGCCCGTTCAAGGCGGCCAAGCAGAAAGTGTACGGTCTGGGCTACTCCTTGTTAGTATTCGTTTACGACAAGACTGATGATCCAACGACTCAGACGGGCAGACTGAACATACTGTACACAGTTTTCATAGACGAACACCGAACGGCTGACTTCCAGACAACGAGGGGAATTCTACAGATCATCGAAAACGACGGTAACGTGGATGACCTTATGGCCTTCATGAGAGATAGAAATCTGCCTGTTGATGATATTCAAGCGTTGGCATTAGCTGAAGAGATATTGCAAAATCCTCCCAGGGTGGGCTATTTGACCATCTCTAACGCGCTGCAATGGAGGCTTCAGTATCGCCGGGTAATTGAAAAGGGTGCAATCGCTCTCATTTACCAGGCCCGATTTTCGCCAAGGAAATTAGTAGGCAGTGAAGATTCTTTGCCTATTTGTGAAAAATTGACAAGAAAACTCAGGATGATTTTAACAAATTCGCTGTGGTAA
>DAOUEC010000104.1:0-12481 GCA_034430655.1 Anaerolineae bacterium
GACCTCCTCTACCGCATCTTCACCTCCCGCCACCGCTGGCTTTCGGTGCTGGCGACGCTGGTGCTGTGCGCGGTGCTGGCGCTCACCGTAGGCTACCTGCTGGCGGAGTTCGGCCTCCTCATCGCCGGGGCGGGGCTGGCGGCCCTGTTCCTCGGCCTGTGGATGCTGCGCGACATCGAGGTGGCCTACTGGACTGTCATCTCCGTCGTCTGCCTGCTCCCCTTCGCCTCCTTCCCCTTCGAGATTGGCTTCACCCCCACCTTCCTCGACGCCGCACTGGGGGCGCTGTTTCTTGTCTGGGCGCTCCAGATCGCCACCGGCGACCAGAGAGAGTTTGTCGGCACGCCGCTGGGGTTACCCATCGCCGTCTTCGCGCTGCTGGCGATGGGATCCTTCGTCTTCGGGCTGGCCCACGCCCCGCTGACCTCCTACGTCTTGCGCCACTTCGCCGAGATACTGCTCAGCGTGGCACTGTTCTTCCTCGTCGTCAACACCGTGCGCGACGCGGGGCGGCTGCGGCGCATCGTGCGGGCGCTGCTCCTGTGCGCCTTTGCCGCCGCTACCCTCGGTGTTCTGCTCTACATCGTCGCCGACCAAATCTCTGACGACCTGGTCATCCGTGCCCTCTCCGCGCTGGGGCGGTTGGGCTATCCCACCGGGCCGGGCGTTCTCCGTTACATCCGCGAAGATCCCGAACTGCCGATGCGGTCTACCTCCACATCGGTGGACCCCAACGTGCTGGGCAGCCTGCTCAACCTGGCGTTGGGAATCAGCGTGCCGCAGTTGTTCGCCCGGCGCCCCCTCATCCGCCGCCGCTACCTGGTGCCGATGCTGGGCGTGATGGCGCTCTGCCTGGGGCTGACCATCAGCCGGGGCTCGTTGGTGGGAGTGGGGGCCGCGTTGGCCATCGTCGCCACCCTGTGCTACCGCAAACTGTGGCCGCTCCTGCTCGTGGCGCTGGTGCTCATGCTCGTCCTGCCCCAGACCCAGGACTACGTCGTGCACTTCGTCCAGGGAGTGCGGGGGGAGGACCTGGCGACCAAGATGCGCTTTGGCGAGTACAAGGATGCGCTGATACTCATCAGGCGCTACCCCTGGCTGGGGGTGGGCTTCGCCGGTTCGCCCGACATTGACACCTACATCGGCGTCTCCAACGTCTATCTCCTCATCGCCGAACAGATGGGGCTGGTAGGCCTGACCAGTTTCCTCGTCGTGATGGTCGTCCTCTTCGCCCGCTTCTGGCGCACCCGACACCTGGCGGCGGCCGACGGCTCGACTGAGCTCGCCGAAGTCCCGGAACTGGAGCCGCTGTGGTGGGGGTTGCACGCGGGCATCATCGGCGCGCTGGTGGGAGGCATCTTCGACCATTACTTCTTCAACCTGGACTTCCATCACTCCGTCACTCTCTTCTGGCTGGTGGTCGGGCTGGCGACGGCGGCGACGGAGTTGATCCGAGGGGTTGAGCGGTCCGCTGCTGGCTCAAGCAGCCTGTGAAGCCTGCCTCACGGTCTGCTGCCCCGGTCTCCCAGGTGTGATTCCCTCTTGACAATCTGGCCTGCTGGCAGTATAATGTCGCCAGTTGAAAATAGTTTTCAATTACTGGAGTGACACATTGGACGAGATGCGTATGACGCAGGAGTTAAGTGCCGCTGGATTCCGGCTGACCCGGCCCCGGCGGGCGGTGCTGTGTGTGGTGGCCGAGGCGACGTGTCCGCTCACGCCGGCCGAGGTGCACGAGCAGGCGCAGGTGCACTACCCACAGGTTGGCCTGGTCACCGTCTACCGCACGCTGGAACTTCTGGCCGAATTGGGCCTGGTGCGGCGTCTCCACACCGAAGGGGGCTGCCACGGCTATGTGCGGGTGGCGATGGGCGAGGCGGGGCATCATCTGGTGTGCACCTCGTGCCACCGGGCGGTGGAGTTCCCCTGCACTGGCCTGGAGGAGACGTTGGTAGAGGTGGAGCGCCTGACCGGCTTCTCTGTCCAGGAGCACTGGCTGGAGTTGTTCGGCCTCTGTCCGGCGTGCCAGGCGAAGGAAGGAGGTGGTGGCAAGCGAGATGAGGAAAAAGACGATGAAAGTCCGTCTTAAAACTCTGGTCGGGGTGCTTTGCGCCCTGGCCGTCCTGTCCCTAGTCGGGTGTGGCGGCGCGGCCACGCAAGCGCCCGCCGAATCTGCGGATATGCTCAATGTCGTGGTCAGCATCGTGCCGCAGCAGTATTTCGTCGAGCGCATCGGCGGGGAGCACGTCAACGTGACGGTGATGGTGCCGCCAGGCTTCAGCCCGGCGACGTACGAGCCCAAGCCGGAGCAACTGCAGGCGTTGAGCAAGGCAGATGCCTACGTACGCATCCGCGTGCCGTTCGAAGAGGCGTGGATGGAGCGCATCTCCTCGGCCAACCAGGATATGCTCGTCATAGACGAGTCCGAGGGGATCGAGCGCATCGGTGACAATGATCCGCACTTATGGCTCTCCCCGCGACTGGTCAAGGTGCAGGCGCAGACGATCTACGACGGCCTGGTCGAAGTGGATCCAGACCACGCGGCCGGCTACGAGGCCAACCTGGAAACGTTCCTGGCCGACCTGGACGAACTGGATGCCTACATTCGGGAGATGCTATCGGGGTTGGAAAGCCGCAAGTTCATGGTTTTCCATCCGGCGTGGTCCTACCTCGCCCACGACTACAACCTGGAGATGATCCCGGTTCAGATTGAGGGCAGCGATCCCAGCGCGGCTGAGATGACCGGCCTGATCCAGGCGGCGCAAGAGAACAACACCAGGGTCATCTTCGCGCAGCCAGAGTTCAGCACGGAGAGCGCGGAGGCCATCGCCGAGGAGATCGGCGGTCAGGTGCTGCTCATCAGCCCGCTGGCGCCAGACTGGTTGGACAATCTCCATCGCGTGGCGGACACCTTTGCCGAGGTGCTGGCCGGGCAGTAGAAGTGAACATGTGGGAGGTGCGACGCACTTCTGAAGTGCGTCGCACCTCAAGGAGTTGGTACATTGTCTACACGACGCGAGGTCTTATGCCTGGAAGATGTGTGGGCCGGCTATGGCGGCGGGCCGGTCCTGGAAGGTATCAATCTGTCCGTCAAGGAGCGAGACTTTGTCGGCGTCATCGGCCCCAACGGCGGCGGCAAGACGACGCTGCTCAGAGTGATGCTGGGGCTGATCCAGCCCACCCGGGGGCGCGTGCGTGTCCTGGGGCAGAGTGCCGCGCAGGCCAGGCGCTTCATCGGCTATGTGCCCCAGCAGGTGGACTTTGACCGCGACTTCCCGGTCAACGTGTGGGACGTGGCGCTGATGGGCCGCCTGGGGCAGCGAGGGTTACTACATCGTTACACGCCCCAAGACCGGCGCGCCGTCACGCGGGCGTTGCAACAAGTGGAGATGCTGGACCTGAAAGACCGGCCCATCGGTGAACTGTCTACGGGCCAACGGCAGCGGGTCTACATCGCACGGGCGCTGGCGACGGAGCCCAAAATCCTGTTCCTGGATGAGCCCACGGCCAGTGTGGATGCTCACATCACGACCAGCATCTATGAACTTTTACAGAAACTCAATGAACACATCACCATTCTTCTCGTTTCACACGATATGGGCGTGATCTCCTCGTATGTAAAGACGGTTGGCTGCCTCAACCGGCGTCTGTTCTATCACGAGTCCAGGGAGATCACGCCGGAGATGTTGGGAGAGGCATATCGCTGCCCGATTGACCTGATCGCTCACGGTGTACCGCATCGTGTGTTTGCGCAACATCACGAGGAGGAGGTCGAGGTATGATCACGGCCCTGCAGTTTGACTTTATGCGCCACGCGCTGGTGGCCGGGGCGCTGGTGAGCATCGCCTGTGGCATCATCGGCGTCTACGTCGTCGTCAACCGCCTCGTCTTCATCAGCGGGGGCATCGCGCACGCCGCCTACGGTGGCATCGGGCTAGGGTACTTCCTGGGGATCAACCCGGTGTGGGGGGCCATCCTGTTTAGCCTGGCGGCGGCCCTGGGGATGGGTGTGGTGCAGCGCAAAACCAGGCAGCGCGCCGACACGATCATCGGCGTGATGTGGGCCATCGGCATGGCGGTCGGCATTGTGTTTGTGGACTTGACGAGGGGGTACGTCGTTGACTTGATGAGTTACCTGTTCGGCAGCATCCTGACCGTGCCGCGCAGCGACCTTATCATTATGGCGCTCCTCGACGTCGTCATCGTCGCGCTGGTCGTTGTCTTCTACAAAGAACTACTGGCGACGTCGTTTGACGAGACTTTCGCCACCGTCGAGAATGTGCCGGTTGATACGATCTACATCATCTTGCTCTGCATGGTTGCCTTGACGGTGGTGATGTTGATGCGCATCGTGGGACTGATTATGGTCATCGCGCTGCTGACGATGCCCGCTGCCATCAGCGAGCAGTTCACGTCCAACCTCAAGAAAATGATGTTTCTGTCCATTGTCCTGGGCATCGTCTTCACGACGGTGGGGCTCTGGCTTTCCTACGCGCTGAATCTGACTTCCGGGGCGACGATTATCCTCGTGTCCGGGGGTGCTTTCCTGCTGGCCTTGCTCTACAGGAACGTCGCCGGGCGGAGGGCGTAGGCACAGGTGTGATGGGTGAGAGGAGTCCCGTATTTCTGGTCAGCGCCTGCCTGCTGGGTATCTCATGCGCCTACGACGGGCGGTCGCATCCCCAGGCAGGACTGATCGCGCTGGCGGCGCAGGGTCGCGTCGTGCCGGTCTGCCCCGAGGTGGCGGGGGGCCTGGGGGTGCCCCGGCCCCCGGCCGAGATTGTGGGCGGCGATGGGGACGACGTGCTGGACGGGCAGGCGCGGGTGGTGACGGTCGCCGGGGAGGATGTGACGGCGGCCTATCTGCGCGGGGCGGAGTGCGCGCTGGCGGCGGCGCGACGGTACGGCGTCACCACGGCCATCCTCAAGCAGCGCAGTCCCGCCTGTGGCGCCTCCCGCATCTACGACGGCACCTACAGCGGACGGCTGGTGGCAGGTCAGGGTGTGACGGCGGCGCTCCTGCGAAGGCATGGCGTGACCGTCCGGTCGGAGGAGAACAAGGATTGGCTGCCTCGATCCGATACACCGGACGTGAAACGTAAAGCATAGGTTACTACTCAAGCATCGTCATTCTGAGCGACCGAAGGAGCCTGTCCTGAGCGAAGCGAAGGAAGCGAAGAATCTCGCGTTGGCAATGATTCGACACTCGAAAAACGAGATTCCTCGTCCCTTCGGCTACGCTCAGGGCAGGCCGCCACGCTCCTCGGAATGACGCATCACGGGCAGGCTGAGTAGTAACAAGCGTAGTTACGTTTTGCGCCTCAGGCATCCTTGAGCGAGACGATGTAATCGTGGAAGTCGGGCAGCAGTTCTTCGTAGTCATAGTCCCTCCACTGGCCGGTGGTGCCAATGGCGAACATCACCGCGCCGAGGACGTAGTCATCCTCGCGCAATTTGGTGTCGTACCAGATCATCTCTTCCACGTACCGTTCCTGCCAGTGGTTCGTGGGCTGGCCTGGTTGCCATAGCACCGGGTCGAGGCCACATTCGGTGATCGCCAGTGGGATGACCTCGTCGCGTGGGATGAGGAAATCACGGTAGAGATAGCGATAGCGCCCGGTCAGGACGCCCCGGTCTTCGTAGGGCGGTTGATCCTCCGTGGGCTCGCCCCAGCGGTGATTCATCACCGGCCAGTTGTACTCGTGCAGCGCCAGGACGTGGCCCCCCTCTTTTGCCCGCGCGAAGACCCCCGTCTCCACGATGGCCTCCCATTCGTGCCACTTGGGCACGCCGACACTATAGGAGAAGAGTGCCAGTTGGTAGCCGTTGTCCTCGGCGATGTTCATCGTCTCGATGAAGAATTGCGCCAGCCAGACGTGCCCTTCTATGCTGGGCGGATCGTTCTCGTTCAATATTTCCCAATAGTCCACGACGTCCTTCTCGCACTCCCAGTGCGGCATGTGCTTCTTCATCATCTCAGCGGCCTTCTCTACCGGGTCGCCACTGGGGGTCACCGCCTGCGGTTCGCCCCAGCGGGCGACGGTGACCGTCTCAGGTGAAATCTCCTTCACCTGTCGCAGGTACGCGAATTCGCCGAGCGCCTTCACCAGCGCCACGTGTGCGCCAGCGTCGTGGACGCCCTGCACGAACCCAACCGCATTGTTGGAACGTAGCGTGTGCAGACCAAGTTTCGAGGGACCGTGGGCCAGAGGCCGCTGGCCGGATACGAGAGGGAGATAGACGTGGTGGTCGAGATCGTCAGCAGCCATCCTGCCAGATACAGCCAGCGGTGCGGGCGTTTTTCTCGCACCGGCGGTCTGCGCCAGCGGGGCCATACCGCCCAGGAACCGCTGGATCAGGGCGGTGATACCCAGCGTCGCCGTCCCCTTCAGGAACTCACGCCTATTGACCGTTTTCCTGCGCTCGTTAGTGCTCGTCGGACACTCCCCTGATGCCTGGTAGTCAAATTATACCCTGTCCCGGCCCGCTCTACAATCGAGGATGGCCCTGGCCTCTCTCTCGGTCGGCGCTCAATCCGCATCCAGAACCCGGCGGACCACCTGTGCCAGAGTGTTCACGTCGAGGGGTTTCTGAATTACTTCTAGAATGCCCTCCTTCCTCAACTCCTGTATCTCTTCCGTCACGTGGCCCGTGATGGCCACCGCCTTCAGATGAGGGTCCGCTTTTTTCAGTACCCGTACCAACTCCCTACCCCCCATCTCCGGCATCACAATGTCCGTCACCACCAGGTCCACCCCAACCTCCGATCGGTACATCTCCAGTGCCTCCCGCCCGTTCACCGCCGTCAGCACCCGGTAGCCCAGCGACTCCAATACCTCCCGGCCCACTTCTCGCACCTTCTCTTCGTCCTCCACCAGCAGGATGGTCTCTCCCTGCCCCTCTGGAGGAGCCGCAGCCTCCTCCGAGACCTCCTCCATCTCCCCCGCCCCGTAGGCCGGGAGGTAGACCCGGAAGGTTGTCCCGCGCCCTACCTCCGTCTCCATTCCGATGTGCCCTTCGTGCTGCTGCACAATGCCGTACACCTGCGCCAGTCCCAGCCCCGCCCCCTTCCCCGGCTCCTTGGTGCTGAAGAAGGGCTCGAAAATGTGCGGCAGAACGTCGGGTGGGATGCCGGTGCCCGTGTCCGAGACGGCCAGACACACCCACTCCCCGACAGCCATGTCCGCCACCGGCGGTTCCTCGCCCGGCCTCACCTCCACCCTGGATAAACCGATGCGCAGTTCTCCTCCCTCGGGCATGGCGTCCCGCGCGTTGACCGCCAGGTTCATCACCACCTGCTGGATGCGAGTAGAATCGGCGTTCGCCACGTATTCCTCCGCTCCTATCTCCAGCAGGAGGCGGATGTTCTCCGGGAGCGTGCGCCGCAGGATTTCAATCACCTCCTCGATGAAGGACTTGAGGTCCACGGGCTGGGTCTCAATCGGGGAGCGGCGGCTGAAGTCCAGAATCTGTCGCACCAGTTGTGCCGCCCGCCGTGACTCGTCCAGGATGGTCTCGAGGCCCGGCGCCAGATCCGGAGGCAGGTGGGACTTGCCCCGAAGTATCTGTGCGTAGAGCATGATGGTCGTCAGGAAGTTGTTGAAGTCGTGAGCGATGCCCCCGGCCAGTTGCCCGACGGCCGCCAGCCGCTCCTGTCGCCGTATCTGCTCCTCGAGATGCTTGCGCTCGGTGACGTCGGTAGCCACAATGATGACGCCCGCGACTTCACCGCTCTCGTCTCGGAGCGGAGAGTACCAGGGCTCGAGTATCACTCCGTCCAGTTCCACGGTCGAGACAAACGCTTCGCCTGCGAGTGCCCGGCGAACGTCTTCCACGATCTTGGGCACGTCGTGGTACAGGTCGAAGATCGTCCGTCCGACGACCTCGCCGGGCTTGAGCCCCAGGGCCTCCAGGCCCTTGCCCTCCGCAAGTGTGAGCACGCCCTCGCGATCCAACGCATACAGAATGACGGGCGCATTGGAAACGACGGTGCGTAGACGCTCCTCCAGGGCAGCCTGCGTTCGTTCGAAGAGGCGCGCTTTTTCGATGGCCACTGCCAACTGATCCGCCATGATCTGCAAAACTGCCACGTCGTCCTCGTCAAAGGCAGCTTCTTGTACACTCTGCACGTCGAGGACGCCGATGACCCACTCACCCACCTTGAGCGGCAAGGCTATTTCCGAACGAGTCTCTGGCAGTAGCAGATTCTTGAAGTGCACGGCGTCAGCGTCCACAGCGGGGGCGATGCGGGGCTGGCCGGTGCCAGCAGCGTAGCCCACGATGCCGACCTCCCCCATTTTCAACTTATGCCCGCGCGCCAGCATCTGGCGACCGGCCTCGCCGGTGGCCGCCTTCAAGACGGCATACTCGCCCCGCTCATCCACCAGAAAGATACCGGCGTGATAGAATCCAAAGCGCTCTCGGATCAGATTGACGGCCCGGTTCAGCAGTTCGCCCGCGTCGCGCGCAGTGGTGGCGTCGCGGGCCACCTCAGCCGCCACCTGGAGTTGCACGGTCCGGCGTTCCAGTTCGGCGGTGCGCCCGGCCACGCGCTGCTCCAATTCCTCGGCGTGGCGCTGCACCTGTTCGTACAGGCGGGCCTGCTGGATGGCAATCGCCAGTTGATCGGCCAATTCGCGCGCAATGTCCACGTGTTCGGGAGCAAAGGCGCTGGGGCTTTCAGCCCCCAGGTTGAGGATGCCGATCAGTTCACCGTGGGTGATGAGGGGTAACGTCATGTAGGAACGCACTCCTTCATCAAACCGTGCTTGATCCACTGGTGTCGGATGGGATAGGGTCAGGATGTCCTCCACCAGGCAGGGCCTGCCCCGTTGAAGCGCCTGGACGTTTCCGAAGTCTGCCGGCGCAAGGCGCGCTCCTGCACTCACCGTAGTCTCGCCGTTGACGCGGGCGGCGATCAATTTGGTCTCACGGGCCTCCAGGTCAAACACCACGACGCTGGCCCGCTGGCAGGGCACGAGTTGCCGGACGTGGCGCAGGGTGGCCTGGGCGATGGCCTCCGGCGACCAGGCGGCCAGAATAGCGCCGTCAATTGCATGCTGTACTCTCAGCCGTTCGGTGTACTGCCGCAGCGTCTCCTCTGCCTGCCTGTACTCCTCCTCCAGTTCTATGTTGTGCAGGGCGAAAGCGATGTCCCCGGCAACTTCTTTGAACAAGGAGCGCACTTCCTCGTCTGCGGTGAAATCAGCAGGGATGGAGATAGACGACAGACCGTACACCTTTCCCCCGTATTCCAACCGGACGGTCATTGCCTCCCTGCCACCGCAATTCACCGCCAGGGGACAGTCGGCGCAGGCGGAGAGCGGGTCTTCGGTTACCACAACGTCCGGTTGGGATAGCGCCCTCCGACCACAAGCGGTCAACTCGCCGCGTTTCAGCCGCTCTACCACGGGCAGGAAATCCTCGCCCCACCCGGCCTCGGTGGCTATCACGAGTCCTCCGGCCCCATCCAACAGTGCGATCCATGCGCTGTAGTAGCCACGAGTCTCAATGAGGTCGTCGCAAGCGCCTTTCAGCAGACGATCGCGGTCCCTTTCCCTGGTGACAAGTTGGTTGACTTTGCGGATGGCACGCAGCACGAGGTTGAGGTGTTTTATCCTCTCCTCTGCCCGCTCGCGCTCGGTTAGTTCTTGCTGAAGGGCAAGCACCATCCTGCTGAACGTGCGCCCCAGTTGACCGATCTCGTCATGGCCCGAAGTTGCGTCTGCGATGTCTGAGGGCTCGAACGGCTGGCCCTGCTCCACGGCTATCGCCGTGTCGGTCAGGCGACGGATGGGGCGCGTGATACTGCGCACCAGCAGGATAGAGATGATCAGGGTCATCGCTCCCACCGCCCCCACGCTGCCCCAGGCCACTGACCCCAACCGCTGCAGCGGGGCCAGGAACTGAGCCTCTGGCAGATCCACCACCACGGTCCAGGGGTATGCCTCCAGCCGCGTGTACCCGACGACGTGATCGCGGTGGTCGAGGGGGGAATAGTAGCGGTAGATGCCAGACTTCCCCCCTGGGATCGGGGGGGACTGAGGGGGGGGCGCCAGCGCAGAGGCCAGGTCGTCCATACCCAGGCTCGGGGGGATCAGCGGTGTGTCGGTGTCCTCAATGGTGCCGAAGCGGATGGTTGCGGAGATAGTCGCGACGGCTTCCGGCGTCAGTTCCCCCAGGCTGTGGTACAGCAGATCGCGGTCGGGGTGAGCGATGATGACGCCGTCCTGGTCCACCAGGTAGGCAATGCCCTCCTCGCCCACCACGACGTCGTCGATAATACTCCAGATAGCATCGCCCTTGAGCCACACGATGTCAATGCCGACGATCTCCCCCTCCGTCGTGACTACGGGGTTGGTGAGAAAGACACCCGGTCGCCCGGTGGCGCGTCCGACGAGCATGCTCGAGACGTAAGGCTGGCCCTGGATGGAAGCCCGGAAATAGTCGCGAAAGGAGCGGTCCTTGCCCACGAGTACTTCAGCCAGCGAAGCCACGACGACGCCGTTCGCATCCAACAGGCCCGGCGCGTCATAGTCGGGGTGGGTGTCAGCAAAGTTCTGGAGCGTCTGGTAGACTTGCGAGGTCAGGGCCTGGCGCTCCTCCTCAGAAGCGGCCAGGAACTGTGCCGCCACCGGTTCGCCCGCCAGTGTGGCGGAGGTGCGTTGGTTCTCCGTGAGTAATTGCTCAATGCGACGGACTGTGCTGCGCGACAAATCTATCAGGTTGTCCCTGGCAACCTTGGCGACCTCGCTCTGGCCTTGAGTCAAGTTATAGTAGGCAGTGATAGACATCGGGATCATGACCAGCGCCAGGAATGCGATGGTCAGATTGGCCCCAATGGACCAGCGCAAGATTGGGTCTCTTCTGGCACTTGACTCACTCATGGTCTCGTTCTCCATGATTCGCCATCTCCTTTGACGTGAAACGTAACACAAACTGTTGGCGACGGTATGGGCCTGGTGTACCAGTTTGCTGTCTCCAAGCAAGGCTCTCCTATCGCCTTGGGCTCTGCCGTAGCCGTGAGGCGATTCTTGTGGTGTTGTTCAGAGACGATTCCAGTATAGTCCAACTTCGTGCCGAGGTTAATTCCTCCTGAGCGCGACGTATTCCTGCTTAGCACTAGCAAGACTTCGTCATTCTGAGAAGCGAAGCGACGAAGAATCTCGCTTTACACTGATGAATTTCCAGCCGGGAACGAGATTCTTCGCTTCCTTCGGCTTCGCTCAGGACAGGCTCCTTCGGTCGCTCAGAATGACACAGAATCGGGAATTCTCGTTGTAGTACTAGGTAAGTAAGACGTGGTGCGTGATTACTTTGACAGGCAGTGCCTCTACTGGTAGATGATGACCGCCGGCGGGGGGTCCAGTGCCATTACTTGCCCGGGCGTCATCAGTGGCGTGTCGAGGTCGTAGAACAGTTTGAAGCCCCCGTACTCAAAACCGGGCTCCCCGCGATACTGGTTGTAGTCCCCTGTCTTCGCCCCAGGGCCGCCATACCCGTCCGCATCCCACACCAGATCAACCAGCGGGTAATCCTGAATGGCATCCTTGTTCACCACCATGCGGTCGTCGAACTGGTGGATGACGAGTATTTTACGCTCCCCTGTGTTTTCCGCGATGGAGTTGAGCCAGGCCTGCACCGCGTTGATGGTCTCTCCATCAATGCGGCCCAGGTTCGTCCCAGGGATCTCCCCCTCACCCACGATGAACTCGGGGTCAATGGCCAGATGGACGTTGGGCTCGTACAGGTAGAACTCGACGACGCTCAGTTCGGTCGCCAGAGGGCTGCGGGCGGCCTGGATGTCGAGCACCACCCACACCCCCTCGGCGGCGGCGGTATCAAGCCACGAGCGCAGGGTCTCGGGGGACAGGCGGTGATTGTAGTCGCCATCTTCGCCAGGGTGGGCGTCGGCGATGGTCACCACCGTGTGGAAGATGGGAATGACCTCCACACACGGGTCCAACTGACTGTAGGCCTCGGCCTGCTCGCGCAGGAGCGCCAGTGTGGTCTGCACATCGTGAGCGCCCAGGATGCCCAGGCCACGCCCGATGGGAACGCCATAGAAGGCCACCAGTCGCCGCCCGGCTATCGTGGAATGGGGTGGAGCAGGATTTGCGGCACAATCCGGCGCGGGCGTGGGCTCGTCGCCCGGCGGAGCATCGGACGTGGGCATCGGGGAAGGGGGCAGGGTGGGTTCGGGCGCGGAGGTGTCAGTCGGGACAGGTTGGGGGCTATCCAGAAACGCGAACGTCTCCACCATCTGGTCGAAGGAGCCCAGGCCAGAGTCGGTGACGGCGTGCACGACGTAGACCAGTTCGTAGCGCAGCACGAACCACCATGCGAACTGCCCCTCCGGCAGGTCGAGCACCAGGTGCAACCCCTGGTGCCCGGCGAAGGGCAACCATTCGCGGGAGACGACTTCCCCCGGCGGCAGGGACCCGATCAATTCGTCGGCCAGTTCCTCCGGGTCGCCGTTTGT
>DAOUEC010000105.1:0-15431 GCA_034430655.1 Anaerolineae bacterium
TGCATCGCGGGATGCCTCGCCCCTACGCTGGTAACTCGATGGTGAACGTTGTCCCCTGGCCTGGCTCACTCTCGACGCCGATGCAGCCGCCGTGGGCCTGCACCAACTGCTGGGCGATGGGCAGCCCCAGGCCGCTCCCTGCCCCACGGGCATGGGAGCGCGACCGGTCACCGCGCCAGAAGCGGTCAAAAATGTAGGGCAAATCCTCGGCAGGGATGCCCTCGCCGGTGTCGCGCACAATGATGCGGACGCCGTCGTGGATAGCCTCCGCCCGAAGCGCGATGACTCCGCCAGGAGGCGTGTGGCGCAGCGCGTTGGCCATCAGGTTCCCGATCACTTGATCCAGCCTCCCCACATCGGCGATAATCGTCATTGTGAGCAAGTCTCCGTCAGCCTCGACGCGCAAATCTATCCCCGCGGCCTCGGCCTGACCGCTGAAACTGGTGGACACGTCGGCCAGCAACTCGATCACGTCCACCGGTTCCCGTACCAGCGGCAATTGGCCGGCCTCCGCCAGCGAGAGCGTCCGCAGGTCGTCCACCAGCCGTGCCAGCAAGCGCGTTTCGTCCAGCGTGGTGCCGATGTGCTCTGCCGTCGGCTCGTACACGTCGTCGAGGATGCCCTCCAGGTTGCCCTGGATGATGTGCAACGGCGTGCGCAGTTCGTGGGCCACGTCGGCAGTGAGGTTGCGACGTCGCTGGTCGGCGCGCTCCAGTTCTTCGATCATGCGGTTGAAAGACTCGGCCAGCCGGCCAAACTCGCCGGGGCCATGTTCCGGCACCGGCACGCGCGCGCTCAGGTCACCCTCGGCCACGGCATCGGCGGCGGCCATGACGTCGGCCAATGGCGTAGCAATGTCCCGAAAGGCCCGCAGCGCCAGCCCCACCGCCAGCAGCGGCAGCGCCAGCGACAGGCCACAGCCCCCGACCCACACCAACACCGCCGTCTGCCCATCGCCTCCGAACAGCCGTGTGAGCAGAAATGCCAGCGCCGCCATCCCGCCCAACACCAGCAGGGCTATGAAGCCAAAAATCCCAGCGAAGCGGAAGAAGAGAAATCGCCGCTCGCGATGCCGTACTTGTGGCCACCTGGGAAACTCGTGGTTGTGGCCGCGGCCCCCTGGCGCCCACGGCGGATGCCGCCGCCCACGCGGCCAGTGGACATGGTGTTCCCTTGCTCCCAACCGGTCGCTACTTCGTTTACGGACCGGTGGCCCATCGCTCCATTCCTCATTCTTCATTGTTCATTGTTCATTGTTCATTGCTCATTGTTCATCGGTGAACTTGTAGCCGATGCCGTAGACGGTGAGGACGTAGCGCGGCTCGACGGGATTGGCTTCCAGCTTGCGACGCAGGTTCTTGATGTGGGCATCTATGCTGCGGTCGTAGCCGTCGTAAGCGACGCCGTGCAGCCGGTCCAGTAACTGCGCGCGGGGGAAGGTCTGCCCGGGGTGCTGGGCCAGCACCGCCAGCAGGTTGAACTCGCTGCGGGTGAGGTGGATCGGTTCGCCGGCGCGAGTGACGCGATGGCCGTGCAGGTCAATCTCCAGATCACCGGCACGGATAAGGCCCGGTGTGCGGACGCCGCCCCGCACGCGGCGCAGCACTGCCCGCACGCGGGCCACCAACTCGCGGGGCGAGAACGGTTTGGTGATATAGTCGTCCGCGCCCAACTCCAGGCCGATGAGCCGGTCGGTCTCCTCGACACGGGCGGTGAGCATGATAATCGGCACGTCCGACTCGCGCCGCAGCGCCCGGCAGACGTCCAGACCATCTAGCCCTGGCAGGTTCAGGTCGAGTACGATCAGGTCTGGGCGCTCGTGCCGCGCCTGGGCCAGCGCCGTCGTTCCATCGCCAGCCGTGAGGACGCGGAACCCGCCCTTCTCCAGGTAATCGCGTGCCTGCTTGACGATCTTCGGTTCGTCATCTACCACGAGAATCGTTCCGTGCATGCTCTGCTCCACTGGCCGCCTTTTTACCACGAACGTCACAAATACGCAAACTCACAAGTACTTTCTAGGCCGCGACCCAGGCGTCGTCGTGCGTCCGGGCGCGGCTGTTATGCATCCGGGCAATGTCAGCGCGAACGAATATCACCGCCTCTTCATCCTCGAAATCCACTGCCCATCCGGGTTGCGACCGGAAGAGGTTTAGCAGGTCGCTGTCGCTATGGCGGTCCAGCACTAGAAACTGAACATCATGCTCATCAAGCAGCCCTGGCCAATACTCGTTCATACCTGTCTCTTGTGCGATAGAGTGATCCTGTAGCATGCGATTTTCCCTTTCCGTACCTGCGCTCCGAGAGACACTATAGAGAGCCTCCCCCAGGTCCAAACCGCTTGTCCGATATTCTCGGCTTTCGATACTATCCAACCTTTCTGAATTGGAAAATCCTTCCCTGGCGCTTCAGAGGGTGAAAAATCTCGCTTGAAAGCCAGAGTCGCCCTTCGGTGGAGAGTATTCCCGCCGGTTTCAAAAGCCGATGTAGTTCGGTCAGGATATTCTCCAGATCTCCAACGCTATGAACAAAACCGAAAAGGAAGATGAGATCGAAACTCTCATCGGGTAGACCTGTCTGCGCAGCATCGGCCAGGATGGTCTTAACGTTGGTCACGCCTTCCTTCTCGATCTTTTGTTGAACTCTCTCCACAGCCAGCGGACTGACATCCAACGCGTAGACACTCCCTTTCTCTCCCACTATCCTTGCCGCGGGAATGGTGAAAAAGCCAGGCCCGCAGCCAACTTCCAGCACTTTTTGACCGGGCTCGAGTCCCGCAGCGTTCAAGACCTCACAGGGATCTCTGAACAGGTTGTAGAGAGTTTCGTGAACAAAGGACATCATTCTGAAGTGCATTCTGTCTGTTATTGACATCTTTCTCCTCCTCGGGTTGTAGTATGCCACAAACCTGTGAAGAAAATATGAAGAGGTGTGGGAAATGTAGTGAAGTTTTGCGAATGGCTCAGAAAGCGGCACTCCAACGCCCATGTGTGGCACGTTACCCCCCGCCTCTTGCATCCCGCCTCTTGCGTCCTGCCTCTTGCATCCTGCATCTTGTGTCCTGCCCCTTGCCCTCATCGTCCCTCAGTGCTACAATATCACCACATTCAGCAGTGAGCATCAAGCATCCAGCATCAAGTATCCAGCATCAACCACCTAACAAAGGAGTGCATACCAAATGTCACCTACAACAGATAATCCGCGACCGGACTTCCTCCTCCGCGCCGACCTGGAGGAAGTCGCACCGTTCGTAGCCAATCTCATCCGCTGGGAGGCGGAGCGGCAAGCCCGCAAACTCATCCTCATCCCCTCCGAGTCCTACTCACCCAAAGCCGTCCGCCAGGCATTAGGCTCCGTCTTCCAGAACATCTACGCCAAGGGGTACCCTCCGCTGCGGATGACCCGCGACCCGGAGGAGCGGCTGCAGGACGTGGCCTGGCAGTTGGCTTTCTACCGCCGCTACGCCGACCGGCGCTTCTACAAGGGGGTGGACTACGTCCACTTCGTCGAGTGCCTGGCCCAGCGGCGGTGTGCCCAACTCTTTGCCCACGGCTCCCTCCGCCCCGAGCACATCTTCGTCAACGTCCAGCCTCTCTCCAGCGCAGCGGCCAACCTGGCTGTCTACCAGGCACTGATGAAGCCGGGGGACACGCTGATGGAGCTGAACCTCTTCCAGGGCGGCCACCACACCCACGGCTCGAAGCGCAACATTTCTGGCCGCCGCTATCGTGTCGCCTCCTACAGCGTTGACCACAAGACGGGGCGGCTGGACTATGACGCCATTCACGACCTGGCACGGGAACACCGCCCCAAAGTCATCATCGCCGGGTACACCGCCTACCCCTGGGCGCCGGACTGGGAGGCCTTCCGCGCCATCGCCGACGAGGTGGGGGCCTATCTGGTGGCCGATATCGCCCACACCGCCGGGATGGCCGCCGCCGGGGTCTACCCCAACCCGGTCGGCATCGCCCACGTGACCACTTTCACCACCCACAAGACTATCTGCGGGCCACGTGGCGCGGTGGTGCTGACTACGGACGAGGGACTGGCTAAAGCAATTGACAGGGCGATCTTCCCTGGCGTGCAGGACGGCCCCCACGTCAATAAGTTCGCGGCGATGGCGGTGGCCTTCCACATCGCCCAGACCGACCGGTTCCGCCAACTCCAGCGCCAGATCGTCGCCAATGCCCAGGCCCTGGCAGAAGGGCTGACGAAGCGCGGCCTGCGCCTGGCCTACGGCGGGACAGACACCCACCTCCTGTTGGTGGACCTGAAATCGCTCCCTCAGGGCGGCCACGAGGGTCGCCTCTACCCGCTGTGGGGAGAGCCCGCCGTCCGTATCCTCGACCTGGCTGGCATCGTGGCCAACAAGAACACGATCCCCGGCGATACCGAGACGTCGCTGGCGACGGGCGTCCGTATGGGCACCCCCTGGATCACCCAGCGGGGCCTGGACGAGGCGGATATGGACACGCTGGCCGGTCTGATCCACCGCATCGTGTCCAACATCCAGCCCTTCGCCTATAACGGCCTCATCGGCACCCTGCCCCGGGGCAAGATCGAACTGGACGTGCTGGAGGAGGTGCGGCAGGGCGTGGCAAAGTTGGCCGAGAAGGCCGGGATTGACTTCGAGTACGAGCGCAGCGGCTATCCACACTTTGAGACAGGGGGACAGGGGGACAAGGAGACAAGGAGACTGCGGATCACCGGCTGGCGGGCGCGGCAGTTTGTTCAGGACGTCGTCACCGCCAACGTGGCCGAACTCGCCCCGGGCGCGTCCACGACTACCTATATGCTGGACCGCCACGGGCGGTTGATTGACCAGGTGGTGGTGGCGCGGGAGACGCCGGACGAGTGGGAACGGGATCGCTACCTCATCACCCCCACACCCCAGAACACGGCCCGCGTCGCCTCCTGGCTGCGCGGTCTCTCCGACGGCTATACCCTCTTCGATGAGGACGACATCTTCCGTACGGTGGAGGGGCCGGTGGTGGTGGAGGAGGAGGAGGAGGAGGAGGAGGAGAGGGAGGGACAAGGGGACAAGGAGACAGGGAGACAGGGAAGCAAGGAAAGCGGCACGCCCGCTGCCAAACTGTTTGCCGCTCACCCAGAGGCTTTTGACTTGACGAAGCCTTACTTCGTCGGGCAGGCACACCTGAAAGAGTTCGCGCCGCAGGCCGACTGGGACGCCCCCGGAACGGGGGTTACGAGCAAGAAGGAGGAGTGGCATTGGGAGGAGCCGGAGGCTCCCGTCAAGCGCACACCCCTCTACGAGGTCCACAAGGCACTGGGGGCGAAGATTGTCCCCTTCGCCGGATGGGAGATGCCGGTCTGGTACACGTCGGTGAGCGATGAGCACCGGGCGGTGCGGGAAGCGGCGGGTCTCTTCGACGTGGCCCACATGGGGGTATTTGAAGTCGAGGGCCCTCACGCCACCGCCTTCCTGGACACGGTCCTATCCAACTACGCCGCCTGGCTGGAGGATGGCCAGTCCTGCTACGGCTATCTGCTCGACCCCGACGGCGAGGTGATTGACGATGTGATGGTCTACCGCCGCCGGGCAGATCTGTACCTGATGGTGGTCAACGCCGTCAACGAGGATAAGGACTGGGACTGGTTGAACGCGGTGAACGAGCGGCGCGTCGTCATTGACCGGGACCGTCCGTGGGTGCAGGTGGAGGCGCAGGCCATCTTGCGCAACCTGAAGGACCCGGCGTCGGGGGAGCGGCAGAAGCGCGACCTGGCCCTGCAGGGGCCAGCGTCCTTGCCAACACTGCAGGCTCTCACCGGCGACCCCGAACTGAAGGCCGCGCTGGCCCGGGTGCGCCGCACCGATCTGATCGAGTGCGAACTGGCGGGGCTGCCGCTGGTGGTGACCCGTACCGGCTACTGTGGTGAGGAGTGGGGGTACGAGATACTCGTCCACCCCGACGAGGCTGCTAATCTGTGGGAGGCGATTCTGGAGGCAGGGAAGCCATTCGGCGTGAAGCCGGCGGGGCTGGCGGCCCGCGATTCCACACGCACCGAGGCCGGGCTGCCCCTCTACGGCCACGAACTGGCCGGGCCGTTCGATATCTCCCCCATCGAGGCCGGCTTCCCCGGCTACGTCAAGTACCACAAGCCCTTCTTCGTCGGCCGGGACGCGCTCCTGGCCCGCGAGGAGGGCCGCACGCGGGAGGTGATCCGCTTCCGGGCCAACCAGAAGGGGGTACGCCGTCCACACACGGGCGACCCGGTGGTCAACAAGAAAGGACAGCACATCGGCCAGGTCACCAGTTGCTCCATTGACACGGAAGGGTATCTGCTGGGATTGGCCATCGTCGAGAAGCGGTATAACGTCCCCGAGACCCCCATCGCCATCTTCCCCCTGGGTGGGAAGTCGCTCGAAGAGGCGCTGCTGCGCGGCAAGCGGGTCGCGCTGCCGGTGGAGGCAACAGTGCTGACGCGGTTCCCGGAGAAGGAGGGGCGAGGGGGCGTGCCAGCCAGAGCGGCTGACTGATCTGCCTGGCATCCCGGGTTGACAATCATTGTTATCGGTAGTATCATATTGACACTACCGGTTGAATACTACCTATGGAGGTGTGAATATGGCCGTATACACTCGCCGGGTCCAGGCCGTTCTGACCGAAGAGCAGTATAAGGCTCTGTCTCACCTTTCGGCGGAACTGGGCAAGCCTCTGAGCGTGCTCATCCGCGAGGCTGTGGAAAAAATGTATTTCCAACAGGCGGAACGCAAGCGACGGCGGGAGGCACTCCAACGCCTCCTTTCCCTGGAGGCTCCCGTCGCCGATTGGGAGCAGATGGAAGAGGAGATCATCCGAGGAGCCATAGCATGAACGACCACGTCGCTCTGCTCGACGTGAACGTGCCCATGTATGCCGCCGGCCGGACTCATCCCTACAGAGAAGCCTGTGTCTGGGTGATGACGGAGATAGCCGAAGAACGGCTGGTCGTGGCTATGGATGTCGAATGTATCCAGGAGATTCTGTACCGATACGGTGAACTGCAACGGTGGGAGACGGGCCTAGCAATGGCGACCAGTTTGCTGGACCTGATACCCGTCGTCTATGCGGTAAGCCCATCCGACGTGCGCCTGGCTGTTGATCTCTTCAGGCAGTATGCACCCCAGGGAATCAAGGCCCGTGACCTGATCCACGTTGCCGTGATGCACAGTCACGGCCTGACCAGGATCATCTCCACAGACTGGCACTTTGATCGGATCGAAGGCATTGTGCGTATAGACCCCAAGCCTCTCTGGGCCCAGGCCCAGTCTTATCCAGGATGAATCTGAGGAAAGCGCTATGTCCGATAGAAAACCTGTCACCGTCCGCGAAGCCGTGGCACAGGTGATGGCCCAACTGGATGGCCCCATCGCACGAGACGAGTTCGTCGCCCGCGTCCTGACCATCCGACCTTCCAAGGCACGCAACCCTGCCGCTTCCATCAACAACCATCTCCGCTGGGAAGAGCGGGGCAAGACGCTAGTGTACCTGGATCGCCAAACTATCGTTCCCCTCCGCGTCGCCATGCAAGGCGTCCGCTTCCGCATCCCTCTCAGCCAAGAGGAAGTCAACCGGAGCCTCCTGTTAGTTGATCCCGCCTTCCGCTACTTCCTGTGCCGGGAGATCGCCTATGACCAGATACGTCTGCTGGACGAGGCCGGGCAGTCTCTGCCGACACGGGTCATCACGCTCAAGCACAAGGGGCAAGGGCTTGTTGGTCCTTTCGAGTACGAGAGCCATGTCCTCGACCTGAGCGACTGGTTCCGCGCTCACCGGGTCCGCCGCAGCGACAGCATCCTGGTCACCATTGAGGACTGGCAGACAGGTTGCTTCCGCCTGGAACACGAACCGACCAAACGACGGCGGAGGCAGGAAATCGAGCAAAAGAACCAGGAACTGGCCGATCTCCTCTTCGACATACTGGAGAACGCCAGAAACGAAAGCGTCTTCGCCAGCGCGGCCGTTCTCACCGCCTACGCCCGCATGACAGACCCCCGGGGGTATCCGGGCGACCATTGGATTGAGGTCGTCAAGCAGGATCCGAGGATGAAATCGGGCGGCTTCGACATCTGCTACACTGATTCGTTCACCCCGTTGGAAAGGTTGTTCCAGAGAGCCACAGGAGAGGAAATGGAGCCATCGGAAGAGCCTTTCTCCCCCAGGCAGGGCCGGCAGATCTATCGTTTCAAGGCTGCCCTCCGGCACCGAAAGGGACTGTGGCGGCGCATCGAGATGCGGGGCGATCAGACACTAGCCGACTTCAACTCCATCTTGCAGAAGGCCTTCCAACACGATTGGGACCACATGGCCGGGTTCTGGAAGCGGGTCCGGCGGGGCTCCGGGAAGCACTACCGGGAGATAGACCTGGGAAATGTGGACCCCCTGGGCGGGGGCAGCGGCGCCGACCAGCGCATCGCTGGGCTGGGGCTGGTGCCGGGGGACACGCTCAAGTACGTCTACGACTTCGGCGACTGGATCGAGCACCTGATCACGCTGGAGGAGATTGTCGAGCCGGAAGAGGGGGCGAAGTACCCACGCATCGTGGGACGCAACCGTCCTCGCCACCGGTACTGCGTAGAATGTAAGGCCGAGGGGCGCAAGACCGTCGCCACCTGGATCTGCATAGAGTGCTCCAATCGGGAGCAACGAAATGTGCTGCTGTGCGAGGATTGCCTGACGGCCCACCACGAGGATCACTATGCTGAAGAAATCCTATACTGACAGCGTCGTTTTCGTCACCCGCCGCATCCCTGAGGCCGGCCTGGAGATGATCCGGCAGGTCTGCCAGGTTCGTCTCTGGGAGGGAGAATTCCCGCCGCCCAGGGACGTCATTCTGCGGGAGGTGACGGACTGCGAGGGGCTCCTCTGCCTGCTGAGCGACCCGATTGACGCGGAGGCCATCGCCGCCGGGAAACGGCTGCGCGTCATCAGCCAGTACGCCGTGGGGGTGGACAACGTGGACCTGGAAGCGGCCACGGCCCGCTCCATCCCTGTCGGTCACACCCCCGGTGTGCTGACCGAGGCCACGGCCGATCTGACCTTCGCGCTGCTGATGGCCGCCGCCCGCCGCATCCCCGAGGGGATCGAGAACGTGCGGGCCGGGCAGTGGCACACCTGGGAACCGCTGGGCTTCCTGGGGGCCGACGTCTGGGGGGCGACGTTGGGAATCGTCGGCCTGGGTCGCATCGGGACCGCCGTGGCCCGCCGCGGCCGGGGCTTTGGGATGCGAGTTCTCTACCACGACCGCGCCCGCAAGCCCGACCTGGAGGCGGAACTGGGGCTGGAATACGCAGAGTTGGACGACCTGTTGGCCCAGGCCGACTTCGTGAGCCTGCACACCCCCCTTACACCTGAAACTCATCATCTCATTGCAGCACGCGAATTAGGTCTGATGAAACCGACCGCTATCCTCATCAACACGTCCCGCGGTCCCGTCGTTGACACCAATTCGCTATACGAAGGATTACGCGCCGGCACTATTGCCGCCGCCGCTCTCGACGTCACGGACCCAGAGCCGCTCCCGCCCGACCATCCGCTGCTGACCCTGCCCAACTGTATCGTCCTCCCCCATATCGCCAGCGCCACCGTCACCACGCGGGAGCGGATGGCGGTGATGGCAGCGGAGAACCTGCTGACAGGGTTAAGGGGGGCGCGGCTGCCATACTGTGCCAATCCCGAGGTATACCTGTGAGCAAGAAGAGAAAAAGAGACGCTGGAGACGCTGGAAACGAGGTCGCCGACCTGATCGCCCGCTTCAGGGAAGGCCTCATCAGCGGCAGGATGAAGGTCGAAAGGGCTGAGTGGATCATCGAGCGGCTGCAAGGTCTCGCCGACGAGGCTCTGCCTCGCATCGTGGAGTTGCTCGCGTCGCCGGACGAAGATACCCGCCAGGTGGCAATCACGCTGTTGCGCGAACTGGGCGACCCCCGCGCGGTGGCCCCACTGCGACAAATGTTGTACAAACCCGACTACAGGGATGGAGAGAAATTGAAAGTCCTCCAGGCGCTGGATGTATTGGGGGCGCCGGTTGACGAGGCCACTTTCCGCCGTGCTATCACCGACCCCGATGCACTGATGAGACGCACGCTGTCCCACATGCTGGAGACGATCGAAGACCCGATTCAGGTAGAGGCATTGCTGGAGGTAATGAAGGAGGGGCCGCCGGAGATACAGGAGCAGTACGTGCATGACATGCTGGCCCCCCTTGCCGACCGGTGTCTCCTGCTTATGCTGACCGCGTTGCTCCACAACGAGCACGACGGCGTGATCATAGCCGCTGTAGATGCCATCGAACGGCTGAAAGAACCAGCGGTCATCCCCCTCCTGGAGGAACGCGCCCAATACGACTCCTCCCGCCGGGTACGTCACGCCGCCGAGAACGCTGCCTTGCGGCTTCGGGCACGTATCCGTATCGGCGACCAATCACCCCAACCCTGGGTTGTCCCCTCCCTGCTGCCTCTCGCCTACTGCCTGCTATGTACGATAGACGGCAGCGGCGGGCAGGTGCTCTTCGTCGCGCGCGAGCAGCCCGACGGCCACTTGCGGATCGTTGACCTGATGTTCAACGACCACCAGGGCATCAAGGACTGCTTCAGTGCCGTCGTGGATGAGGAAGAACTGGATGAAATAGTGGACGGCTTCGGCAGTGCCGAGTTCGTGGACATTAGCCTGGAGCGGGCCCGTGCCACGATAGCCCACGCCTACCAGGTCACGCTGGACGCCCGCCGCCGTCTCCCCCCCGCTTTTGTGGCCTGGCAGGGTTGGCTCGAAGGGGAGGACCCGCGCCCGATAAAGGAGTGTCCCCTCCTGCCCCTCGAACCGTCCCGGCAGACGGAACTGCTGGCGGAATGCACGGAACTTATGACGATGGACGAATTCGACTTCTGGTTCTTCAATCCCGACGAAGTGGGGACATTCGTCTCTCGCTACCGTAAACTGTTTCGTCAGGGCCAGGCGGAGCGGGGCGAGGCCCCTTTCGAGGCCCTGCTTGACCAGGCCATTGAGGCCGTGGTGGACGATAAGTACCGCCGTCTCCTGCCCGACCGGCTACGCCGCCAGGCCTGGCTGCTGGCGCAACTCTACGAGGAAGAGGAGATCCCTCTATGGGCGTTGGCTGCTGCTGCCGCTCTCGAAGAGGGTGTGGTCATCGAACACCCCTTGCTGCGCAGCATGATGGACCTCAGTCTCCTTAACGCCATCGGGCGATACTGATAACGTGAAACGTAAAACGTGAGGCATAGACGGCGTCGCATCATCACACTTCGCGCATCACGTTTCACATGGAACGGGAACATTGTTCTTCTGGAATAGCCATAGGTGACAAAGGGACCCTATAAATGAGTCGTATCATCTCTACCGAAGGACCAGGCAAGATCCGCAATCAACATCGTCGCACCATCGCCGAGGCGCTGCGTCGCCTGAGTCAGAAGCCACAACTGGACGACGAGGCCAAAGACCTGGCCGCCCTCATCGTCTTCTCCATGCACGCTATTGCTGACACCATTGACCAGACAATTGACGCCTGGGAGAGGCGCGACTATTACTTGAAAGCCGAGCGTTTTCGCGAGAAGTGGCGCTGGCTGGAGCCCATCACTGACGAACTGAGTGCCATCGTCGGCGGGAGCAGCGAAGGCCGGTGGGACCAGCTTCCGGCCCTCCTGGCTCGCCTGACGCCCCACTTTGCCGACATCAAGATCAGGCAGATGACCCGCAAGCCGGTGCTATGGCAAGGCGCTTACGAGAAGTTCATGAGGGAGGATTGAGGGGGCCGCAGTTGATGGGCATCATCACCAGCCCGCTGATCACCTTGGGATAGAAGTCGGTGGACTTCTGCGGCATCTTCTCGCCGGCGGCGGTGCAGGCCCGCACCTGTTCCATCCGCGTCGGGTTCATCACCAGCAGGAACTCCGCCTCGCCCCGGTCCACACCGTCGTACCCCATCTGCGGGTCGCGCAGGTACTCAATGTTCTCCTTGCGCTCCACGGCCGCCTTGTCAATCCCCAGCACCCGCTCAATGAACAGTTCGTGGAGCACTGCGACGTCGAGCAAGCACCAGTCGGGGACACGGTCTGGCAGGATACGCTCCAGCGCGCCGGGGTCTCGCAGCGCGAGCACCGCATAAGCCCCGTCGTAGAAGCCGAAGCGCGGGTGCGATGGCCCGGCCTCCGTCAGCGCCACCTCTAGCACCGACCGGTCGGCCACCGGCACTACCTCGAAGTATTCCTTCGCCCGCTCCAGTGCCTCCCCTCCGCTCATCCGCCTGTAGGAATGGACCAGGCGGTGAGTGGGGAGAATCACCAGTCCGGGATCCTCCATGCTCACCAGCGTCACCATGCGATAGTTGAAGCCAGCGTCGGGGGGAGCATCGGGGTACTTGGCCCGCATCTCGTCCCGGTAGTTGAGGGCGGTCTCGTAGCGGTGGTGGCCGTCGGCGATGATCAGGTTCCGCCTGGGGGCCATCTCCTCCACCACGGCCTGTATCACCTGCGGGTCGGTCACGGCCCAGAACCGCTGGGTCACGTCGTGCTCGAACAATTCGCGCAACTCGAAGCCCGGCTGCCCCTTCGACAGGCTCAGGGCAGGCTCCTCAATGGCCGCCCCCAGCAACTCGTTGATCCGATCGCCGGGGTAGAGCATAAAGATGTGGCCGAAGTTGACCGCCGTGGCCCGCATCAGGTTGAGCCGGTCCACCTTGGGGCCAGAAAGAGTCCGCTCGTGGGGCAGAACGATGCCCTCGTCGAACCGGACCAGTTCCAGCGCCGCGATCAACCCGTGGCGGGTTCTCGTGCTGCCGTCGGGGAGGGTGAAGGTCTGGTGAAGGACATAGAGGGCAGGCACCTCCTCCCGCGTCAGGATGCCCTCCTGCAGCCAGGACTGGTAGTAGTCCCGCGCCCGCGTGTAGACGTTATCCGTCTCGCCATCCCCTGGCTGCTCTTTCCCCTTGATGATGCGCACGACGTTGTAGGGGCTCAGGTCGTAGTACTTGTCCTGCAGCCCATGTCGCACCCGGTCGTAGGGCTGGCTAATGACGGCGGAGAGATCACTGATCTTCTCCGGGTTATAGCGCACGCCTCGGAAAGGTTTGATCGTCGCCATAGGGCTCCTCCCATCAGCGGTTGGTGAATTCCACGGCAATCTGCGCCACCTCCTCCCCCACCCGCGCTTTTGCCTCACCCGTCCCGGCGCCGATGTGGGGAGAGCCGATGACCTGCAGCAGTTCCATCAGCCGCTGGCCTCGCTCTTTCTTCTCGTCCTCGTAGACGTCGAGCGCCGCGCCGGCCACCTTGCCACTGACGATGGCGTCGTACAGGGCCGCCTCGTCCAGCGTCCCGCCGCGCCCGCAGTTGACGACGTAGACCCCATCCTTCATCTTCCTAAATGCCGCCGCCCCGATGATGTAGTGAGTCTCCGGGGTGTGGGGCACGTGGAGAGAGATGTAGTCCGAGCGGGCGAGCAATTCATCCAGCGAGACCTGGGTGGCTCCAGGCATTTCCACCCGGGTACGGCGGTAGAAGAACACCTCCATCCCCAGCGCGGCCGCCTTCTGGGCCACCAGGCTGCCGATGCGCCCGCAGCCGATGAGCCCCAGCGTCTTGCCCGCAAGTTCTGTGCCCTTGCTGAACGCCTTCTTCTCCCACTTGCCCGCCTTCATGGAAGCAGTGACCTGGGGGGTGCGACGGGCCAGCGCAAAGAGATAACCGATGGTCAGTTCGGCCACCGAACTGGAAGACGCAGCCGGGGTGTTGCGCACCTCAATACCTTTCGATTGGGCGTACTCCACGTCAATGTTATCCAGCCCCACACCGCCGCGGACGATCAGTTTCAGACTGGTCGCCCTGTCAATCAAGGGCTCGCGCACCTTCGTGCGGCTGCGGACGACCATGGCGTCGTAGCCGGCGATGACCGCCTCCAGGTTCTCCGGCGTGATGTCGTCCCGCACGTCCACCTCGATCCCCGCCTCCTGCATCGCTGCGATAGCCCTGGGAGCCGTCGGATCACAAACGAGCAATTTCATCGCTTCACCTCCATTTGAAGATGTGTGGTGCAAGATGCAGGGTGCAGGATGCAAGATGCAGGATACAATATGCAGCATGCCTCTTTTGCTTCTTGCCTCTTGCCTCTTGCCTCTTGCTTCTTGCCCCTTGCCTCTTGCTTCTTGCTTTCTTACAACCCCAGGATGTCCTCAATCTGTCCCAGGAGCCACTTAACGTCATCCAGCGTCAAGTCGCCCATGTGCGCGATGCGGAAGCACTTCTCCTTCAGGTTGCCGTAGCCGTTGGAGATCATTGCGCCCCGCTTGCCCAACTCCCCGTTGAGCCCGGCGACGCTGATGCCCCGTGTGTTCTCGACGTTGGTGACAGTGGGCGAGAGGTATCGTTCATCGGAGTAGAGTGCGAAGTAGCGCCGCGCCCAATCTTGGACGGCTGCGGCCATATCCTTGTGCCGCTGCCAACGGTTCTCCAGCCCCTCGGCCAGCACGTCGTCCATCTGAGCGTTGAGTGCCTGAATCAGGCTGATGGCAGGGGTTGCCGGGGTCTGGTGCTTCTCGTACTTTTTGTCCATCTGCGCGTAGGAGAAGTAATAGCCAGGGTTGGTTACCTGCTGCGCCCGCTCTCGCGCCCGGTCGCTCACCGCGCAGACCGTCAGCCCCGGCGGGAGCGCGAAGCACTTCTGCACACCGGCCAGGCAGACGTCCAGCCCCCAGGCGTCGAACTCGATCCTGGCGCCAGCCATGCAACTGACGGCGTCCACCAGGATCAGCACGTCGGGATACTTCTCGTGGACGAGGGAGGCGATGTCCTTGACAGGGTTCATCAAGCCGGTCGAGGTCTCGTTCATCACGACGGTCATGGCGTCATAGTCCCCCTTGGAGAGCGCCTCATCCACGAGTTCAGGTGTGATGGCCTGGCCCATCGGCACCTCCACTGTATCGCAGGGGACGCCGTTGGCGGCGGTGATCTGGTGCCAACGCTTGGAGAAGGCCCCACAGACTGTGTTGAGGATCCGCTTGGTGGAAGCCTGGCGGACCGAGCCCTGCATCACGCCGGTGGAGGAGGAAGCGTAGAGGTAGACCCGCTGCTGAGTGTAAAGGAGTTGCTGGAGTTTAGGAGTCACCTCTGCCTGCAGGTCGGCGTACTCCTTCGAGCGGTGGCCGATCATCGGTGCGGCCTGGGCCTGCAGGATCTTCTCCCGCACGTGGGTCGGGCCTGGAATGAAGAGCTTCTTGTACATTGTCAACCTCCTGCTGAATGATGATATGCCGGACAAAACAAAGGACGCACAAATAGTATCAGCTGTGCGTCCTCTGTCTACCAACCTGAGAGATTCCTCCCGATCAACTATCGGGCCTTGCCCCTTCGGTGTCCCAAGGACTTTCCAGAGGTGCCAAGACACAGGGTCCTGCGACCTGAGAGTTTCACCGCCACGATCAGC
>DAOUEC010000106.1:0-10868 GCA_034430655.1 Anaerolineae bacterium
CGCCAGTAGCCCGACCACCAGGCCAGTCCGCCGGTCGAAGCACCAGGCTGCCAAGCGCCAGAGCAGCGCCACGGTGACCAGCCCCAGTCCCACGGAGAGAAAACGAACCGCCAGTGGGGACCGGCCAACCAGCCTCATCCAGCCGTGGAGGAGAAAGTAGTACAGCAGGGGGTGAACGTCGGCCGCGCCAGCCCCCTGCACCGGCGTCACCGTCCCGTAAACCATCCGTTCGGGGCTCAGGGAGGCATACAGCACCGCGAAGGCCTCATCGTACCATAGGGCACGGCTCTGGAGGTAGGCCATCCGCAGGCCAAAAGCCAGAAGGAGGATCAGGAGCGCCAGGCCCAGTTGTCGTCGCATTCTGTCAGACCTCCCCCCTCCTCCCCGCGCAATGGGCGCTGAAACCGGTGATACAGAATCACCGCCAGCGGCACGAGCATCCAGGGAACGAACGTCCGCCACCACAGAGACAGGCCCACGGCCACCCAGGATACAGGGACCAGCAGCCAGGGCGGTGCAGCCTCCATCAGCACCAGGAGGTCGTAGAACATCCCCGAAGGATTGGCCAGGGCGGCGGCCGCCCAGCCGACAGGTCGGATCTGGAAAAGCCCCCAGAGGAACACCCCGGCCGACAACGCCAGCAGCACCGGCCAGGCCCCCGGCAGCAGCCGTTCCAGGCTCCACAGCCCCAGCGTGTTGCTCCGGGTGAGCGTGTCCAGCGGATGCACCGCCGCCTGCCAGAGCACGCCAAAGTCCCACCCTCCCATCACCCCTGCTCCGACCAGACCCGCCGCCGGGAAAGAACCTGCACAGCCAACATCAACACGGGGAAGGGCAGGTAGACCGGAGCAGTCTCGTAGTTACCCTGGATCGTCGCCAGGAAGATGATCCATTGTCCCACGAGCAGCACCGCCTCAATCCCCACCACCGCCAGTCTCGCTTGGCGACCGAACCTCTCTTGAAGCCCGGCGAACCAGGCAAACAAGGGCAACAGGAGCACGGTGTAGTGGGTCGTGGCGGTGCGAGGGGCAATGAAGTGGGTCAAAATGAGAAGCAGTCCCGTCGTCCAGAGAAAGCCGTTCCCCTCCGCCCGTCGCCCCTGCCAGGCCTCCAGCAGCCCGTAGAGAGCAAACGCCGCGGTGCCGACCGCCTCCACCACCGGCCCCAGTCCCAGGAAGTACCGTACCACGATCCAGGTCAGCGAGTGGTAATCCGTGGCCGACACGACGTCGTAGTTGCGCAGATCATCCAGAAAGTCCCCTGCCCAGGTGGGCACCAGCAGGAAAGAGACTCCCAGCAAGAAAGCCATCGCCAGCCCGAACCCTTTCCAGATACCCCACCGTCGCCGCCAGGCAGCCCACCATAGCACCCACGGCACCAGCAGGAAACTCGTCTGCGGCTTGACGGTGGTGACCGCCAGCAACACGCCCGCCAGGCCATCCCGCTCTCGCCCCAGTGCCCATAGGGCCGCCGCCAGCGCCAGGAAGACGAGGGTCGCCATTTGCCCCAGGACGAGCGCACGGGCATGCGGGTAGTTGAACACTGCCCACACCAGCGTGGCCCCCCACAGCCAGGTGGGAGGCCGCCAGCGGGCCACCCGGGCCGTCAGCACGACTCCCGCCAGGAGGGCATAGAGCATCAGTGTCATCCAGATGGCCTGGACCAACGGATACGTATGAATGAAGCAGAGAGGCCAGAAAAAGAACAGGGCATAGAGCGGGTAGGAGTAGGCTGCCAGATCCTCGCCAACCCGGGCCAGCCGGCCGTACATGCCGATCTGCGTATGCAGGGTGACCTCGTCGGAGTAGGGGTTCTCCCCTGTCCAGATAAGGGCACAGCCATTGGACCAGCGGGAGTAAAAGTCGTTCCCGCCGGGGAAGCGGGAGGTGAAGAAGCGGTAGGTGGCCCAACTCTGCCCGGCCACCAGGGTCAGGAAGAGGCAAACGACCAGGAGCCAGCGTAGTCGGCTCACGGAACCTCCTCGTTGAGGTTGAGGTTGAGGTTGAGGTTGAGGTTGAGGTTTAGGTTTAGGTTTAGGTTGGGGTTCATTCGAAACCTCCTCCAGCCGGTAGAGTTCGTAGGCAGAGCCAAAATCCTCCACCAGCGCCAGGTGATGGTCCCGCAATTCCTCCAGCGTCCGCAAATCCTCTGGGGTGACGGGGGCAAATCGTTCCGCCAGGATGAACTCCAGCCCCGCCCGGTACAGGAGTGCCACAGTCAGTACCCCTGCCAGCGCGGAGGGGAAGCGCAGCGCAAATTCACTTCCCCCAACCAGCACAATCACTAGCCGCATCAACAGGTAGTAGAGAGGTGGATGGACCGCATCCACGATCATCGCTTGCCAAACCATGTCCAGTGGCAACGTAGCAAAGAGGTGCGAGAAGGCCTCATCCAACCACAGCGATTGCACCCCCAGTCCACACAGCCGGACGGCTGCTGCCAGCAGCGTCACCCAGAGACCAAAGCCCCAGCGGTTCACGCCTGCTCTCCCGCTGACCACCCGTGCACCCGCTGCCACAACTCGGCCGCCAGCAACACCAACAGGGCAGTCCGCAGCGGCACTGTCAGGTAGAGCCACTCGTTGAGCCCTCGCGAGAGCAACACCGGCCACTCCGCCAGGTTGACCACGCTCAGCGTCAGCACGAACAACAGACCCCGGCGGTACGGCAGCGCCAGGAGGATCAGGGGTAACAAGGATACCTGCCACTGGGGGCTCCACCCCTTCGACCACAGGAAGAAAACGACCAGGGTGAGACAGACGAAAGATACCAGACGCTTGAGGTTAAGGTTGAGGTTAAGGTTGAGGTCAGCCTTCAAAAAGATGAACAGGTATAGTACACCAAATAATCCTGTCTTGAGCCATTCGGGCAGGCGGGCAGGGTTGCCGGCCGGTGCGGTCGCCTTGGCGAGATCGAAGTGGTCGGTGGCCGCCCCCAACAGACCTGTGCTCAGGTTGCCGTCAATCAACGCCCAGACCGTCTCATACGAACCGCGAGCGACGATAGAGCGGAAGGAGGCCACGGCGAAGGGGCCTCCCACCCACAGTAACGGCACGGCTATAGCCATCACTACCATCCCCACCACCAGGGAGTAGGAGAGCCAGCGGCGCGCGGGGCGAGTGCGCATCACCGCCGGGAGGATGAGTAGCGGCACTAATTTGGTCATCGCCCCCAATCCCACCACCACTGCCGAGCCTCTCTCGTGCCCCTCCACTAGCAACACCAGCGCGAGCAAGATGAAGAACGCCGTCACCCCCTCAAAGGTCCACCAGCAGAAGATAAGCGGGACAAACAGCAGGCTGTACGTCCAGCCCAGTTGCAGCGCCCGCTCCTCGCCCCAGAGACGGTGGGCCAGGCGCAGGAACAACCACAGTGAGCCGGTATCGAAAGCCACCATCATGCCCCCGAACAGGTACACGTAGGCTTCGTAACTCCCGCCCGATACCAGCCGGGAGAGGCGGTAGATGGCGATGGAGAGGAAAGGGAAAACAGGGAGATGTTCCGACCAGTAGTGGACGAACGGGAGATGGCCGTCGTCGGAGAAGCGGGCCAGGGCGTAGTAATAGGGGTAGTCGCCGAACCGGGTCAGGTCGCCCGGCAAGAAAGTCACCAGCATCATCAGGCGGAAGGTGACGAAGAGGCCCACCAGGGGCAGAAATTTACGCTGGGATCGCCACCACGCGCTCACAGTCCCGTTCACCTCATCTCCACCCGCACCACGCTCAGGCCAGGAAAGCGCAACTCCAGGGCCACCTGGCCCCGGTGGGCGGCCAGCCAGGCCACCGTAGGCGGGTCGGCCTCGGCGAAGACGTCGAACAACTCAGACTTGGAGAGCCGATGATTGGCCTCGCGGGGGCTGCGCCAAACCAGCCACACCCGCTTGTGGCCCTCAGCGACCACGTCCAGCGGCGTCGGATCGCCTATCCCCACCAACACTGCCTGCGGCCACTCCCGCTCGCGATAGACCGATGTGCCGACCAGCGCCTCGTAGTCCTGCAGGGCTACCACATCGCCCGGTTGCAGCCCGGCGTCGATCGCCTGGGCCACGCCGCGCCAGTCCTCTTTGGCGAAGTAGGGATCGTGGTGCAGCCGCACCGCGCCCCAGCCCATTGCCAGCAGGACAGCGACGACGGCCAGTGCACGCCACGCTGGCCGGGAGAAGGCCCCGATCCCCAAGGCCAACCACAACAGGTAGGCTGGCAGGCTCCCCGTAAAGTAGCGATCCACGTAATAAGAGCGCCACAGGGACAGGACAAAGACCATCAGGATAGGAAGCATCAGCCACCAGAAAAGCAACCGCCGCACCCCATCCCAGGGGAAGCCAGCGCGTACTACCACGGCTCCCACCGCCAGCGTCAGCACCATCACCAATGGTGTAAACGTCACCGCGTCAGCGGAAGTGAAGTTCCACAGCGTGCGCAGGGGGGCCAGCGCGTCGGGGCGTGGGATCCAGCCCAGCCCCGCCGGCCTGACCCCGTGCACCAGGTAAAGCACCAACCAGGGAACCAGCGGCGCAAGCGCCGCCATCTGCGCCAGGAACCACCGCCAGAACAGACGGCCCCGCCGTAGCAGCGGCAGCAAGAGCATCAACTGTACGTAGATCAGCGCACCCGCCGCGTAGTGCGTCAGGTAGGCCAGGGCGCTGCAGGCGATGAATAGTATCCAATTCTGCCGGCCCGAAAGCAGCAATTCGAACTGATCCATCGCTGCCAGGCAGAAGAAGGAGAGTAGGGCGTACATCCGCGCATCCTGCGAGTACCAGACGTGGAACGGGCAGACGGCAAGCAGCAGCGCTGCCAGCAGTCCCCCCTGTTTCCCCAGCAGCCGTCGGCCCAGGCGGTACAACAGCGGCACCGTGAGGATGCCAAACGCGGCCGAGAGGAAGCGAAAGGCGTACTCGCTGCTCCCGACCAGTGCCACCATGAACCGCAGCAGCAGGAAGTAGAAGGGCGAGTAGATGCCTGCCACCAGCAACGCCGCCAGACTGTCGCGCAGCGGGGCCAGCGTGACCGTGTAGGTAAAACACTCGTCGAACCAGAAACTCGGACCGCCAAGCCGGTAGAGGCGCAGGCCCGCCCCCAGCAGCGTGATGCCCGCCACCCACCATCGGGAGGTCCGCCACTCGCTCACCGCTCCTCACCATCTCGCACGTAGACAACTGCCGTATGATCCTCATAAGCCAGTTGCCAGCCAGGGGTGTGGCCAAGGACTACGCTCAGCACACCGCCAGCCCTCGTCAAGGCGAATGATACCTCGTACTCATCAAGCAATTCCTCGTAGCGGGGGCCGGCGGCCTGGATCTCGACGTAGTCGCGCAAGATTTCGTCCCCGTAGAGATCGGTGCGCCCGTCCACGAAGACCCGGTAGTCGGGCCACAGCCGCCATATCAGGTAGCCGCCCCAGTTATACTCGTTGAACATCTTTCCCGCAGGCCGATGGGCCTGAACCCACTCCACTGCACCCACCGGCAGGCTCTCCCGCTGTAACGCCTCATTGAACGCCGGGCGCAGTGGTTGGCAGACCTTGACCCCCGCCAGCGAGACGATCAGAACCAGCAGCCCCAGGTTGATCGCTCCCCTCCGAGCAGAGGGGCGGAGGGGCCGGGGAGCAGGGGAGACAGGGAAAATGTCCCCTTGTCCCCGTGTCTCCTTGTCTCCTTGTCTCAGAAACACCGCTACGTGCCGACTCAAGACCGGCGCGGTCACCAGCGCGAAGGGACCGAAGTTCCGTCCCGCCAGAAGGGCGGCGTAGGCAAATCCTCCGACCAGCACCAGGTCGGTTCCATCGGCTCGCCGGCCCGAAAGCCCCATCGCTGCCAGTGTCGCCAAGAGCAACCAGATGAAAGGCTGGGTGTAAAGAGGATGGAAGTTCGGCGACTGCCACTCCTGGATAAAGTCCTGGAGCACGCCGATGTGCACCGTCTCCAGGTAGTAGGTCCACATACGGGTGGTGTTGGGGTTGACTGCCAGAAGGAGCGCCGAAAGGATCGCCACCCCCACCACCATCCCGATCCCCCGCCAGCCCACCACAGGGTCGTCCGAGGGGGCGACCAGTGCGAGGAGGTGATTGAGCACCTCCCCGGCGACGAAGGCCGCCAGGAGCATAAAGCCCAGGGCGTAACCGGCGTGCAGGTTCACCCACAGGACGAACAGCGGCGGCAGGAGCCACAAGCGGTTGATCCGCCGCCACTTGAACAGGTAGAGCAAATAGGCGACGACGGCAGCGAGCAAGAAGGAAAATAACTGGGGCCGGGCCGACCAGATGACGCTGGAGGTGGCGGCTGCCAGGACGACGATGAAAGCGCGGGTGAAAACGTCACCCTCCATCTGGAGATATACGAAGGCGAAGGCCACCGTCACCACCGCGCCCATCCACAGCCCCAGCCCGGCGTAGGAGAAGTGGTCGAACAGCCAGTAAAGAATGACCTGGCTGAGCCAACTGTGGTTGACCCAGGGGGAGCCATAGCGGGTGTGAGAGAAAACATCGGCCTGCAGGATACGGCCGCTCTCCAGCGTGGTCTGCCCGGCTCTGAGGTGCCACCAGGTGTCGGTATCGGCCGGGGCACGCACCGCCATGGCGAACACGGCGACGAAGAGAATCGCCGTCGCCAGACGGCGGGTGTCGAACCAGAGGAGCGCTCGTTTCATCTCAATCGGCCTCAATAGTCCACGCCGTGAACAACACCCACACCTTCCGTGCTAGGATGCTGTAACCATGGAACGGGCGGGGGCTGACCATCATCCACACCGCGACAGGAAAACTTAAGGCAACGTACCGCGCCACACCGCCTATGGCCGGCACCGCCCCCGTGGTCCACGCCAGCAACCACAATAGCCAACGCTTCCACCCATACACCCTCCCCAACGCGGGCAGGAGCATTAGAAAGTGATAGGGCATCAAGAACGGCACGAGCAACGCCCCCGAAGCCATCAGCCGCAATGGGTCACGCCCAGAGAAAGGAAACAGCACCAGTCCCAATGCCAGCACCGGCCACCCCAAATTGCCCCAGCCCATCGCGGATGGATGCACGTAACAAAGCGCGCGGGCGGCCAACAACCTTCCTGGCCACCAACCCCAGATCAACAAACTGACAAGGCCCAACGCGGTGGCCCAGGCCACCCACTGCCACCGGGCGAACACCGCCCACACCGTGATATTGGGCTTGAGCAGGGCCCACGGCAACCCCAATGGCAGGAACATCAACCCCCACATCGCCAGGCCATCCACCTGCCCCAGCCACATCAACATCCAGACCGGGGGCGTCAGCACGGCCAGCAACGCCGCCTCCAGGTAGCGATGTGCCCCCCACCCTGCGCTGATGGCCACCGTCAGCAACAACACCGAAAGATGAAACGACAGGCCAACGCGCCAGGGCAGGAGTGTCAGTGGACGCAGAATCCACCACGCCCACGGCGGATACTGGTCGTAACAGTGGCCCACGGGGGGCAACAATGCGCCCCTAGCTTCAAAACAAACATGCCAATCCCACCCCAACAGCGGTAGTTGCATGACCAGCGGGGTCAGAAGCACGCTCCCGATCAGGATCCACAACGCCACCCGCACCTTGTTCACCCCGTGTCCGCCCCTGATCGCCGCCTATCTCCTTGTAAAGCCCACAGCCCGCCACAGCCCACCAGACCCAACGTCGAAAGCGCCAGCCCCCAGCCCAGCGTGCCCGGCCGGTATACCAGTTCGACCCGGTGCACACCCGGCGTCAGATAGACACCACTCAGGATGCCATCCGCGCAATAGAGGGTCGCTTGCACACGATCCACCTCCACACACCAACCAGGATACCACACCTGGCTCAAAACCAAAAATCCTGGACGGTCGAGTGTGACGTCTAACACCAGCCGGTTGGGTGAGCGCCTCACCCACGCGACCTCAGCCCGCACCTCGCCGGAGGCCAGCGTCTTGCCGCTCTCTACCACCGCTGCGTGCGCCACGTCGCCCTCCCGCAACCAGGACAGCGCCGCGCCAAAATCATCCACTGGCACTGTCTGCCCGACGACGAAGGCGCGTGGCAGGAACCGTTCATTCTCATACAAGTTGGTCGAGCCGAAGCAGGCCACCTGCCGCAGCCCCTCCACCGCCAGCGGGAACCCGGCCACTATGTAGCGCACGTTGAGCAGGCCAAGCAGCCGCGCGTTGGGACACGCCTCGCGATTGGCCGTAGCGATGTCACCCCCTCCTTCCAGCGAGGGCACCGTCTCCGTGTAGCCGGTGCGCCGCACGCCAGAGGCAACCTCCATCCAGGCGGTATACGCCTCCAGGCAGAGCGGGTCCACGCCGTCGGCCGTCTCCAGGCCATAACGGGCAGCAATGTGGCGGGGCAGGCTGTAACTGGGACTGTAGACGCGGAACGGCTCCCCATCCACCTGTTGGGCCAGGTAAGCGCCCAGGCCGCTCCCGGCGAAGACGGTCTCCGGGGATCGCCCCTCAATAAGCGTCGCGTCCACCGTCCACAAGTCCGCCAGGAGCAATGCTACCAACGCCACAACTGCTCCCCAGCGCGGCAGATACCGTGTGGTCATGACCGCGCATAACGCTGCCATGATCGATGTCACCACGCCAAACGCCACCAGGTTGGCCGGCGGCTTTCCAAAGGCGATAGCGTACCCCAACGGAAGCGCCAACGCCAGCGCCCCCAGCGCCACGGCGACCCGATTGAGCGCCCGGCGACCACGGCCGCCCAGCCCTTCCAACAGACGGTCGCCCCCCCAACCAGCCAATAGCGCCAGCGCCGCCGCTGCCACGAACCAGATACGCGAAGGCGCTCGCAGCCAGGCCAGGGCAGGCAGCAACCGGAAGGCCCAGCCATAGAGCGGCGTGTTGGCCCCCAACGCATAGACCAGCGCCGCGCACACAAACGCCCACCAGAACCAGGCCTGACGGCGCGGCAATGCCACCACCGCCAATGCCAGCACCGGCACCCCCACGTAGAGCACATAGTCCATGAAACCCCGGTGGTCCGCCAGCAACAGTCCCCACAGGTAGCGCGGCGGCAGCGACGACACAGCCGACTCGGAAAAACCCATTGCGGCCCGTGCACTCAGCGGCGCAAAACGCAGCAGGGGCAACAACTGCACAGCCGCGACCAGTGCTGCCAGCACCGCACCCAGAAGCAAATTGCGAATGGCGAATAGCGAATGGCGAATGGCGAATGGCGAATGGCGGATTGCGAATGGCGGATTGCGAATTGCAGATTGCAGATTGCAGGTAACCGCCAGCCCGTACACCCCCGCCACCAGCCCTGTGTAGAACGCCAACTGTGGATGAGCAATAAACTGCCACCCCAGCGCCAGACCCAGTGCGCCAGTGTGACGCCAACTGCCGCGCCCCACGCGACAGGCAGCCCACAGCGCCCACGGGACGTAAGCCGCCGCGTAGACCAGCCCCACGTGGCCGAACCCCAGGTGGGCGAAGACCTTAGGCGTGAAAGCGTAGGCTAGCGCCGCCAGCAACGCCCCTCCGACCGATGTCCCCGTCGTCCGCGACCAGACCCACATCCCCAGGCCCGCAGCCACCACGTGCAGCACGAACAGCAGGTTGAAACCGACCGCCGCGGGCAGCAGTAAGAAAACGACGTTGGGCGGGTACCACAACCCCGACTGCGGGTCAGCGTCGAAGGGGAAGCCGCTGAAAATGAGTGTGCGCCACAGCGGTATCTGTCCATGTGTCTGCCACGTTTCCCGAATGTAGTGGATATTGGGCCAGAAAGTAACCGTCAGGTCGGAGACGTCACTGCCAGGGCGGTAGAGGAAAGCAGTGGGGAAGCCGCCCAGTCGCCAGGCGAAGAACGCCAACGTCACAGAACACAGCACTGCCGTCGCCAGCAGCCCGGGACGCCTTTCAATCTCACCACCCCCACACTTCCACACTCCCACACCTCCACACTTCTACTTGTAACTTCTCTCGAAGGCCATATAATGGACTGGATGACGTCAGCGATGAACAAACCATCGGTAAGCCCTCGCCCCTGGGAAAGGGCAAGACTTGGTCATTGGTCATTGGTCATTGGTCATTCTCTTGATCGTGTCCTGATCGCTGTCCTGCTCCTGCTGGCGCTCTCTGCGCGGCTCATCCCCGGCCCGCGTACTGTGGACGACGCCTACATCACCTTCCGCTACGCCCGCAATCTCGTCGAAGGCGTCGGCTTCGTCTACAACCCCGGCGAGCGTGTGTTGGGCACGACCACGCCGCTCTACACGCTGCTAATGGCCGGACTGGCGCTGGCGACCGGCTCCCGCGACTTTCCCACGTTGGCGCTGGCAGTCAACGCGCTGGCCGGGGCGCTCTCCGTCGGGCTGCTCTACGGTCTGGGCAAGCGGTTCGCCGGCCACCGGGCCCCCGCCACAGCGGCTGCCCTCCTCTGGGCTGTGGCTCCCTTCAGCGTTACCTTTGCCGTAGGTGGGATGGAGACCGACCTGACGGTGGCGCTGCTCCTCGCCGCCTCCTACGCCCACCTCACCGATCGTCCGCACACGATGGCCGCCCTCTCGGCGCTGGCGCTTCTGGCCCGCCCGGATACCGCCATCCTGTTGGGGCTGCTGTGGCTGGACCTGATCCTGACGCGGACGCGGAAGCGCCAACTCGTTGGCGTCTGGCGGGAGGGACTGATCGCGCTGGCACTCCTGGCTCCCTGGTTGATCTTCGGCACGCTCTATCTCGGCAGTCCTCTCACCGGTTCCATCGCCGCCAAGTCCGCCGCTTACCGCCTCCCACCAGAGGCGGATTTCGTGCGCCTACTGCAGCACTACGCCACGCCCTTCTTCGAACACAAGGCTTTGCCACCAGTTGGCGTCTTCGTCGTTTTCGCCCTCTACTGCGCCCTGTGCGCTCTCGGCGGTCTCAATGCCTTCCGTCGTG
>DAOUEC010000107.1:0-1645 GCA_034430655.1 Anaerolineae bacterium
TCCCGGACGATTTCCTGGACAGGGTGCGGGGTCTTTTCCGCGCCGACGTCATCGCGCCGACCAATCCCATTGACGTGGGAGTGATTTTCAATTTTGACCTCTACGGAGAGATTGCTGAGGAGTGCCTGCGCACGTTGAACCCTGACGCGCTGTTGTTGGTGCACACGTATAGCCCCGGCCCGGCTGGGGAGATGTCGCGCCGGCTGGCCCGCCGCATTGAGCAACTGGTCTGGCAGACGGGTAAGCCCATCGCTTTCTGCCCCTTTGCCCAGAAGAGTGAGGTGGTGGCGCTGGAGCGGGAGGTGGAACTTCCGACCTTTGTCACAATTGAGGCAGCGGTGTGGGCTCTGGCCGCCTCCCGTGACTGGTACACTCGTCCGGCGCGGCTGCTCCCGTTACCATCTGCGCCGGCCCATCGTCCGCACGAGGTTGAGGAGTTGCTGGCCCGCGACGGTGTCTTGATGACCGACGTGGCGTTGGGGCTGTGCGCGGCTTTTGGCATCCCCTCCGCCGAGTGGGCTGTGGTGGAAAGCGTCGAGGGGGCGCTGGTGGCCGCTGGCGCTATGGGTTACCCGGTGGCGCTCAAGGTACTCTCGGCTGACATCTCCCACAAGTCGGACGTGGGTGCAGTCGTGTTGGATGTCGAGGAACCCGAGGCGCTGCGGGCGGAGTTCCCTGCGCTTCTGGCGCGAGTGGAGGAGCGCGCCCCCGGCGCACAGGTAGCGGGAGTGCTGGTGCAGCAGATGTTCGCCGGGGGACGGGAGGTTGTCCTGGGCGGTAAGCGCGATCCGAGTTTCGGGCCGGTGGTGATGTTCGGGCTGGGCGGGGTGTACGTGGAGGTGTTCGAGGACGTCGCGTTTCGCCTGGCCCCGTTGACCCGCGAGGACGCCGAGGAGATGATCTCCGAGGTGCGGGGGAGTTGCCTGCTGCGGGGCGTGCGCGGCGAACCGCCAGCGGACGTGGGGGCGGTCGTCGAGGCGCTGCTGGCGCTGTCGCGGTTTCTGGTCGAATGCCCTGAGGTGGCGGAGATTGACGTCAACCCGCTGCTCGTGTTCGAGCGAGGCGTGGCAGCAGTGGACGCGCGGATGGTCGTCAAGACGCGCCGCCGTGAACAGGCGGCGCTGGAATAGTGGTCAGACGCTAGGAAACTTGACGAAACAGGGCTTTTCCGTTACAATCGCCTGGCGTAAAACGTGAAACGTAAACGCGAAGCGAGATCACGTTTCACGCATCACGATACAATGTTTGAGAATCTGACCGGCAAACTCCAGGCCGTCTTTCGGCGATTGGGCAAGCGCGGCATCCTGCGTGAGGCCGATGTTGACGAGGTGTTGCGCGAGATTCGCCTGGCTCTGTTGGAGGCCGACGTACATTACAAAGTAGTCAAAGACTTCACCGGTCGCGTGCGCGAGCGGGCCGTCGGCGCCGAAGTCGCTAAGAGCCTCAGCCCAGCCCAGCAAGTGATCAAGATTGTCCACGAGGAACTGGTTAACACGCTGGGCGAGCGGGGGCGGCTGGAACTGAAGGGGCCGGCACCCTACGTCATTATGCTGGTTGGGCTGCAGGGCTCAGGCAAGACGACAACTGTGGCGAAACTAGCCCGGCATCTCAAACAAAGCGGTCATCTGCCGCTGATGGTTGCCGG
>DAOUEC010000108.1:0-4765 GCA_034430655.1 Anaerolineae bacterium
ACTTGACGATGCCCTGATAGAAGGCGCGGGCGGCCAGTTGGTTGAAGCGCGGTTCCTTGAGCGCGTCGGTGTCATCCGGGTGGTCGTGATACGCAATCTCAATTAGAGCGCCAGGCATACGAACCGTCGGATCATCGTCCCAAAGCAGGCGCAACTCTCCAAAGTTCGCCACTTTCTCCCCCCGATCAATCCAGGCAGGATCCCAGCCGGCACGGATGTCGTGCACCACCTCATTGTGGATCGCACCGCGCAGTTCCAGACTCCCCTCGGTGCGGGGCAGCCACTCGCCGTTGTGGGCGTAGGCCTCGGTGCCACTGTGGTCCCACTGGTAGCCGCTGTAGCCGTTGGTGTGCCAGGAGACGTAGACAGCGTCCTCTCCGGTGCCGGCGTGCTCCCAGCGGGCGTAGATGGGCCGGGCGGTCACGTCGCCAGGCGGCTGATCCATCCCCATCCGCTGGACGTAGTAGTAGGCGGCTACCTCCCACCAGGGTTTTTCGGGCGGATACTCAGCCGCCGTCTCGATGCCAGTCAGGTCGTCGAAAGTGCCGCCGCCGAAACGGAGCGCGTCGGCGATGACCACGCAGCCGGTCACCGTGGACTGGTTGGTCAGAACGACCCGGGCCTCCTCCCCGCCCCGGAAGCCATAGGTGCCGACGTAGTGCCAGGTATCTCCGTGGCTCTGCTGGTTGACGATGACCTCGGTAGCCCCCCCGGCGTGGTGGACGGTGTAATGGGCCTCAGGGGTGTGGGTATACGCCTGCCGGTACCAGACGTAAACAGCGTAGCGGCCATCGGCGGGCAGGGCGGCAGTCCAGACGGCGGTGGCGGCCGGGGTGCCGGTCACCGTCTCGGTCCAGCGGTAGTCGGTGCCGGCGTAGCCTGTCCCCGTGACAGTCGCCGTCGTCCACGCGCCGGTCTCGAAGTACCCCGCGTCCGGCCCGGGCTCGTCGTTGTCCACCACCACCTCGGCTCCGCTCATATCCCGCTCCCGCGCCGGGATGACTCGCGCCCCGGCGTTCCACAGGTACTGCAGCAAATACTGATCCACCGCCTCGGCGTTGTTGTGATCCTCGATGATAGGGCCGGCGTAGGGCGGGTTGGGATAGGGCGGGCGCTGCGCGCGCCAGGCATAGCCGTTCCACTGCCAACCGTGCCCCGCGCTGACGTAGACGGTCTCGCCGCTGAGCGCACCCTGCGGCTGCCCCTGACCGGGGGCCGGGGGCTGGCCCACGTAAGCAGGTGCCATCTGCAGCCCCTCCTCTCCCTTCAGGACCATCTCCTTGCGGGGAGATGGAATCTCGGGCAGAAAGGCCGCCAGCGGAACGAACTCCTCCGCGATGGGGTCCCAGGTCTGGATGCGCAGGTCCCGCCAGCCCAGGGGCTCCAGCGTCCAGCCGATCTGCTGGACGATGACCTCAAAGGTGGCGTGGTCCAGGTCCCGCAGCGCATCCGCCGGCACCCCCAGGCGCACCACGACAATGCGGTCGGGACGGACCTCCAGCCCCTCCAGCGTGGTTCCTTCCGGGATGGCAGACCAGATGCCCTGCGCCCGCTCCTCGGCGGTGGGACCCGCCAGGAGCGCCGCCAGCAGCCCCTCCGGATCTGGCCCGGCAGCCCCTACCTCGATGGGCCTCTCGACGCAGACAGGCCCCTGCTCACTCCAGAAGCAGACCGATGAAGGCTCCCCCTCCCCTGGTAGGGAAGGGGGCTGGGGGGTTAGGTTGACAGAAAGCCCATCTTCCCCGGCGGAGGAGGAAGTTGGGAGCAGTGCGGCCAGCGCACCCAGCGCCAGCAGCGCAATCGCCATCGCCATTCCTATGCGCACTATCAGACGGTCCATTTCAGTAGCCTCCTCACACCCCAGGTATTGATCACATCGCCAGCCGTGGCCCAGCCCCGCCGGGCCGTCGCCACCCCGAAAGGCAGCACCCCGAAGCCGTTCACGTCGTGGGCGTCGGAACTGATGGCCAGTTTCACGCCCAACTCGATCGCTCGCCGCACGTGCACGTCGCGGAGGTCAAGCCGCCTGGGGTAAGCATTGACCTCCAACGCAGTGCCCGTCTCGGCGGCGGCGCGGAAAATCAGTTCCATATCCAGGTCGGCTTCCTCCCGCTCACCAATCAGCCGCCCCGTTGGGTGGGCAATGATGTCCACGTGGGGGTTGCGGATCGCCGCCAGGGTCCGCGCCATCACCTGCTCCCGCCCCTGGCGCAGCCCGCTGTGCACCGCCGCCACGACCAGGTCGAGTTCAGACAGCACCTCGTCGGAGAAGTCGAGCGTCCCGTCGGACAGCACCTCCACCTCGGTCCCCGCCAGCAGCCGGAAGGCGCCCCCCATCTTCCGGTTGACCTCCTCAATCTCCGCCCGCTGGCGGCGCAGGTCGCCGGCGGTGACTCCCTGGGCGACGCCCAGGCTGTGCGAGTGATCGGCCACTACTCCGTACTTCAACCCGCGCGCCTGCGCGGCCCGTGCCATCTCCAGCAGGCTCTGGTGCCCATCCGACCAGGTGGTATGAAAGTGCAGGTCCCCCTTCAGGTCATCCAGTTCGATCAGGTCGGGCAGGTTGTCCTCCAGCGCCGCCTCGATCTCGCCCCGATCCTCGCGCAACTCCGGCGGGATGAGCGGCAGGCCCAGTGCGGCGTAGACCTCCTCCTCGGTGGCGCAGAGGATTTCGGAGCCGTCCTCACGCTTGAGCCCGTACTCGCTCAGCGAGAGGCCCCGATCGAGCGCCAGCCCCCGCAGGTGGATGTTATGGGCCTGGCTGCCGGTGAAGTATTGGAGCGCCGTCCCCCAACGCGCAGGCTCCAGCACCCGCAGGTCCACCTGCAATCCCTCGCGGGTGCGGATGGAGGTCTTGGTGGGGCCGCTGAGGAGTACCTCGGCCACCTGGTCCAGTTCACGGAAGCAGGTCATCACCGGCTTCGCATCAGTGGCCGCCACCAGCAGGTCCAGGTCGCCGACGGTCTCCCGCACGCGGCGCAGGCTCCCGGCCGGGGCGACCTGTACCACGCCCGGCACCTGCCGCAGCGCGTCGAGCATAGAGTGAGCCAGCGGCCAGGCCACGCCCAGCGAAGTGCGTCCCGTGCGTCGCTTCAGCGCCTCGACCCCAGCCAGCACCTTGGCCTCGCTTTTGGCCCCCATCCCTTTGAGACCGCGCAGACGACCTTCCCGCGCCGCCCTTTCCAGCACCTCGATGCTGGTGATGCCCAGTTCCTGCCAAAACAGCGCTGCCTTGCGGGGGCCGATGTCGGGGACTTGCAGCATCTCGACCACGCCAGGAGGCACCTGCGCCTTCAGTTTCTCGTAGGCCCCCAGCCGGCCCGTGCGCATCAGTTCGTCAATCTTGGCCGCCAGCGTCTTGCCGATGCCGGGGATCGCCTCCAGTTCGCCCGCCCGCCAGACCTCCTCCAGGGGCCGGCCCAGCGTAGCGACGTTCTCCGCTGCCCGCCGGTAGGCCATGATGCGGTAGGTACTTTCCTCCTGGATGGCCAGGATGTCGGCCATCGCCGCAAAGATCTCAGCCACTTGCTGGTTTCTCATCTCCATCCTCCACACCCTCCCTGATTATACCCCATCTCCGCCGCTTGACAATGGGCCTTTGGTAGGATAAGATAGCGTCAAGGTCAGCATCATTGAGCAACAGAGTTTCGGATGAGGAAAGGAGTGCAAAATGGGTATACCCGTGCGTGCAATTGAGACAACAGGCGTGATTGACAAAAAGAGTCAATTGCGGCTAGATACTCCACTGCCAGTTGTCGGCCCAAGTCGGGTGCGAATCATTGTGCTGTTTCCAGAGGAGGAACATGAGGAAATCAGTGAGTCGGAGTGGCTGCGCGCGGCGGCAACCAATCCGGCTTTTGATTTCCTGAGGGAACCCGAAGAGGATATTTACACCCTGGCGGACGGGAGACCGTTCTATGACAAAGGGTAAAGTGGTGCTCGTGCCATTTCCTTTTGACGACCTTTCGGCTACCAAGGTACGACCTGCTGTGTGTTTGACAAACCCAATTGGTGTACATCGCCACATTGTCCTGGCGTTTGTCACCAGCCGGGTTCCCGCTCCGTTGGCGAGTTCCGACCTCGTGCTGGATGCCCAAGATCCCGAGTCCTCAACAACCGGGCTGCGGGTTTCGTCCACATTGCGCCTACATCGGCTGATGTCTGTCACCACCTCAATCATCCAACGCGAGTTGGGGGAACTATCACCGCGTATGCAAGCAGAAGTCAACGCCAAACTGCGTGATCTGTTTGAGTTATAAGCCGGAATGCGGGTCATCCGTGATGGCTGATCTGGGCGACGCTGAAATTCGCCGCCCGGCGAAAACGTTAACCCCTTCCCAAGTCATAATAGGAGGTCTTATCCAATGGAACAAACCGGTTTCAAGGTCTATGGTTACCGATGGATCGTGCTCCTCGCGTTTATGTTCGTCACCGCCGTCAACCAGCTCCTATGGATTACCTTTGCCCCGATCACAGGCAGCGCCGCCAGGTATTATGGGGTCTCGGACCTCAGCATCGGTCTCCTGTCCATGAGTTTCATGATCGTCTACATCTTCGTATCAATCCCCGCCTCGTGGGTCATTGACACCTATGGGATCCGCGTCGCTGTGGGATTGGGCGCCGCGTTGACAGGTATCTTCGGCCTGTTGCGGGGCCTGTTGGCAGCAGACTACAATCTGGTGCTCATCTCGCAGATCGGGATTGCAATCGGGCAACCGTTCATCCTCAACGCCATAACCAAGGTGGCTGCCCGCTGGTTCCCAAT
>DAOUEC010000109.1:0-7251 GCA_034430655.1 Anaerolineae bacterium
GCCACAAATTCCCCTTCCCATCCTCCCCCCCAGGATTGGGGGGGACCGAGGGGGGGCGAGGAACTTGACTTCTTCCTGGGCCGTCTGTTTGGCGAGGTGCTCTCGCAGGCGGGGTTCGGCTTCCACCGCAACTACGACGCGGGGAAGGTGGCGGCCAACCTGATCGAGTCGGTGCAGAAGTTCCGCTGGATCACCCAACCCTCCCGCGGGTTGGGCGATACTGGCAGCGAGACCAACTCAGCGCAAGACACCGCGTCTACTGGAAGCAGTTCCGCTGCAACCTGCGGGAGGGTCCCGCTGGGGCAGGAGTACGTCGAGATGGTGCAGGACGGCGTGATCGCTGCCCAATACGTCACCAGTTGGCAACTACAGCCGGAAGATGCGGTGCTGCTGGCCCCGGCCTATACCTTCCTGATGAGAAACCGGCCGGTGGACGTGCAGTTCTGGCTCGACGTCGGGAGCAGGGGCTGGTGGGAGCGGCTGTATCAACCGCTCACCCAGCCCTACGTGCTCAGCCGCCACTGGCCGCGCGACGCGGTCTGGACCGACGCCGACGAACACGAGGCCCGGCAGGAGACGCTGCATCGCCTCACGCAAGGCCTGATCCGGCGCTGCCGTCGCAAGGTCTACTTAGGGCTCAGCGGGCTGGGCGAGCATGGCCGCGAGCAGAAGGGACAGTTGCTGCAGGCCATCCAGCGGGTGCTGCGCCGTCTTTAGAACGCGGATTGCAGGACATTAACGGATCACGTTTCACAGATAATGTTCAAACCCAGACTGAAACAACAAGAGGTACTCGACTACACCGGCGGGAAGATGGGCGTCTCAGCCGTCCCCGGCAGCGGCAAGACCTACACCCTCTCCTACCTGGCTGCCAAACTGGTCGCCAGCGGGATGCTGGAGGACGACCAGGAGGTGCTGGTCGTGGCGCTGGTCAACTCCGCCGTGGATAACTTCGCCGGGCGGGTGGCAGGCTTCGTCGAGGAGCGCGGCTTGCTGCCCAACCTGGGCTACCGGGTGCGCACGCTGCACGGCCTGGCCCACGACATCGTCCGCGAGCGGCCGGCGCTGGTGGGGCTTTCGGACGACTTCCAGATCGTGGACGAGCGGGAGGCCAATCAGATTTTGCAAGACGCAGCGCTGGCCTGGCTGCGGGCCAACTCCTACGCCGCCGACGATTTCCTGTCCCCTGACCTGGACGAGAGGAAGCGGGATTGGGTGCGCCGCACTCAGTGGCCGGACCTGGTGACCGGTGTCGCCCGCAACTTTGTCAGGTTGGCCAAGGACCTGGAAGGCACCCCGGACAGGCTTCGCGACCGCCTGGGCAAACTCGCAAACCGGCCAATCGCTCAACCGTTCCCCCTGGTGGAGATGGGCGGGGCCATCTACGCCGACTACCAGCGGGCGCTGCGTTACCGCGGGGCTGTGGACTTCGATGACCTCATCCGCCTGGCGCTATGGGCGCTGGAGTTGGACAGGGAGTTGCTGGAGCGATTGCAGTACCAGTGGCCCTTCATCCTGGAGGACGAGGCGCAAGACAGCAGCCGGTTGCAGGAGGAGATCCTGCGGCTTCTCTGTGGCGCAGGCGGCAACTGGGTGCGCGTCGGCGATCCCAACCAGGCGATCTACGAGACCTTCACCACGGCCAATCCGCGCTTCCTGCGCGACTTTCTTGAGGAAGAAGACGTCGAACCGCGTGAGTTGCCCAACTCTGGCCGCTCGACGCAGAGCATCATCACGCTGGCCAACTACCTGATTGATTGGACGCAAGGCGCGCATCCAGTGGAGGCAGTCCGCGATGCGCTCGCGCCGCCGCACATTGAGCCCACGCCGCCGGGCGACCCGCAGCCCAACCCGCCCGACGACCCCAACCAGGTGCGCGTCATCGCCCGGAAGTTCAGTCCAGGGGAGGAATTGCGAGCCGTGGCCGACTCACTGGCCCGCTGGCTGCCGGAGCATCCAGATGAGACCGTGGCCGTGTTAGTCCCGCGCAACCAGCGTGGCTTCGAGATGGTCGGCGAGTTGAAGAAGCGCGGCCTGGAGTACATCGAACTTCTTCGTAGTACACGCTCCACCCGCGAGACGGCGGGCGCGCTGGGCAACGTTCTCAAGTACCTGGCCGATCCGTCCTCGCCAAAGAAACTGGCGACGGTCTACAAGGTGTGGCGACGGGACGACCGCGACGACGAGGAGGCCAGGAAGCAACTCGAATGGGTTGCCAGGAGGTTGAGCAAATGCCGCCGCGTCGAGGACTTCTTGTGGCCGCGCGTGGATCGGGACTGGCTGGAAGGTCTGGAGATGGCGGACGACTTCCCAGACATCCACGAGCAACTAGGGGCGTTCCGCTCATTGGTCCAGCGCTGGCAGAAGGCGACCTTGCTGCCGGTAGATCAACTGATCCTCACGCTGGCTCAAGACCTGTTCAAGGAGCCGGCCGACCTGGCCGTGGCCCACAAATTGGCGGGGGTGCTGCGCAGGATGAGCGAGAGCCATCCCGACTGGCGCCTGCCGGAACTGGTCGAGGAACTGGCGGTCGTGGCCAGGAACGAGCGCCGTTTCCTGGGATTGAGCGCCGACGATAGGGGCTTTGACCCCAAATTGTACAAGGGCAAGGTGGTGGTTGCTACCGTCCACAAGGCCAAGGGGCTGGAGTGGGACCGGGTCCACTTGATGTCGGTCAACAACTACAACTTCCCGTCCGGCCTGCCCCACGACAAGTTCATCTCAGAGAAATGGTTCGTGCGCGATGGCCTGAACCTGGAGGCGGAGGCTCTGGCCCAGTTGGAGGCTGTTCTCGCCGAGGGCTCCCTGGGCGTATACGAATACGAGGAGCGTGACCCGACGCAAGAGGCGCGATTGGAATACGCCGCCGAGCGGGTGCGACTGCTATACGTGGGCATCACCCGTGCCAGGAAAGAACTGATCATCACCTGGAACACCGGCCGCCGCGGCGATCTACAGCCGGCGGTCCCGTTCATCGCCTTGCAGACGGTCTGGGGGGGAAAAGGAGTATAGAGGATACTATGACACTACCAACCAACTTTCAATTCAGCCAGGGTAGTCTCCAGGACTACGTGGACTGCCCGCGGCGCTTCCAACTGCGGTATCTGCTGCGCCTGGCCTGGCCCGCTGTGGAAGCGGAGCCCGCTGTGGAGAACGAACGCCTTATGCAGCAAGGGGCGGCGTTCCACCGCCTGGCTCACCAGCACGCGCTGGGCATCGCGCCGGAGCGACTGTCGAGCACAGTGACCGGCGCGGACCTTCGCCGCTGGTGGCATAACTACCTGGAGCACGGGCCGGAGGGTCTGCCAGGGACTCGCTACCCGGAGGTCGTGCTATCCGCCCCGGTAGGCAGTTACCGCTTGATAGCGAAGTACGACCTCATCGCCGTAGATGCTGGACGACGGAGCATCGTCGTGGATTGGAAGACCTCCCGCAAGCGGTCCCGACGAAGGCATCTGGCCGAGCGATTGCAGACCAGGGTCTACTCCTACCTGCTGGTGCGGGCCGGATCGCATCTCAATGCGGGCCAGTCGTTAGAGCCTGAGCAGGTGGAGATGGTCTACTGGTTCGCCGAATACCCGGACGATCCCCAACGCTTTGCCTACGACACGGCCCAATACGAGGCAGACGAGGCTTACCTGACTTCACTCATCGGGGAAATCGTGGGACGAATTGACAATTCGTCCTACCCGCTCACCACCCAGGAACGGCGCTGCCGGTATTGTCCTTACCGGTCGCTATGCCAGCGCGGGATCAGGGCAGGCGCGTTTGACGAGATTGAGGATGAATTGGAACCGGGCGGCGAATTTGACGTCGCCCTGGACTTTGAGCAGATCGCGGAGGTCGAGTATTGATGCGTGAGTGGATCGAGCCGCCAGACGTCGAAGTCCCCAAAGAACTGCAGGCTGCCATCGGCGGACATCCGCTGGTGGCGAGGACTCTGGCGCGACGAGGCTTCACCGATGTGGAGGCAGCCCGGGCTTTCCTCGATCCCGCTTGTTACCGGCCCGCCCCTCCGACCGATCTCCCGAACCTGGCGAAAGCGGCCGGGCGGCTGGAGCGTGCTATCCGGCAGGGGGAAACGATTTGCGTCTGGGGCGACTTCGACGTGGATGGACAGACAGCAACGACGCTTCTGGTCTCCACGCTGAAGGACCTGGCGGTTCGACAAGGCTCGCCGCAGGGAGCAACCGTACGATACCACATCCCGAACCGGAAGCGAGAGTCACACGGCGTCAACCTCCCTGTGCTGAAGCGGTTCGTCGCGGACGGGGTCAACCTGGTGTTGACGTGTGACACCGGCGTCACCGCCCACGAAGCGATTTCCTACGCCCAGGCGCAGGGCGTGGACGTGGTCGTCACCGACCACCATGACCTGCCGTCCGGTCTGCCCGAAGCCTACACAGTGGTGAACCCCAAGATGCTGCCAGCCTCACATCCCCTGCGCGAACTGCCAGGAGTGGGATGTGCCTATAAACTGGTGGAGGCGCTGTACGACCGTGCTGGGCGACCCGAGGGTGCGACACAATATCTCGACCTGGTGGCCCTGGGGATCGTGGCCGACGTCGCGGTGCAGACCGGCGACACGCGCTACCTGCTCCAACGGGGGCTGCAGGCCCTGCGTCACATCGAACGCCTGGGCCTGCAGGTGATAATGGAGACCGCTGAACTCAACCCCGACTGGCTCACGGAGGAGCACATCGGCTTCGTCCTGGGGCCTCGCCTCAATGCCCTGGGCCGGCTGGCCGACGCCAACGTCGCCGTGGAGTTACTGACTACCGATGACCTGGGACGTGCCCGCATCCTGGCCACCCAACTGGAGGGCTTGAACGCTCAGCGCAGGCTGCTGGTCAATCAGGTCACCCAGGCAGCCCAGGCTCAGATCGAGCGTGACCTCTCCCTGTTGGAGCACGCGGCCCTGGTGCTGAGTCATCCGACCTGGCCGGCCGGGGTCATCGGCATCGTGGCCGGTCGCCTGGCCGAACGGTACCACCGGCCGGCCATTCTCATCTCCACACCACCTGGCGAGTTGGGCCGGGGATCGGCTCGCTCCGTCGAGGGCTGCAACATCTCGGCTGCGATCGCCGTCCACGAGGAAATGCTGGAGAGTTTCGGCGGCCATCCGATGGCTGCGGGGCTGAGTATTGACCCAGAGCGCATCCCTGAGTTCCGCCGTGCCCTGTCGCGCACCGTCCTGGAGATGTGCGGAGAGGCAACGGAGAGGCCCATGCTGCAGGTGGATGGCTACGTACCACTCTCTGATCTGTCGCTTGATCTGGTGGAGGAGATAGAGCGATTGGCGCCGTTCGGTGCGGGCAACCCGCCGCTGACACTGGCCAGCAAGGGGCTTGTGTTGAAAAGCCACACCCCCGTGGGCCGCAGTGGCGAGCACCTCCAGTTGAGCGTGGAGGACGAGGCAGGCACGACACAGAAGGTGATCTGGTGGCGAGGGGCCAATGAATCGCTGCCCGAAGGCCGTTTCGACCTGGCCTACATCGTGCGGGCCAGCGACTACCGGGGTCAGCGGGACGTGCAGGTGGAGTGGGTAGATGCCCGCCCAATCGAGGAAACTGCTGCTGTGCTGCGTCCAGCACCGCCGACCATCAAGATTGTGGACTACCGGCAGGAGCCCAGACCGCGAAAGATGCTGAAGCAACTACGGGCGCAAGAAGAAGATATACAGGTATGGAGCGAGGCAGGGGCCAGGGCAGAGGTCGCAGGCCAGGATCGGCACGAACTGGGTTCGTCGAGAGCCCTGGTCGTCTGGACCACGCCCCCCGGCCCCGCCGAGTTGCAGACCGTGCTGGAGAGAGTCTCGCCGGAGACGGTCTATCTCTTTGGAGTGGACCCCGGCCTGGACCACCCGCAGAAGTTCCTGAAACGTCTGGCCGGTCTGACCAAGCACGCGCTGAACTTCAATCAGGGTCAGGCCAACGTCTCCAGTCTGGCGGCGGCCACCGCGCAGCGTGAGGCGACGGTGCGGGCAGGGCTGGCCTGGCTTGGGGCTCGTGGGCATCTTGTGGTGCTCGGTGAGGACGGCGATGAGATACGTCTAGCGGCAGGCAGCCAGGAAGCCGGTGCTGATTTGCCTCAGATAGTCGCTCGGCTGAGGGCATTGCTAGAAGAGACGGCGGCCTACCGCGCACACTTCGCCCGGGCTGAGAAGGAGACGCTAAGATAGCTCGGGCTGTCCTGGCCTACGGACGTGGGGCAGATGTACTGTGAGTGCGAAGAACGAGGGGGAGATAGACGCTTGTCACCGGCCCTCGCGGCGGGGGTGGCACGACCAGTTGGCCAGGTGGCTCGCTATCTACCGGCACCGCAGGTTGCGTCCGCGGCGTTTTGGCATCAAACAGGAAACGCTCCACCCTTCGATTATGCTCAGGATGCACCCCGGTCACCGCGCTTGCCGAACAAACCCCTCCGATCTCGACAGTGATGCCGTACTCCGCGTCGGTTACCCCTTCCACCTCAATCTGATAGTTCCCATCCTTGGGTGCCTCGAACTGTACTTCGTCTGTCTCACCCTGGCTTTTGATACTGTACCAGTAATCGTCCCCTGTCCGATACCCGGGCGGCCATACGTACAGGTCGGGGTCTCCATACGCCGGCTCGATTCGCACCTGCAAGCACTGCCCGGCCTCCGCCATCTGGCGATAGGTCTTTGTCTCACCGGCAGCCACCTGGTCTGAGGCTGGCATGTAGTTGACCTGAGCGCGCAGGGGGGCGCAGGAGATGTTCCCCGCCGCATCCGCTGCCCAGGCCTGCAGGTAGCGCAGCCCAGTGTTGGGATGCAGGGTCCACGGGTGGGGCTGCTCGTCGTAAGGTAGCCAGTCTGTCCAGTGCACCGGCACCCAGGTCCGAGCGCCCAGGTTGTAGTGCTGTTCGACGTAGTAGACCTGGGTCGGGCCTGTGTCGTCGGTCGCGGTGACAGTGAGGGTAACGCTGCGCGTCACCGTGCTGCTGGCTCCACCATTGACCAGGAAACCGGTCACCTCCGGCGGGGTGGTGTCTGCCAGCGGTGACAGGACGGTAACAGTACGGCTGACCACGTTGTTTAACTCGTTCGTCTCGGACACCATGCCATCGGGGTCAATTTCCGCAAAGATGGTGTAGAGGCCGGCCGGCTGTGCACCCCAGGCGAGGGCGGTGGTGCTGGCCGTGTCGTCAACCCCGATAGCGACGAGGGAGGCGTCGCCGATGGCTGCTGCGGGGTTGAGCGCCCCCAGGTAGAAGCGGACCGGGACCATA
>DAOUEC010000110.1:0-4496 GCA_034430655.1 Anaerolineae bacterium
TAATCAAGCCGTTATAGACCACCGTCCTCACGTTTCACGTTTTACGTTTGATCTCGCCGATGTAGATCTCGAAGGGGGCTAGCGTCAACTGAGACAAGTCATCTGAGTCGCCACCACGCGCGTGGCTGGAAAAGACGAGTTCAGCCGTGTGGGCGTCCAGGTCGAAGTTCAACGTGTGAGCCTGGTCGGACATATTCAACACTACCAGGCAGGTTTGCCCAGCCTGCCCTGAGGCATGTCCTGAGCTTGCCGAAGGACCTGTCGAAGGGTCGGCAACGCTCCCGCGCAGGAATGTGAGGTAGTCTTCTGCCTCCTCGTGTAGCACCGTATAGTCGCCGGCGATGAGCGCCGGGTTCTGCTTGCGCACGCGCAGCATGCGGCGGTAAAAGCTCAACAGCGAGTCAGGGTCATCCAACTGCTCGGCCACGTTGACGCTCTGCGCGTCGTTGGGGTTCACCGGCAGCCAGGTCCGCACGCCGGCCGGACTGAAACCGCCGTTGGGCACGTTGGCCCACTGCATGGGCGTGCGACACTTGTCCCGGCCGAGGTAGTTCGCGTAGGCAAGGGCATCCGCTGGTGGCATTCCCAATTCGTTGACCACTGTGTGGTACACCCAAACGCCCAGGTTGTCCCGAAACTGGCTGATGTCCTCCAACGGCAGATCGGTCATGCCGATCTCCTCGCCGTTGTAAAGGAACGGGGTGCCGCGCAGCGTGAGCATCAGCGCCAGGTGGAGCCGGGCGAGAGCATCGTCATTTTGGCCATCGCCGTAGCGGCTGTAGACACGCGGCGAGTCGTGGTTGCCCAGCGTGTTGCAGGGCCATGCGCCGGGCGGCAGCGCGGACAGCCGCTCCTGCTGATTGGCGCGCACCCAGGTGGGTGTGATCCGTGTGGTCTTCATCAGTGGGAAGTTGAAGGCCAGGTGCAGTTCGTTGGTCCCGTCGCCGTAGTAAGCAATCTCACCGGTCTCGCCCACCAACATGCGGTCAGGGTACTCGTCAACGACCGTCCGCAGTTCCTGCATCAACTCGTGCATACCGGGTTGTTCACGCTGGTATTGGAACATCACCTCCGTCTGTCTGACCAACTGTGCCTGCCCGGCCTCACTGCTGGCGGCTTGTAAAGCCTGGTGGTACAGTTCAGGCAGCGACATCTCAGCGGCGTGGTCGGGCAACGCCGGGTCCTCAAAGATCGTGTTGACGGCGTCGAGGCGAAAGCCATCCACCCCCAGGTCGAGCCAGAAGCGCACCGCATCCCACATCGCCTGCTTGACCTCCGGGTTGCGCCAGTTGAGGTCGGGTTGCTGCTTGAAGAAGTAGTGGTAGTAGTATTGGCCGGTGGCTGGGTCGTATTCCCAGGCCGGGCCACCAAAGCCGGAGTACCAGTTGTTAGGCGGACCACCACCCTTGCCGTCGCGCCATACGTACCAGTCCCGTTTGGGGTTATCGCGGCTGGAGCGGGACTCGATGAACCAGGGATGCTGATCGGAGGTGTGGTTCAGCACCAAGTCGAGAATGACCCGGATGCCGCGTTGGTGGGCTTCATTAAGAAAGCGTTTGAAGTCATCCAGCGTGCCGTGCTCGGGCGCGACGCCGGTATAGTCGGCGACGTCGTAACCACAGTCGAAGAAGGGCGAAGGGTAATGAGGCGAAAGCCACAGGGCACCAACGCCCAGCTCCTGCAGATAGTCGAGGCGGTCAATCATTCCGTAAAAGTCACCGATGCCGTCGCCGTTGCCGTCGGCGAAACTGTGGGGGTAGATTTGGTAAAAGACGGCTTTCTGCCACCACTCTAGTTCTTGCATCGAAGTTCCTGTGTTCACTGCATCCTCCTGACTGGGGTGCGACCAAATCGGCACAGATTCCGCCCTCTGCGCCGCTGGATCTTATGAGCCTTTATCCCTTTTCTCGGGAGTAGTTCTTGTCCATTGAGCAGTTCTCGTCCACCGGTGCCCGCAGTATCGGCACTCAAAGTGATCCTCGTAAGTCTCTTCTCAATATCTTGGGGCAGGGACAGCCTTGTATTCGCCGCTTACAGTGGATTGTCCGTGAGTAGGGCGGTTTTGCTAGCCGTCGTAGGTCGGATTGCCAATCCGACTTATTCTCGCCCCAACTTTTTGAGAAGATACCTCGTAAGTCTCTTCTGTCACCCGGACCGGGCTCACGCCTTGGGAGGATATGCCGCTATGCGTCTTCCATTCCAAGTGAGATCTCGAGTCAGTCACCTTGCTCTCCACCAACTTTCCGGCCCCTGTCCTGCCGCACTTAGTACAGCGATGCGTAAATTCGCTCCGGCCTAGTCGACGATAAAAGCCTGGAAAACCGCTGTTTTCCGCTGAATCCGGCCCTTTTGAAGGCAAAGCGGCACAAGAAACTCGGTGCGAATTAACGGAAGCCTGTACTTAGCGAACCCGGCTGCACTGACAATCAGCGCCAATTGTGATAGCGCCGCCCCGCGTAGTTCGATCAGATCGGCCGTGGACTGATTCAATTGCCTCTGCTGTGCATCATTCCTCTCGTCCTCCATCTCTTGCCTCCCGGCAGGTCAGTCTGCACGCTCTGCAATTATACCTGCCAGGCGGGTAGAACACAAAGCCGGATCTCCAAGACTACCTGGAGCCCGGCGTGGAGACCTGAAACAATTGTCTGTCGTCTCTGCTAGTTCAGGAGTCCCTCATCCTCTGAAACAGGCTCAAGTAGTCCGCCAGGTGCCGTGTGGTGAGGAAGTTGCGCCGCACGTGCTCCCGCGCCGCCGCTCCCATCGCCTCCGCCTCCTCCGGGTGCTGCAAGAGGTACAGCCGGTCTCACCGTCCAGCACCTGCAGCGGGATGCCCCCGGCGTTGCCGCCCACCACCGGCTTCCCTTTCCACAGCCCCTCGGTCACCACCAGCCCAAACCCCTCGCGGGTGGACTTCTGGACGACGACGTCGCTGGCGGTCTGGAAGGCTCCCACTTCCAACCCGCCCACCCCGTGGAAGTTGTGCAGGATGTGGATGTCAAAATCCTCACCGGCGTGGCGGATGGTCTTGTCCAGGTAGTACCAGCCCTCGGGGTCGTCCGAGGCCATCGAGCCGACCAGTGCCAGTTGCACCTCCGGCACCTGTGCCTTGACGATGCGGTAAGCGTCAATCACGCCCAGCGGGTCCTTCCAGGGATCGAAGCGGCTGACCTGGGTGATGAGCGGGCGGCTCACGTCTATGCCGAAACGGGCCACGATCTCCTGCGCCCTATCCTGTGCCATCGGTGCACTCTTGGGCGAGAGGGGGTCAATCGTCGGGGTGATGATCGCCAGGTAGTCGTAGGACACGCCAGGGCCGACGTACTGCTCCATAGTGAAGATGCCGGCCTCGTACTCGGTGATATAGGGGGCGAAGAAGTCCCAGTAGGCGGGATTGGGATGGGAGGTGTCAATATGGCAGCGCCAGGCCCAGTGCTCTCCTGTCTTGCGTCCGTGGTAGTGGAGCAGGCCGGCCGGCTGGGGGTCGTGGACGACGACGAAGTCGTACTCTCCCTCGAACCTGGCCGCGTTCATCTCGTTGTAGCGCCGCCAGACGGTCTTCATCTCCTCGGTGAAAGGGACTTCCATCCCCTGCAGCCCGTTGTGGCAGGCTTTGGTGACGTTGAAGAACTCGTCCTCGCCCGCGACGACCTGCCACTCGGCCTCCAGCCCCACATCGCGCATCAGCGGCACGAGCGTGGGTAGCATCTCAGCCACGCCGCCGCCGAAGGGTGTGGCGTTGACGTGCACGATCCACGCCCCTTTCAGCGACGCGGCCAGTTCCTCAATCTCCGCGAGAACAGCATCGCCGACGATGGGACGATAATCGACCAACTGCTTCTGTCGCAGTTCGACTTGTTGTAGCACGATGATGTCCTCCTTGCGTTACCCTCCCACGAGTCAGTGTTAAACGTCGTCGTAGCCAGTGATGCCTTCTCATTCCGTCGTGAAGGGCCTCTCTGGTATTTCGGTTTCCCCCTCATGGCTTGCCTGGATCGCCAGGTCAATGAAGACGGCGGCGGTCCACCCAAAGATGTCGGCAACGGTGACTGGCGGTTCACCGGTTTGTGAATTGTAGTACTCATAGATGCTAGGCTGGCTCATCACCAGGTCCAGCGTCTTTTCCAACAGGGTACATGCCAGGGCATACTCGCCGACCTGGCGCAGTGCCTCGATGAAGAAATAGTTGATGTTGACCCACACCGGCCCGCGCCACATCGTCTTCGGGTCAAAGTGTGGGTCATTGCGCGCCACCGAGGGGATGACATACTCCCCCCAGAACTCGTCGGGATCCGTGAGATGGGCGACAAGCCGGTCACGGATGTTATCAGGCAACTGACCCGTCCACAATGGATAGAGGCTAAATGGCAATAGTGTTCAATTGTTTCACGAAGCGGCCCCCGCGGCGGCGTTGGCGAGGGCCACCTGGGCAAGTGCATCACGCTGCCCTTGCTCGTAGCCTAGTTGGTACAGTCGATCGTGTATCTGGAAGCGCAACT
>DAOUEC010000111.1:0-3363 GCA_034430655.1 Anaerolineae bacterium
TCGGCAGTTCCAGGAATTGGGCCACGAAGTGACGTTCCTCATCGGCTCATTCACGGGACTCATCGGCGACCCCAGTGACAGAACTGGTGCACGTGCGCAGCAGACACCGGAGCAGGTGGCAGAGAATGCCCGTACCTACACGGAGCAGGCGTTCAAGATACTCGACCCGGAGAGGACCGAAGTGCGCGATAATGCGGAATGGCTGAGCAAACTCACTTTCAGCGATGTCATTGAACTGGCTTCCCACTTCACCGTCCAACAGTTTTTGGCCCGTGAGAACTTCGCGCTGCGTTATGAGAGGGGGGATGCTATCTGGGTACACGAGTTCCTCTACGCGCTGATGCAGGGATATGATGCGGTGCAAATGGAGACCGACGTGCAAGTAGGTGGGACTGACCAACTCTTCAATCTTCTGGCCGGGCGCAAGTTGCAGGAGGCATTTGGTCAGCGTCCACAGATCTGCATCACCCTGCCCATCCTGGTGGGCACCGACGGTCGCCTTCGTATGGGCAAAAGCAAAGGAAACTACGTCGGTCTCACCGAGCCGCCGGAGGTGAAGTACGGCAAGACCATGTCTATCCCCGATTCGGCTATGCGCAACTGGTTCGAACTGGTCACCCGCTGGACGCCGAAGCAGATCGACGAACTGCTGGAGGCAGTGGAGCGGGGTGAGGTGCACCCGATGGAAGCCAAGAAGAAACTGGCCTGGGAGATTGTGTCCATCTTCGACGGGGACGCGGCCGCCGGCAAGGCCGCTGCCCACTTCGCGCGGGTGCACCAGCAGCGGAAGTTGCCGCAGGAGATGCCGACCTATGCGCTGACCGGCCCGACCAACGTCGTAGACATCATCCACGGCGCGGGGTTCACCCGCAGCAAGAGCGACGCCCGCCGGTTAGTGCAGCAGGGCGCGGTCAAACTGGATGGCGAACGGGTGACCAGCATCGAGACGGGAATCGAGGTCGAGGGTGAGGCGGTGCTGCAGGTGGGCAAGCGGCGCTTCCTGCGGCTGGTGAAGCAAAACGTGAAACGTAAAACGTGAAACGTGATGAAGGAGGATATATGAAGGACCGCACCGTTTTGTGGATATTCCTGGCTTTCGTGCTGGGCTTCGCGCTGCCGGTGTGCAGTTGTGCCGGGATGGGGCTCCTCACGCTGGGCGCGCTGAGCCGCATGGCCGGGGAGCCCGCGCCAGCGACAGTTGGCTTTGGCGACACCGTGGCCGTGATGCGGCTGGACGGGACGATCACCAGTGGCCCCCAGGAATACTTCACCACGCAGGGCATCACCCCTGGGCGCGTGGCCGACCTGCTGGAACAAGCCGACGCCGATTCTTCCATCAAAGCGGTTGTAGTGCGCGTCAACAGCCCCGGCGGCAGCGTGGTCGCCTCCGACGAAATCTACCGCGCACTGCTGGAGTTCGAGAAGCCGGTCATCGTCTGGATGGGTGAGATGGCCGCCTCGGGTGGCTACTACATCGCCTGCGGTGGCGACTACGTCTTCGCCCACCCGGACACGCTGACCGGCTCTATCGGCGTCATCAGCCAGTTCATCAACGCCGAGGAACTGTTGGACGAGATTGGCGTGGGCGTGGTGGTCATCACCTCCGGCCCGCACAAGGACATCGGCAGCCTTTTCCGCGAGATGACGGAGGAGGAACAGGTATTGTGGAGGGCGATCACTGACGAGATTTACGAGGGGTTCGTGGAAATCGTGGCCCAGGCGCGGGACATGTCATTGGAGGAGGTACGCGAGTTGGCCGACGGCCGTATCTACACCGGCCGGCAGGCGCTGGAACTGGGGCTGGTGGACGAGGTGGGCACGCTGGACGACGCCATCGCGAAGGCGGCGGAACTGGGCGGCATCGAGGGAGAGCCCCGGGTGGTCGAATTGAAGCCGACCCCCACCTTCCTCGATATGCTCTACGGCTTCCAGGGCCGCTCGACGCTGCCAACACTGGAGGAGGTCATGGGCTGGGTCGGTGTGCCATCGGTGCAGTTCCGGTTCGTCGGGCCGTACCGCTGACAGCAGGTTGCGAGGCCCTCCGGGAATCTGGTAGGGGCGCGGTAACCGCGCCCCTACGTCGGCGTCGTCGAGACGTACCAGGACGCCACCCACCCCCGCTGGCCCTCCGCCGTCTCTACGTAGAGCCATTCGTCGTACCGGCCCACCAGTACCCGTGCGCGCTCCGGGGCGTCGTGCACTGTGAGCGGTGTGTTGTGGGCGGGCCGCCCGATAAGTCTGGCTTTGACTGTGGGCCGTTCGCGCATGTTCACATTCTCGGTGGGGTAGACGGTCAGTGGCGCCTGTGGCGCTGGGCCAGGCTCAATCTGCACGTACCAGGCGGCGACGTGGCCCTTGACCTCGCACTGCCCTGAGCCTGTCGAAGGGTCAGGGAGGCACACCTGCAACCACGCGCCCCGGTCACCCAGCATGGCGAGCGCAGCCTCCCGGTCGCCGATAACCGTCAGCGGCTCGTGGGGCAGGGCGATGGCGATACGACTGGTGCCTACAGAAGGCCCCTTGCGCACGTTCAGCGGTTCGGTGGCGTAGACGACCAACGGGCCAGCCGGGGCCGGCTCGGGCGCAGGTTCGGGCGGCGTCGGGCCGGGGGGCTGCAGTTGGAGGTACCAGGCGGCCACGAAGCCATCCATCCCGTCGGCGCGCTGTACCTGGACCCACTGCCCGTGCTGCCCCACCCTGGCGCGGGCGGTGCTGGCGTCGCCCAGCACGGTGAGCGCTTCTCCCTTACCCAGCCACGCGAGTTGTGCGGAAGCGGTCGTGGGCCTGGCGCGTAACCGCACCTGGTCGGTGGTATAGATGACGAGGTCGCTGGGCGCGGGAACCTCGATCTCCTGCAGGTAGGGGAGCGGGTCCACCACTCCGTACGGGTAGCCGTGTGTCTTAGCGCCGGTCAGTTTGAGGGTGAGGTGCAGGTGGGGGCCGAAGGTGTGGCCCGTGTTGCCGGCCAGTCCGATTCGTTCGCCGGCCTTTACGTGCTGGTGCATGGAGACCAACACCTTGGACAGGTGGGCGTAGATGGTGTGATACTCGCGGCCATTAGCCCGGTGCCGAATGCGCACGTGGAGGCCGTAGGCATTGCCGTCGTTGGGCCGGATGTCGAACACTTCGCCGTCCGCGCAGGCGTAGATATTGGCCCCGACAGGCGCCCGGAAGTCAAGCCCCTCGTGGCCGGCCTGGTTATATTTGGCGTAGATGTGCGGGTTCTCGCCAAAGTACTGCGTGATGATATGGTCGTCCACGGGCCACCGCAGCCTGAATTTGCTGGTCATAACTCCTCCCTTGTCCCTTCACAGATCTGCCTCTGCCGTGATTATACTTCCCCTATGCGGCCTGTCAAACAGA
>DAOUEC010000112.1:0-5677 GCA_034430655.1 Anaerolineae bacterium
TGCTCCGGGCAGGCCACGTTGATGCAGTAGACCGCCACCTCGCCCTCCGGCGAGACCACCGGTTCGCCGCACGAGGGGCAGACCTCCGGCATCCGGTACACCTTCTCCTCCCCCGTGCGCGCCGCGACCACTGGCCCGACGACGTAGGGAATCACGTCGCCAGCGCGCTTGATGATGACCCGATCGCCGACACGGATGTCCTTGCGCTGCAAGTCCTCAAAGTTGTGCAGCGTGGCCTTGCGGATGGTGACCCCGCTCAACTCGACTTGCTCCAACTCGGCGTAAGGGGTCAGCGCGCCGGTGCGCCCCACGTTGACGCCAATGCGTTTCACTCTGGTCGTCGCCTCGCGGCCGGGGAACTTAAAGGCGACCGCGCCTCGTGGCGTTCGCCCCACCACACCCATCGCCGCCCGCGTCGCCAGATCGTCTACCTTGATCACCAGGCCATCCAGTTCGTAGGGAGCCGTATCGCGCTTCTCGACCCAGCCTTTGCAGTAGGCGACCACTTCGTCCAGCGACTCGAAGCGGGCGACGTGCTCCGAGACAGGGAAGCCCAACCCCCGCAGGTAAGCCAGTGTTTCCCACTGGGTGGGCGGCACGGGCCCATCGGCCTCGACGATGGCGTAACAAAGCAGGCTGATGGGACGGGTGGCGGTGACTCGCGGGTCGAGTTGGCGCAACGACCCCGCCGCCGCATTGCGCGGGTTGGCGAAGGTTTTCTCCTCCGCCTCTGCCTGCCGGCGGTTTAACTCCTCAAAGTTTTCAATCAGCATAAGCGCCTCGCCGCGCACAACCAGGCGGTGGGACACCTCCCCCAAATCCCCCCCCCGCATCGGGGAGGGGCCGGGGGAAGGTACGGGGATACGCAGCGGGAGGGCGCGCACCGTGCGCAGATTGGTCGTCACGTCCTCGCCGACGTACCCATCCCCCCGCGTCGCCCCCAGGACGAAGAGGCCGTCCTCGTAGTGTAGCACGACCGTCAGCCCATCCAGTTTGGGCTCGACCACCCAGGCGGTCGGGGGTGCTTCGGGTGGGAGGAACTTGCTCACCCGCTCCCACCAGGCGTGGATCTCCTCGCCGCTGGTGGCCTTGTCCAGGCTGAGAATGGGGGCCGGGTGCGTGACTTTGACGAACCCCTCAGCCGGCTGCGCCCCCACCCGCTGAGTCGGCGAGTCCGGTGTGACCAGTTCCGGGTGTGCCGCCTCCAACGCCTGCAGTTCGTCCATCAGCGCATCGTACTCGGCGTCGCTGATGATAGGATCGTCCAGCACGTGGTAGCGATAGTTATGATAGTTGATCTCGCGCCGCAGTTGTGCAACGCGGTCGGCAACCTCACGTTGAGCCATTGACACCACTCCCGACATACTTGATGCTTCTACTCTGATAGAGCCTTACTTGCAGGCAACCAGGCCAAACGCCTCGGGGCGGCGCACGACCCGCGAGAAGCCAGCCTCACGCAGCCGGCGCATAGCACCCCTGGCGACAGCACGGCCCGACTTGCTCTCCAAATTGCCGATGTAGTGGAACAGACGCCCGCCGCGCCGCAAAACCCGGAAGAGACAACGATAGAACACGCCTGAGTAGAGATCACCTGCGAGACTGAACGCTGGGGGGTCGTGGATGATGCGAGCAAACGTCCCGTCCTCGAACTTTTCCACTTCCTCGACCGTGTCGCCTACGAGTTGGGTGATTTTAGGATTCTCGAAGAGCGCCTGCGACCAGGGGTTGAGCCGCGCCACCTCCAGCACGGCCGGCTCGATTTCAACCGTGATGACGTGTTCAGCAGTCCTGGCGGCCTCAATGGCAGTGTACCCCAATCCAGTTGCGGTGTCCAGGACGCGCCCCAGCACAGGGGCAATGGTCTTGATCTTCTGTAAAGTGTCACGGTAGGGGTCAATCCCCTTGACGCGATGCATCGAGACTCCAGAGACCAACATCGTCGGCGCCCCTTCGGTAGGCATCAGGCTATAGAGCCGATTCGCCGCCTCGGAGAAGACCCGAATCTTGTGCGGGGCGTTGTCTTCGATCACAAAGCAACTGCGCCCGGACGCGCCAATCATCTCAAGACCTTTCCAGGTCAAGACCTGGTCATTCGGAAAACGGACGACGGTGGGCCCTATTGCAACCTCAGCGGTGGTCAGACCCAAATCCAAGGACACCGTCACCAGGGTCTCGCCCGCTTTGCGGGCTTTCAGTATGCCCTCAGCCTGAATGTACGACAGGACAATCCGTTGCATCGGACTCCCACCCGCTACGGGTGCTCGATCGGCTCCAGGAAATTCCCCACCGCCCACCACTCCCGCTCCTCACTCTCCGGATCGCGCATCCGCCACCACTCGAAACCACCGGATACCGTCGGCCCATCCACGACGATGAAAATCTCCCCCTCAAGCGCGACGTCCATACGGGTATAGTTCTCACCGGGCCCCGAGCGGAGGTTGAGACCGTGTCCCCCGGTGCCCGCCACCCGCACGTAGCGCCCAATGGCGACGTCGGGCGAGACAGTCGGGGCGGGCTCAGCCATCTCAGTGGGCGAAGTAGTCGGGCTGGGGGCGGGCGTGGGCGTCCAGATAATGAGCGTGGGGGTAGGGCCGCTGAGAGCCACCTGCCCACGCAGCAGATATAGCGCCCACAGGCCACACACCATCAGCACCAGCAGCACCACGATGAAACCCAGCACCCAGACGTAAATGGGGACTGTCGCCTGATCCGACCGGGCGTCATCCCCAACCTCGCCGTCACCCGGCCCGACGCGGCGGCTGGTGATCGTTTCCTCCGTCCAGTTGTCGCTGGGCATCCTGGCCTCCTTTCGCCCTTACCGCCGTTCCATCGCCTCCCAGTTCAGATTCGAGTCAACGTTCGGGTCGAAGTTCGGATCGTCGGTCAGGACGTACTCACCCAGGCTATTGGACCAGGCATGATCGTACCCCCCAGGGAGTTCGACGCCTCGCTCCTCAAAGGGATCGTGGTACTCGTCCACGCCGCGGATCGTCTGGCTGAACTGGTTGGAGAGTTGGTCAAGTGTCTGCTGCCTCTGGTGGTACGAGTCCATAATCATATCGCTGATCTGATCGTTGGTCTGGCTGATGATCCGGCTAATCTGGCCAATTTGATTAATCTGCCGAATCTGATTCTGGATCATATACTGGCTGACCTGCATGTAGCGCCCGTACCACTGCGGGGCCAGCCGGAAAGAGCGGACGACGGCCATAAACAGATCAGAGAGGCCATCGAGTTGGCCCGCCAGCGCCCGAAACGAGAAGAGATAATCCGCTATCCAGAAGACGTTCTCCATCGCGCCCATAAACATCGGTGTAACCACCTGGCTGACCTCGACGACGCCGAAGACATCCTCCTCGATGTCCCGGTCGCCGTGCCGGTAGCGGATGCGGACCCGCGCTCCATCCGCGCTGGTGACGCCGGTGGGGGCGACGGGGCTGCTGGCCTGCATCTGCTGCGCCAGGTCCGGCAGGTGCTCCTGTTGAACGACCTGCAAACCGGGCATCTGACCCCTGTAGCGGGAAACGACGACCTGCTGCAAGACCTGGAGCGCGGGGGCCGGCGGTCTGACCTCGTTCCCATAGTACAGGCTGCCCACCGGGAACATCGCCGTGACCATCGGGTTGTTAGTCCAGTAAAAGGGAATGCTGGGAAGGACCTCGAACGCCTCCTCTCCCTGAGAGTTGTAGGCCCGAAAAGCAATCACGGCGGGCTTCCCCGGGTTGTTCATCAGCCAGCGGACACCCCCCTCGAACTCCCAATCCGCCGGGATGAGTATGCGAAAGGCCTCGATGCCAATGCCCTGCTGGTCAATACAAGAGATGGTCTTGAGGCGCACTCCCCATTGCCCGGCGGTTCCCGCGCTGGAATCCGCCTGGCGGATCAGGGAGGAACCACAATAGGAGCAGATCACTCGCTCGCCATCCCCCGGCGGAAGAGGCGCACCACATTGAGGACAGCGATCCACGACAACCCTGCGCGATACCATTCCCTATCCACCTCCTTGTCCGATCAAGTCTCCAGTGGAGCCGACGGCATCATCTCTCGACATAATACGCCTCCGCAGTTTCAAGAATAGTTTCACGGCGAAACCCAATAGACTGCCCTCACGGGCAGACCTCCAGCGCCACGTCGTCCACGTACAGCGCCGCCGTGTCGTCGTCCCCATCGTTCTTCGTGCCGATGTAGAGGGACACCGTCTGGCCCAGGTACGCGCTCAGGTCATACTCCCGCTGCTCCCAGGCTCGCCCGTCAGATTGCCAGGCATCCAAAGCGTGAGAATAGCCCCCCTGGTCGGACAACGCGATGTAGTGCTGGTCGCCAGCGTCGCTTCCCTCGCTGATGGGATAGACCCATAGGCGCAGAACGGCACTGGCGCAGGGGCCCGCGGGTAACGTCACCTTCTGCATCACGGAGGAATATATGAGAGTGCCGCCGCCCGGCTCGCCTGGCAGGATGCCCACCCGCGCGCTACGCGCGCCAGAGTGAATCTGAGTCGTGTCATAGGTCGCCAATTGGTTGAGCACCCAGCCCTCGTCCGACTCGAAGCCGCCGTTAACCAGGACGTCGGTGCACGTACCTCCGCCGCCCTCGAAATCGCGCATCACCAGCGGCAGCCAGCAGCGGTACCGCGCGGGCAAACAGACATCCAAGAAATCCAGCACCTGGGCCATCACACCGGGCCGCGCTTCGGGCCGGATCGTCTCGAAGGGAAAGCCGAAATATACCAGCCGCTCGCAGCCATCGGCGTACTGCACCGCCGCCGTCCCTGCCAGGCCCCCGTTGTAGGTCAGCGCCGCCACAGAGCCGCTGATAGGTGTCATCTGGTCCGGGTAATCGGCGGCGTACATCCCCGGCGCGTCGAAGCGGAATGGGTACAGCCCCTCGAAGATAGAGCCAGGGGCCGGGGCGACGTCGTAGGTCTCCGCGTCATCCCCAACGTAGTCGGCCCGCAGACGAGCGTTGTAGAAATCGGGGTCGGCCCCCAGATAATCCAGGTGCCAGCCCACCTCCGTGCCGCTCAGGAACAGCGCCCCGCCGTGCCCCAGGAAGTCGGTCAGTAGCGCCCGCTCCGTTGCGTCCAGCGTCTCGTCGGGGGCCGACTCCTCCCCCAGGATCCAGTCCACCAGCACGTAATCGCTCAGATGGACCAATCCATCCCGAACCGCTTCATTGCTGGCGCCGTCGAAGGGGTAGGAGATGACCTCTCCGTGCTGGATCGCATAGTCGTACCGGTTCATCTGGTCGAGGAACATGCGCAGGTTGTACCCCTCCACCGAATCGTAGTCGGGCACCAGCATCGTGCCATTGAGCCGGTCGAAGCCATTGACCAAAAGAACTCCAGCGTCATCCCCCACGCGGATCGCCAGCGTCTCGGTGGGGAAGGACTCGCCGCCGTCGTTGGTCGCACTGACGCGGACGAAGAGCAGTTGCCCCTCCGCGAGACCGGTGAGGGTGTAGACGGTGGTCGTCGCTATGGACACGCCGTTCGACCAGCCCAGGCCGTCGGTGCTGGTGTAGACCCGGTAGCCGGTGGCCACATCGCCGACCAGATCCACCGTGTCGGTCGGCGACGGCTGCCAGCGCACTGTTACCTGTCCTGCACCAACGTTAACCACCTGCAGGTGGGTCGGTGGCTCCGGGAGAAGCGTCAGGTCCACGCTGTCCCGCTGCTCGA
>DAOUEC010000113.1:0-4772 GCA_034430655.1 Anaerolineae bacterium
ACTACCTGGCCGTGGGCGATTACGTCCGTGACCACGTCATCGCCAGTTACTTCTACCTAAAACTTGCCAACGGGGAGCTTTACTATCCCAGACTGGAGCAGGGGAGTTGGCACTATGGCAACCTGTCGGCCGCTGGCTTTGAAGCCCGCTTCATCGGTTCCTTTGGCAGCACCGCCCTGACTGCCTCCACCTGGACGGCGGAAGAAGCCACTTTACACGAGATCGAGTTCATCACTCCCCGGGTGCAGATTGACCGGCCCCCTGCCCGCCCAGTTTATCTGCAAGGCTACGTGTACCTGGATCAGAACCTCTCTACAGCACCGCCGCCCTTACAGGACCTGGATGACATTACCATCTTGGGCCATCTGACGGAGCTCTTTGTGGGCGGGGAGCAAGGCTATGGCTTTGGGCGAATGGTGCGACACGGCGAACCGGTTGGCTCCGAGGTGACCGGCGATCCATGGCCGCGACCGCGTGACCTGGACGGGAACATTCTCCGAGCCCACTTTAGAGCGCGGCAAGCAGACCAGGTGGTCGTACAAGGACCACTGGAACCGTTGGTGGGCCGGGAGTGGGCTAACGGGCGACGAGGCGGGAGACGACGAGGGGCTGGTCAAGATGTATCCGAGCCGGTTGTTGCCTGGTCCCCCGGTGGTAGGCTCGAAGGAGACATCAATTCCCTGGTAGTGACCGCCTACGGCATCTGGCAAGAGGCCCCCTGATGCGCCGCCGCCGCACTCCCTACACGTGCATCGAAGAGGTGCGCCGCTCGCGCAGCGAAGTGTGGGTACTGGTGCTGGTCACCGTGGCCCTCGGCCTCCTGCTGGGGCTGCTGGCCGAGGGGCTGGCCGGCGTGCTCCGCGCCGCCCTTCCAGCCTCCACCTGGAGCGTCACGCTGGCCCTGGTCAGCCTGCTGGCCTTGCTGCTCACGCTGGCCGTGGCCTGGCTCTTCCACGGGCGCGCGGAAAGCCAACGCGCCTGCATAGACCTCTGGCTGCCCTACCACTTCCCCGGCCCCCGCAAGGCAACCATCGCCCGAGATGGAGCCTACCAGCCCCCGCGCCACGCTCGCCGCGCCTTTACGCGCCGCTACCGGGCCGGCTCCCCCGCCCTGGAAGCGTTCCTGGAGACCCACGCCGACGCCCGGACACGCGGCCAGCCCTTCCAACACTTCATCGCTGCCGACCACCTGGCGCTGACCCAATGCCTGGCCCTCTACGTGCTCCACCGCTACGGTGACGAGTCGCTGGGCCCCGAGGCCCCCTACGGCTGGTGGGGCGTGGGGCTCAAGTCACAGCGGCTCTCGATGGACGACCTGCCGCCGCCCCTGCGTGACAACCCCTTCCTGCGCGCCGACCAGCGGCCCGACGAGTGGCGGCTGCTCGTGCCTGAGGATGTCACCTTTCACGTCACCGAGTCCCAGTGGGTGTTGCGCCATCGCCGCTACGGCCAGGTGACCGTGCACTGGTTTCCAGAACTGGCCGTCGCCGGACGTCACAGCCAGCCCTACCAGGCGCTGACCAGCCGTATGCGGCTGAGCGACGCTTCGCAACTCTACGTCGTCGGCACGCGGATGGAAGCCATCGCCTACCTGCGCTATACTCTGCTGCCCGTCAGCGAGCCCTTCCACGAATGGGCCACGGGGCTGCTGGCCCGGCTGGAGGAGGCGCTCGATTTCGGATACTACGTCGCCACCCGCCCTGCCCGCATCGTCCGCGACCTGGAGTGGAAGGTCGGCTGGGTGCCCGAGGGAACCACCATCGTGGAGATGCTGCAGGCCATCGAGGGGCGACTGGAGGCGCTGGAGATGGGCGTCGCCGTCGCCGCGTTGGAGGAGGATAAGGACGAGGGACAAGGGACGAGGGGCGAGGAGTGGGGAGAGGATCTCGTCGTCTGAAAGGGACAGGAGACAGGAAACAGGAGGCAAGGGGCAGGAGGCAGGCGGCGCGTCCTGATCCGTTGCCGTCCTGAAATCCGCGTTCTGGAGGAGAGATGGACAGCCGGGTGATCAATCAAGTGCTGGCGCGGGACAACCTGCGTGCCGCGTGGGAGGAAGTGGCGGAGAACAAAGGCGCACCGGGCGTGGACGAGGTCAGCATCCGGCGCTGGCGGCGCAACTGGGAGGAGCGACTGGCCAACCTGGCCCGGGCCGTGCGGGCCAACACCTGCCAGCCCCAGCCGTTGCGCCGTTTCAGCCGGCCCAAGAAGAGCGGCGGCTACCGCCACTTTGCCATCCCCACCGTCACCGACCGCGTGCTCCAGCGGGCCGCGCTGCGCGTGCTCGATGACCGCTTCGAACGGATATTCCTCGACTGCAGTTACGGCTATCGGCCTGGTCGCTCCGTCGCCGACGCCGTGCGCCAGATCGTGCTCCTGCGCGAAAATGGCTTCCGGTGGGTGTTGGACGGCGACATTGACGAGTGCTTCGACAGCCTGGACCACGAGTTAATGCTGCGCTTCTTCGAGCAGGAGGTATACGACCCCATTGTGCGCCGCCTCGTGCGCCAGTGGCTGGAGGTGGGGCGCCGCGACCCCGACGTGCCCCGGGGCATACCTTTGGGGTCGGTGATATCGCCCCTGCTGTGCAACGTGTACCTGCATCGGCTCGACCTGCGGCTGACCGGGTTAGGGTACCAGGTCGTGCGCTACGCCGACGATTTCTGCACCTTCTGCGAGAACAAACGCCGAGTCCATCGGTCGCAGACCGACGCCGCCGAGATCCTGGCAGACTTGCTGCTGCGCCTGGAGCCGAATAAGACCAGGATTACTTCCTTCGACGAGGGCTTTGACTACCTGGGTGTGTGGTTTGAGCGTGACGAGTACAGTTACCAGTGGAAAAACAAACGCATCGAGGTCAAGGGAGGTTTCGACTGGCTGTTCTACGACTACGTCCCGGACGGGTATAGGGACTAGGGACGAGGGGCGAGGGATAGGGGCGAGGGACCAGGAGGTGCAAGGATGGAATACTTCATCCATCTCTCATACCGGTTGACTACCTGGACGACGCTGAACGAGAGCGTCTGGCATCATTACGGGGCGAAGCGGCACGCGCGCTGCAGGGCCTCATCCGGTACTGGGAAGGCAAAACTGCCTCCGGTCGCGTCCAAATCGACCGCCCCCAGCCCTCAGCCCCTGGCCCCTGACCCCTGACCCCTGGTCCCTGGTCCCTGGTCCCTGGTTCCTGTCCATGGCTACAATGTACGTCACCGAGCAGGGTGCGCGGATCGAGAAAGAGTACCGGCGCATCCTGGTCACCAAAGATGATGAGGTGCTGATGCGCGTTCCCCTGGTGCGCATCTCGCACGTCGTGCTGGTGGGGCAAGTAGGCGTCACCACACCGGCCCTCCACGCGCTGCTGCGGGCGGGGGTGGGGTTGAGCCTGATCAGTCGCACCGGCCAGTTGCGCGGGCGTCTCACGCCTCCCACCGGGAAGAACATCCCTCGGCGTCACGCCCAATACGCCCGTGGACAGGATGCCGGCTTTTGCCTCAGTGTGGGCCGGGCCATCGTGGGTGGCAAACTGCGCAACCAGCGCACCCTGGCGCGCCGCATCTGCCGTGGCCGCCCGGAGATTGATGACGGCCCCATCGAGGAAATCAGCGCGGCCATCAAGGCCGCCGACGACGCAGCCGACCTGGCGGAAGCGCGGGGCCAGGAGGGACGCGGCGCCCGGGCCTACTTTCAGATACTCCGCCAGGCCATCCCGGAGGAGTGGGGCTTCGAGCGGCGTGCCCGCCGTCCTCCACCCGACCCGGCCAACGCCCTGCTCAGCCTGGGGTACAGCCTGCTGACGCAGAACATGATCACCGCCGCCGAGATCGTGGGGCTGGACCCCTACGATGGCTTCTTCCACGCCGACAAGCATGGCCGGCCCGCGCTGGCGCTGGACCTGGAAGAGGAGTTCCGCTCAATCATCGTCGACTCAGTGGTGCTGACCATCATCAACAAGGGGCTGCTGACCACCGGCGATTTTTGCCCCGGGCCCAAGGGGGGCCTCAGGCTCAAGCAGGAAGCGCTCAAGACCTTTTTCCGCCAGTACGGCAAGCGCATCCACGCCCGCGTGGTGCACCCGGGGGTCGAACGCCGCCTGACCTATCAACAGTGTTTTGAGGTACAGGCGCGGCTGTTGGCCAAAGTCGTCGAGGGGAGGAAGGAGATATACATTCCCCTCTTCAACCGCTGAGCAAGCAAGGGGGACTTGCCCTCGACCATGGGATGTGGTATAGTATGAGCAGACAGTTCGTCGTCGTGGCCTACGACATCAGCGACGACAAGCGTCGCACCAAATTGCACAACGTCCTGCTGAACTACGGCACGCCGGTTCAATACAGCGTCTTCGAGTGCCTGCTGGAGGGCAAACAACTGGCGCAGATGAAGCAGGCGGTGGAGCGGGTGATTCGCCCGCGCAAGGACCAGGTGCGGTACTATTACCTGTGCCAGCAGTGCCTGGCCAAGACCGAGATCACCAGCGGGCCGGAGGTGCTGCACGAGACCGACGTGATCATCGTCTGAGGGACGATTCGAGCATCGCTGGAAGTGGGGTACCCCCCCTCGATGCTCGAAAAATGAGGCCATTTTGAGCCCTCAGACGGGTCATTGAGCCCGCCAGAGACCGCGCAGAGGCCCCACAGGTGGGAGGCAAGGGCCAAATGGCAGCCGGAGGCGGATTTCGAGGGCTGAGGCGGAGGCATATTCGCCCGCTGAGGGGGTGAAAGGAGGCTGAATGGCGGTTTGGGAAGCGAAAGGGGGACAAAAATCGAGCATCCCCCCGG